>CAMOSH010000001.1 GCA_946624575.1 uncultured Verrucomicrobiota bacterium
TGAACTCCGATGAGTCCGATGGCTTCGCTAACGCTCCGCCTCTGGGGTGACGGATTCAGCGGGGACAGACCTCGCTGTTCCCTGGGGTGACGGATCCAGCGGGGACAGACCTCGCTGTTCCAGCGGGGACAGACCTCGCTGTTCCCTATCACAACATCCGCCGCCGGATGTGAGCACGACAACCCGAACGGCTACCGCGGCGCCTGAGGAGGGTCTCCCCGCCGCACCGGGCGAAAGGTCTCGTTCCGCCGCCACGTTCCCGGGGACATGCCGTGTCGGCGGCGGAACAATCGCGAGAAGTACGTCTCGGAGGCGAAGCCGCATTCGACGGCGATGGCGGCGGCGGTCTTGTCGCTGCCCGCGAGCAAGTTCCTGGCCCGGACGAGACGGGATTCCTCGATGCACAGCCGGATCGACTTGCCGTTCGCCGCGAAAATGCGTTCGGCCTGACGGCGTCCGACCCCCATGGCCCTGGCCACATCGCCGACACCGATGAGGGGGTCGGACGAGCGCGATTCGACAAATGCCAGACCGTCGCCGAGTCGTGGATCGGCGCGTTGCTCCGGAGCCGGATCGACTCGCGTGCTGGCGCGGCGGGCCACGCCAAGGACGCCGTATCGGGGAAACAGGATCCTCTTCGGCTGAGGTCGCCCGAACAGAGAATCCAGCGTCCCGGCGGCAAGGCGCCCGGACTCCTCGAAGTCGATGCGGACGCTGGAAAGGTTCGGCCGCGCCGTGAGGCAGAAGGTCGGGTCGTCGTCCGCCCCGACGATGGCAGCGTCCCGCGGGACGTCAAGCCCCGCGGCGCGGCATGCATCCAGGGCGAACTTGGCAAGCATGTCGTTGGCGGCAAAGACGCCGAACGGGCGCGGAAGGCGCGCAAACCAGCGCGAAAGCGACTCCCGCTCCTCGGCCCAGTTCCACTCCGTGACCGGTTCGTAGAGACACGCGATGCAGCCAGCATCTCGGATGCGCGCCTTGAAAAGCCGTCCTCGCACCTTGCTCCATGGGTTGGCCCTCGGCATGGGGACGAAGGCAAAGCACTTGCGCCCGGTGGCGAGAAGTTCGTCCGCGGCAGCGGCGACAAGCGCTTCCGTGTCGATGCAGACGGATGCCCAGGGGCCTTTGCCGGGACTCCTTCTCGGGATGGCGGAACTCCAGTCTGGGTCCAGATGGTCGATCGCCACGATCGGAATGCCGAGCGCGGCAAGGGTTCCGTCGGCCAAGGCGTCGCCCGGCCTGACGATGGCGCCGTCGGCCCTTGCAAGAAGGCTTCGGTAGGGGGTCCAGTCCTTGCGGATGAAATCGAAATCCACGGTTTCCAGCGACCATCCGAGGCGCTCCGCCGCGGACGTCACGCCGCGCAGCGCCTCCCGGCCGGCCACCGAGTCCAGCGAGATGGCGGCTACGACAAGCCTCCTCTGCGCCGGTTTGCTCATTTACGCCTGAAGGGGTTTTCGACGCGGACGGAGCCGTATTCGGCACCGTCCGCCATGTCCTCGGAAAAGACGGTGTCGCATCCTGATGCCTCTGCGGCGGCCACCACCAGCGCGTCGTAAAACTGGATTCCGTGCCGCGCCTTGATCTCCATCCCGCGCTCCATCATTTCGGGAGTGTCGATGACGCAGGGAATCGATTTGGCGAATCCCGTAACGATGGCACGGATGCGCGCTGCGGGAATATCTGACTTCTTGTAAAGGACGTTGGCGAATTCCCGCAGGATTTGAAGGGAAACAGCACCCGTTCCGTCACGTTGTGCGACGGAAAGCACGTCAGCCGCGATTTTTCTTTTGCGCAGGTCCTGTTCCATCGCGGCATAAACGAGAACGTTGGTATCGAACAAAACCACGGCCTACCTCCTGGCGTTCGCTTCTTCCCGGTCGAACTTCCAGCCTTCGGGCATTTTTACATGAAGTGACGAAAGAAATTGTTTGAACTCTTCCGCCTTGCGCTGGCGTTCGCGCTGGACGTCGGTTGCCTTCTCTTCGAGGCAGTCCCGGATGTACTGGTTCAGGGAAGTATGCTGTTCGTCCGCCCACTGGCGGACGATGCGGATCGTTTCGGGAGGTGCGGAAAGCGTGATGTTCATGTGTGCGGCTCCTTGTCGTGTGTGCGCACATATTCTCGCCGGACTCAATGGTGTTGTCAACCCGTCGCGAAATGTCGCGAAAGTGCAAGGCGCAACAATCCGATTGATTTGACCCCTGGAATCTGCAAGAATTAATTGCACAGAAACGGAACGAGAACGGACATGCAGGCAATCGCCCCGGAGACGCATGAAACCAATTAGAATCGCGCAAATCGGCATTGGCCATAACCACGCCTCCGCCACCATGGACACCCTGCGGAGGCTCCCGCAGTTTTTCGATGTCGTCGGCGTCGCCGAGGACGATCCGGCGTGGCTGGAGCGCCGGGCCGGCTTGGAGTCCTACAGAGGTCTGCCATTTATGAGCGAGGAGGAGCTCCTCGCAACGAATGGGCTGGAGGCGGTGTGCGTCGAAAAGGACGTGCCGGACAACGAAGCGGCGGCCCTCCGCTGCGCTCGGCGCGGCCTCCACGTCCGCATGGACAAGCCCGGAGGCGAGGACTACGCCGCCTTCCGCGAACTTGTCGAGACGCAGCGCCGTGGCGGCAAGGCGTTCCAGATGGCCTACATGTATCGCTACAACCCCGCCATCCGCGAGTGCATCGACATGGTGCGGGACAGTCGGCTAGGCGACATCTTCGAGATCGACTGCCAAATGAGCACGTCGCACACGGACGGCTACCGCCGGTGGCTCTCCAACTTCAAGGGCGGCGACATGTATATCTTCGGTTCGCACCTGATCGACCTCATTGTCTGCATGCTAGGCGAACCGGAGAAGGTCGTGCCGCACAACAAGAACAGTTTTCCCGGAGTCGCCCGGTGCATCGACAATGGCCTCGCCGTCCTCCACTACCCCCGCGCCACCTGCACAGTGCGCACGACCTCATTGGAGGCGAACGGCTACCACCGCCGCCAGCTCGTCGTCTGCGGCACCGGGGGAACGGTTGAGATCAAGCCGCTGGAACGTCCGACGAAGATGTCCGTCGCCTGGCGCGGGCCGATCCCGCCCTGGGCGCTTGACGAGTCTTCACTCCCCGACGCCAGGACATGGCCCGACATCAAGATTGAAGGCGGACGCTACGACGCACAGCTCATCGACTTCGCCCGCATCGTGCGCGGCGAAACCGAAAACCCCTTCGGATACGAACACGAACTCGCTGTCGAGCGGACGCTTCTGCGCGCCTGCGGCATCGACCCTGCCCACTCCTGAAAGGAACTCACTTGACATGACACGTAAAAGCATCGTCTTTACGGGACTCAAAACCGCAGAACTCATGGACGAGCCGATCCCGGACGTTGCGGGCGGCAATGTCCTAGTTAAAATGGAATACACCGTCGTCAGCGGCGGAACCGAACGCGCCTGCATCATGGGAATGCCGAACGCCGGCGGGAGCGATTTCCCGAAGCGCCTCGGCTATTGCGGAGTAGGACGCGTGGCGCGCGTCGGTCCAGGCGTGTCTTCGGTCGCGGACGGAGACAGGGTTCTCGTCTATCACGGCATCCACTCGAACTGGAACGTGGCGGACGAGTCGCAGCTCGTGAAAGTCGATGACGAAAACATCGACTCGCTTGATGCCGCTTTTGTCATCATTGCCACGATGGGCCTCGGCGCTGTCCGCAAGCTTGAGGTAGAAATCGGGGAGTCGGCAATGGTGATGGGCCTTGGACTCCTTGGCCTCTTCTCCGTGCAGTTCCTCGCGCTCTCCGGCGCCAATCCCGTAATCGCCGCAGACCTGAATCCGTCGCGGCGCGCGCTGGCGCTGGAACTAGGAGCCGATCATGCCATCGACCCGACGGAAAACGACTTCGCCGGGAAGACGAAGCGGCTCACGAGGGGGCGCGGTGTAAACGCCTGCGTTGAAGTGACTGGCGTTTCCAAAGCAATGTCGCAGGCGCTCGACTGCGCCTCGTGGATGGGCCGCGTCGCGCTTTTGGGATGCACCCGCGTCTCCGACTGCGCCGTCGATTACTACATGAAAGTCCACCGGCCCGGTGTAAAGCTCATCGGGGCGCACAATTTTGTTCGGCCGAAGGTCGATAGTTACCCGCACCACTGGACGCACCGCGACGACTGCCTGGCCATCCTTGATCTGATTTCCGCGAAGAAGTTTCGCGTGAGGCCAATCGTCTCGCGGGTGGCCGCCCCTGTGGCCGCTCCCGGAATCTACCGGGCGCTTTGCGACGACCCGTCCTTCCCAGTCGGCACGGTATTCGACTGGAGAAACTCTTGATAAGGAAGCAAGGAAAATGAAAGCAATGCTGATACGGGGCGAGACGAGAGATTTCGTCTGGTCTGAAGTCGAAACGCCGTCCGCAAAGGCCGGTGAGATTGTAATCGAAGTCCATGCGGCGGCGCTCAACCGCGCAGACCTCCTACAACGGGCGGGCAAGTACCCGCCACCGCCCGGCTGGCCCGAATGGATGGGGCTTGAAGTCGCCGGTATCGTCCATGAGATTGGCGAAGGCGTTGTGCGCTGGAAGGTCGGCGACAGGGTCTGTGCGCTTCTGGGCGGTGGAGGCTACGCCGAATACGCTGCCGTCCCGGAGGGGATGGCGATGCCCATTCCGCGTGGCCTTTCCTTTGAAGAGGCGGCCTCGCTCCCGGAAGCCTATGCCACATGCTACTTGAACCTTTTCGACGAAGGCGGTTTCCGACCCGGCGAAACGCTCTTCTTCCCCGCCGGCGCGAGCGGACTCGCCTCCGTCGGCATCCCGATGGCGCACGCCTTCGGCGCCTACGTCATCACGTCAGTCCTATCTGACACCATCCGCCACAAGATCGCGCACCTCCCTGCCGACGTTGTTATCGACACGTCATTGGAGGATGTCGCCGAAGTGCTGAAACGAGAAGCCGAGGCTGGGCATCCTGTCGATGTCGCCATAGACTGTCTGGGCGGCGAGACACTCGGCAAAGCTCTTCCATTCGTGAACGAGGGCTGCCGCTGGGTTCTCATCTCGACGCTTGCGGGGACGACATCAACGATTCCGTTGCGGGCGATATTGACGCGCGGCATCAACCTCAAAGGAAGCATGTTGCGCAAGCGCGACCAGGGGGAAAAGGCGGCGCTCCTAGCGCGCCTCGTGCGTGATGTCTGGCCCAAGCTCGAATCGCGGGAGATTGTCCCGACAATCCACGCCGTTCTGCCAATCGAGCGCGCCGCCGACGCCCACGCCATCCTGGAACGTGGTGAAAATGTCGGGAAGGTCGTGCTTAAGGTTAAAGATTGAGACTTTTAGCGCGGGAATGTCGCAAAAGTGCAAGGCGCAACAATCCGATTGATTCGACGGGGAGGATTGGGGGAAATCATTCCCATGCAAAACGATGACGATCCCGTTCCCGCCCCGACCCTGAAAATCGCCGACGGCCTGGAAGCCGCCGCTGCGGCCGGCGACGACTTCCTCGTCGACTACGTCCGCGTCTTCGACCCGGAAGGCGGGTGGTGACCCGTGCCGGAAACGGGCATCCATGACATCTCCTCTCCAAAAACCCCAAAGGAAACTCCCGATGAACAAACTCCGCCTCTTTGCCTCCACCCTGTTTGCCTCGTCGCTGCTGGCGACGTCCGCCCGTGCCGACTACACGGGATACCTGTCGCTCAAAAGCTCGACCGACGCCACCTGGGACACCTCCACGGCAACGTGGAAAATGGACGGCTCCGACCTTCTGCGAACCTACGCGAACGGATCGAACGTCGTGATCGGCCCCGACTTCACCGGTTCGCTCGTCTCCTTCGGCGCATGGCTCCAGCCGGGCGACGTCGTCTTCGACAGCGCGTCCGACATCGTCCTCGGCCCCGCCCAGAACAACAACGGCTTAGGCGGCAACACAAGGAGCCTTTCCAAGCGCGGTTCAGGCAAGCTCACCGTCCAAAATGGCTGGAACGGCAACAAGTGCCCGTGGCACGTTTACGCCGGCATCCTCTCCTCCGAGGACAAATCGACCTCCGCCAACACCACCCCGTTCGGGTCGTTCAGCAACTACGAGCCGACAATCTACGTCCACGACGGCGCCGCCCTCGAAAATCCGAGCAGCACAATGCTCGGGGCGAAGACGGATACGGCCGAGGCCGAAGACAAGTGCGTGAACGTCGTCGTTTACACGAACGGAGTCTTCCGGCCCGGAATCACCGGCTCGTACCAGTATCCCTATTCCGCCGTCCGCGACCTGATCCTCGACGGCGGGACGCTCGACACTTCAAAGAAGGGATTCTGGGGAACCGGGGCGCTGAAAGTGACGCGAAAACTCGCCTTCAAAGGCACGTCTCCATACGTCCTCAAGGAGAACAGCCAGGCCTGGATGCTGGCACTGGCCTCGTCGCGACAGACGGAAATCGCGGTGGACGACATCACGGGCGACGCGGAGGCGGACGTCACGTTCGACTCGCTGATGCTCGGGCGCGCGTCGGAAGCGGCCGTCACGGGCTTCCGCAAGACCGGGGCGGGAACGCTTGTCTTCAAAAAGGCGATCGAGGACGGCACCGCCAAGGACTCGATGCGCGGCTGGGTCGGCGTGAACGGGACGATCACCGTGGACGAGGGGACTCTCGTGCTTGAGAATGCCAGCAGCACGTTCACCGGCGATATCGAGATTACGGGCACGCTCCGCGCCGGCGGCTCCTCCATTTCCGAGCCGGCCAATCTCGCGCAAACCGCTCTCGGTTCCCTGATGGCAGACCGCAGTATCATTCTCGACGGCCCGGACGCGAGCCTCCCGGTTCTTTGCCGCTGGCCGTTCGGCAACCGTCAGGCATACACGAACGAAGCCGTCCCGGCGACGTTCGTGGCGACCAATGGCGCGACCTTCGTTTTCGGCGACGCCTCGACAACTCGCCCGGTCGCCGTGCCAAACCTCTGGATTTGCGACAGCGCCGTCGCTTTCAACGAAGGCGAATACGGAACCGGCGTCGGCATGATTGCCGGAACCCTCAAGGTGACGGGTTCGACGCCCGTGACGGTCGCGCCCGCGACGGGGAAATCCTGCCAGTATCTTTGCGTGAACCCCGCCGCCGGGATGAACGAGGGTTCGACGCTCCAGACCGTCTTCGACGTGGCGGACGTCACGGGCGACGCGGCGGCGGATCTCACCTTTACGATGCCTTTCGGCGCGCCAAACTTCGCGATGGAGAACGTGGGGAGCGGAATCTACAAGGACGGCGTCGAAGTCGGTTTCCGCAAGACGGGGGACGGGACGCTTTCGCTTGCATACAACAGATACAGTTTCGGGCAGAACGGCATCGGCGAACTGAACGGCACCATATCCGTGGATGGCGGGACGCTCGACCTGCGCGTTGCGGTGCCGAAGGCGACGGTCGCGGTTTCGTCCGGCGCGGCGCTAAGCGGCGGCAACGTCTCCGTCAAGGCCGTGGACTTCGCGGCCGGCGGCGGCATCGCGGCGACCGACGGCGCCGCGGACGCCGTCACGGCCACGGGATCCGTTTCGTTCGGCGCAAACGGGTTCATCGACGTCGCTACGATTTCCGGCATCGGAAAAGACTGCTCTCCGACGACCGTCTTCAAGATCGGCAGTTCCGCGGCGGTTTCCGGGGTCGCCAACCTCGAGAACTGGACGCTTCGCGTAAACGGAAGGACTCTCCGGCCGTCGCAGACGTCCATCCGCGTCGAGGCGGACGGCTCGGTCGTGGTCGCAAAACGCGACGAGGCAACGCTGATCAGCTTCCGCTAGTCTCAAATCCGCACGACGGGCCGCCCGGCGGGCGGCCCTTGCCGAATACCGGACTGGAATCGGAAATGACAACTGTTCGCAAGGTATTCCTGTCGGCCGCGGTGTTCGCCGCAGCGGCGGCCGCCGGTTGTGGCGGGCAAACCGGGGATGCCCCGCCCGCATCGTCGGGCCGCTGGCGGTTGCTGCCGCTGCAGGGCGGCGGCTTCGTCCAGAATATCGTCTTCACGCGGAACCCGGACGTCCTCTACATGACGGTCGATGTCGGCGGCCCCTACCGCTCCGACGACGGCGGCCGTTCGTGGCGGCCGCTCCACGGCGCGATGCCGTGGGAGATGCGGCGCCTCCAGCTCGACTGCGCGCGCAGCGTCAGCCCCGACCCGCGCGACGAGAACCGCATCGTCTGCGCTTCGGGCGACGGCAAGGGCATCGTCGGCGGCATTGTCGTCTCGGACGACGGCGGCCGCTCCTGGAGGCAGACCGGGCGCGGCAACTTCCTCTCCAACGGACGGCGGCGCTGGATGGGGCAGCTTCTCTCGCGAGACCCGAACAACCCGGACGTTCTGGTGGCGGGCGGCGACTGCACCGGCATCGTCGCGAGCCGCGACGGGGGCGAAACGTGGCGCCAGATCGACGGGACGGATGGCTACTGGTTCAGCTGCATCCACCACGACCGCGCCGTTCCCGGCCGCGTCTGGGCCTGCGCCCCCGGATTCGAGGACGTGCCGGAGGAGTCGCGCGACCTCGCCGAGGGGCGCGCCCCCAACCCGTGGCCGCAGCCGACGCGTCGGCGTGGCCTCCTGCGTTCCGACGACGGCGGCGCGACGTGGGTTGACACGGGCGCGGCGCGCGTCCCCGAAGAACTCGCGCAAATCGACGGCGACCCGCGCGTTGTCGGGCTCTTCGGCGAGCGCGAGTCGCTGGCGACGCATGACGGCGGCGCAACGTGGGAGGACTTTTCAAAAGGGCTCGACCGCCTTTCCGGCAACGTCTGGGACAACTACGGATGCCTGCGCGGCCGCTACAAGGCCATCGGCGCCGGCGACGGGTTCCTGCTCGTCTGCGACACGCGAGGCAATGTCTTCCGCCGCGACGCGGCCGACGCGTCGTGGCGCGAAGTGCCGGCGCTTTCGCTGGAACGCTCGGAGCCGGCAAAGGAGCTCAAGCCGCGCGACCACATGCCGATGGCCTGTTCCATCGTCGTCGATCCGCGAAACCCCGATCGCTGGTTCGTCACCGACTGGTATTGCGCGTGGGAGACGACGGACGCCGGCGCCCACTGGCGGACGCGGATTTCCGGCGTCCAGCCGCTCGTCCAGTTCACCATCGACGCAAGCCCTTTCGATCCCGCCGTCGTCTTCTACGCCACGGCCGATTCGCCGATGTTCGTTTCGCGCGACGGCGGGCGGTCGTTCTCCCTCATGGGCGACGGCGGCGGCTCCGTCCTCTCGGAGAGCGTCAACTCCGTCGCCTTCTCGCAGACGACACCTGGACTGGCGCTCGTCGCGGGCGGCAAATTCCGTCCCTCCGTGCGCGTGACGGAGGACGACGGCGCGACGTGGCGCGTTTGCGGCCAGAAGGGGCTGCCCGAAATGAAGCCCGACTTGAAGTGGACGAGGGCCGACGGCTTCTACGCGGCCTACAGCGTCGCGGTCCACCCCCGCCGCGACGAGTTTTTCATTGCGATGGGCGGGCGTGTCGGCGAGAACAAGGGCGGCGTTTACCGCTCGCTCGACGCCGGAGAGACATGGGAGTGGTTCGGGCAGGGCCTGCCCGAAGGCGAAAACCTCTTCAAGTTCATGGAGTGGGGCAACGGCGAGGCGCTGGCCGTCTCCGAATCGGGCGACATGACGTGCTGGAGCATGGACGGGCGCCAGGTCTTTCGGCGCGGCGAAGGAGACGACCGCTGGACGAAGGTCGATTTCTCCATGCGGGTCGTCGATTCGTCCGGCGTGGTCGTGCAGCCGTCGATCAAGGCCGTTCCGGGACGCGACGGCTGGTTCTTCGCGAACTGCGGCAATGGCGAAGGGGCACTCTTCCGCTCGACGGACGGAGGCCGCACTTTTGCGAAGGTCGAACGCGGTCCCGCCGGGATGTTCCGCCCGCTCGCCTTCGACCGGCGCGTCCCCGGACGGTTTGTAGTCCCGGGCCCCGGCGTTGTCTATGTCACGGACGACTTCGGCGAAAGCTTCTCCGAGCTTCCGGGCGGGATGGATTTCCCGTCCGGCGTGAAACCGCGCTTCTACGCCGACGGCGGCCGCCTCTGGGCGACCGGCAGCGGCAGCGGCGCATGGGAATACGTGGAACGATGAACACGCAAGGCGGCCAATCAAAGGGCGGAATAGCCCAGTTCAGAAAGGGCGACCGAATCGTCTGCTTCGGCGATTCGAAAACCGAGATGGGTTTTTACCCGTTTGCGCTGCAACTTCTCTGCCAACTTCGAAAGCCGCAAGCCGGCATTCGCGTGGAGAATTGCGGAAAGAGCGGCGAAACGGCCAAGAGGGGATGCGCACGTTGGCCACTTGACGGGCGGCCGCTCGGGTGCAATCGGGCGCTCGTCCTCTATGGAGGCAACGACATCGGACGCGAAGACTGGCGTGAGGAAGTCCCGTCTGACAATGCCATTGTCAGACGGCGCAATGCCGCCTTGGCGGATTTTGGAATCTGGCTTCCGAAGTGTGTCGATGCGATTCTTGCGGACGGCGTGCGCGCGGAGATTGTGTCGCCCGCCCCATTCGACGAGTGGGGGAATCAGCCAAACCTGCGCGAGCTCAAACTTGCCAACCGCGCGCTCGGAAGATGTCGTGAAATCGCGCGAAAAACGGCGGAAGAAAAGGCGTTGGGGTTTTCGGACATTTTCGAGCCGCTGTCCGAAATCTACAGGCGTCGGCCGGACCTGGGCTTCACGGGCGACAGAATCCATCCCGACCCTGCGGCCTCGCTGCTGATGGCGTGCCGGATATGGTTGGATTCCGGCGAACCCGGCGAGTTCGCGCGGACGAAGGCGGATGCGGGCGGAGCGACATCGTTCGCAATGGAGATGGAACCGTCGGCGCTGCCGCTGCCGGTTGAGGACAAGTACCGAAAACTCAACAAGGCATGGCCTGTCACGGAACTGGTGAACAGGGACATCCTGGCCGTTTCGAATCTCGCGGCGGGAACATACGCGATCAAGACGGATGGACGGACTCTCGGCGTTTTCCCGGCGGGCGTTCTGGCGGCCGGCGTGAACATTGCCGTGTTGGAAACGCCATGCCAGGAGTCGGCGAGGAAGGCCTCCGGGATTTGCGCGAAACTTGCCGAACTCGTCAGGACACGGCTCCTGCGCGGGCAGGTTGTCCGCGAAATCCGCGAATCCGGTTTTTCGCCGGACGATTCCGGAGGGCTTGCCTCGTTCTTCGCACTGGCGCGCAAGGCGGCTGAAGCGCTTCCGTGGAAGGACTTTCGAAACCACGTCCTGGACACGGCAGAACAGACGATTCCGCTCGGCGAGGAACTCGCGGCGGAGGAAGAGCGCCTCCGCAAGGAGCTTGGAGAAATCCGCCCGTTCCGTTACCAGATCGAAATCGAACGGATCGGAGGTGCGTGAACATGGCCCGTGTGCCTCTTGAGGATTTGTCCCCGTTTTCCCGCAGGGGAGGCTTCGAGCGCCTGTCTCTCGGGATGGCCACCGTGGAAATCGGGCTTGAACGGCCGTTCTCGGTGCTGCACGTTTCCGACACCCATCTTTCGGCGGCGGACGACGACGAACCGCCGGAAAAGCAGATACTCTCACTGAAGCGGACTCGCTGTTTCGGCGGAAGACAGGAGGAAGCGTTGAGAGACTCGGTGCTTTGGGCACGCGAACACGTTGATCTCGTCGTCCATACTGGGGACATCATCGACTGGCAGAGCCGGGCCAACTTCGCCCTCGTGCGCAAATACGCAGGACTGTGTCCCGGCGGACGCATGGTGGGGTGCTCGGGCAACCACGAGTTTTCGCAGTCGATGTGGCTGGGGACGCCGAAGGAGACGCCAACCGAGGCGAACAAAGACATTTCACGCGAAACGCTCCGGGCGGAGCTTCCGTTTGATCCGTTTTTCCAGGCGAGCGTCTTCGGCGGCGTGAATTTCGTCGCGATGGACAACGCCTACGGTACTTTCAAACCGGATCAAATCGAACGCTTCTGGGCGGAACGCGACAAAGGTCTGCCCATCGTGCTGTGCGTCCACGTGCCGATCCACGACGCCGACAGTTGGCGGATGGCGCGACACTTCTGGAACTGGCGCCGCCCGAAATTCGCCGACGCCGCCGTTCCGCCGGCAGACGGCGTTTTCGGCGCCCAACTCGAAGACCGCGCCACGGCCGCATTTCTCCGTGCGCTCCGCAGGGAACCGCTGCTCAAGGCGGTTCTTTGCGGACATGAACATGTCGGCATGCAAATTCCCTTTTCGCCGACTGCGACGGAATTCGCCGTCGCCGGAAACTTCCTGTTTGCCGGCGAGGAAATTCTTTTCGTGTGAATGAAACCGTCTTCCGGAAAAGGAAACATCAATGAAACTCGGCATGATCCGCAACGCCTGCGACGACGCGGCGTTCCGATACGTCAAAGGCAAGGGACTCGACTTCATCGAGGCGTGCTGCAACTTTCCGGAAGAGGCAGCGGCCTTCAACGCGCGTCGCGAGGAAATCAAGGCGCTTGTCGCGCGTCACGCCCTCCCCGTGCTCGCGTGCGGAAGATGGAATGGCGACGGCGGACCGCTTGACGCCGATGGCAGAGTCCGGGAAGATTTTCTAGCCGAGGCGAAGGAGACAATCTCGGCTTGCGCCGCCATTGGCTGTCCGGTTTACAACTGCGGCTGCAACCGCGTGGAGGGAATGAGCCTCTTCCGCAACTGCGCCGCCGCCATCGAATGGTTCGGGACGCTTCTCGACTTCGCCGGACCGCTCGGCGTGAAAATCGCCGTTTACAACTGCCCGTGGCACAACTTCGTCCGCGACATGGCGACGTGGGAAATCGTTCTCGGCGAACTGCCGGACCTCGGCATCAAGTTCGACGCCTCCCACTCCATCGGCGCCGGACGGGACTACATGGAGGAGCTGCGCCTCTGGGGCGGCCGCATCCGCCACGTCCACGTCAAGGGCGCTCTGCGCGTGAACGGCCAATACGTGGACGACCCGCCGGCCGGACTCGACATGCTCCCCTGGCCGTCGATCCTCGGCATGCTCTACAAGGCCGGCTACGACGGCGGCCTCTCCATCGAACCGCATTCCGACACCTGGCGCGGCGACCTCGGCGAACGCGGCATCGACCTGACGATCCGAACCATCCGCGCGCTCATCGTCTGAAATCGCCATGAACCGCAACCTAGTCAATTGGATCTTTTCGCGCCCGCGCGTGCACGAGGGGATTCCGTTCGCGAACGGCGTATCCGGGGCGCTCGCGTGGGGCGAAGGGCGCATCCTGCGCGTGACGCTCGGGCGCGCCGACCTCTGGGACCACCGCGGCGGGATGCCGTGGACGGCCGCGCAGAACTTCCGCGACCTCCGCGCCGCGCTGGAAGCCGGCGACGAAGCGCGCGTGAAGGAGATGTTCGCCTATCCGCCGCCCGCGCCCGGAACCCCGCCGCGGCCGTTCAACGTGCCGGTTGGCACCGTGGCGTTCGACCTCGGAGCGGGACTGTGCCTGGAGTCCGCCGCTCTCGACGTCGAACGCGGCACGGCGACGGTCCTGGCGCGGCGGACGGACGGGAAGCGCGGGGCGGCGCGCATCCGCCTCGATTTCGACCTGGAGCGCGGCGTCCTGTGCATCGAGTGGCCGCGCGGTCTTGCGCCGAAGGTCTCCGCGCACCCCGCCTGGGAGAAGATGGGCGACAAGCTGGCGTCGCTCTCCTACGCGCCCCCGGCGCGTTTCCGCTGCAAGTCGGCCGCAGGCTGGACGCAGGCCCTTCCCGCCGACCCCGCCGTGGCGGCGGGCTGGCGGACCGAAGGAGGCGCGACGTTCGTCGGCGCGGCGCGGGGCGCCGGACCCGCCGCCGCGCGCAAGGCGCTGTGCGGCGCGTTCGACGGACTGCTGGCGGCTGGCGGCCTCGCCGCCGTCCGGCGGGCCTCCGCCCGTTGGTGGCGGCGCTACTGGGCCGACGTGCCGCGAATCGGCATCCCCGACGACACGCTGCGGCGGATGCACGACTTCGGGATGTACAAGTTCGCCTGCCTCACGAGGCCGGAAGGCGTGGCGGCGACCTTGCAGGGCCCCTGGGTCGAGGACGACCGGATCCCCCCGTGGTCGAACGACTACCATTTCAACGTCAACGTCCAGATGTGCTACGCACCGTCCTTCCACGGAAACCGCCTGGGGCATCTGGCCCCGCTCTTCCGGATGATCCGGTCGTGGTGGCCGCGGATGCGCGAAAACGCGCGCCTCTACGCCGGGGTGGAGGACGGTTTCCTGCTTCCCCATGCCGTGGACGACCGCTGCACTTGCATGGGCAGCTTCTGGACGGGCGCCGTCGATCTTGCCTGCACCGCGTGGATCGCCGCGCTGATGTTCCGCTACGTGCGCTACACCGGCGACCTGGACTTCCTGCGCTCCGACGCCTTCCCGTTCATGCGCGGCGCGATGCGCGTCCTCCGCGCCGTCATGGAGGAGAAGGACGGACGCCTCTCGCTTCCCGTCACCGTTTCGCCCGAATGGCACGGCGACGCGATGGACGCCTGGGGCCGCGACGCGAGCTTCCAGCTTGCCGCCGGGCACCGTCTCGCCGAAGACCTCGTCGAGGCGGCGCGGATGCTGGGCGGGGAACCCGATCCGGCATGGACCGACGTCCTCGCGCGGCTCCCGAAGGCGACGCTTGTCGATGGCGCGTACGGCCCGGTCGTCGGGCTGTGGGAAGGAACCGCGCTCACCGAGTCGCACCGCCACCATTCGCACCTTGCCGCCATCGCGCCGTTCGACACCATCGACCTCGACGCCCCCGAATGGCGCGACGTCGTGCGCGACTCGCTCGACGACTGGATCGTGCACGGGCCGGGACGCTGGACGGGCTGGTGCATCCCGTGGGCGGCGATCCTCCATGCGCGCGCCGGACACGCCGACGCCGCCGAACTCTGGCTGGAAATCATGGACCGGCTTTACGTGAACGACGGCCACGGCACCCGCCACAACCCGCTCTTCCCCGGCCTTTCCGTCATGGGACGGTGCTCGTTCGACGCCTTCGGCGACGACTCCCGCGACGGCGGCGAAATCATGCAACTCGACGCCGGGATGGCCGCCGTCGCGGCGGTGCAGGAAATGCTGGCGCACGAGCGGCGCGGCGTCGTGCGCCTCTTCAAAGGCGCGCCGCAGCGCTGGCGCGAGGTGGAATTCCATGGCATCCGCGTCGCCGGCGGGTTCCTGGTTTCAGCGCGCCGCACGGCGGCACATGGCGTCGAATGGGCGGAAATCCGGGCGACCCGTGCCGGAACGCTTCTTCTCGAATCGCCGTGGGGCGCGGGATCCGCCGTCCAGATCCGGGTCTCCGGCGCCCCTTCGCGCACCATTCGGCCGGATCTGCGTGGCGTACTCGCGCTCGACTTCGTTCGTCCCGGCGCCCAGACGAGCGTGACGCCGCGCCCGTCGACCTTGCGGTAGGCGAAGCACGGAAACGTCACGCTTGGTCCGCCTTCCAGTCGAATTGGATGGTCGGGAACGGGATAGACGAACGCTTCGGGGCGGCACTGCAGCGCGGCGTGCTGGCTGTAGCTCATCGCCATGCGGTCGCCGGACTTTACGGACGCCACGCCGCAAATCGACGCTCTCCGACTCTCCCCACGCGGCTCTCGTCCAGCGTGCGCTGGAAGTGATCGACGCCGAAAAAAATTCGGCACTTGTGCGGAGAAAGGCATTGTGCTAGAATCCCGCGCGTTTCTTTCCGGCCGCGCCATGCTCGGCCGCCTCCCCAACCGCTTTCGTCACACAAAGTCACAATACACAATCCGGGCGCCGCCGGCGCCCACAATCCACCACAAGGTTCGGAAAATGGCACGCAAGATCCCGCTCGAAAAATACCGCAACATCGGCATCATGGCCCACATCGACGGCGGCAAGACGACGACGACGGAACGCATCCTGTACTACACGGGCGAAAACCACAAGCTCGGCGAGGTGCATGACGGCGCCGCGACGATGGACTTCATGGTCCAGGAGCAGGAGCGCGGCATCACGATCGGCTCGGCCGCAACGACATGCTTCTGGCGCGACCACCAGATCACGATCATCGACACTCCAGGCCACGTGGACTTCACGGCCGAAGTTGAGCGTTCGCTGCGCGTTCTCGACGGCGCGGTCGCGCTCTTCTGCGCCGTCGCAGGCGTCCAGCCCCAGTCCGAGCAGGTCTGGCGCCAGTCCGAGAAATACAAGGTCCCCAAGATCATCTTCGTCAACAAGATGGACCGCGTCGGCGCCGACTTCTTCGGCTGCTACGAGGACGTGAAGACCATCCTGCACGGCAATCCCGTGCCGATCGTGGTCCCGATTGGCAAGGAGGACGCCTTCGAGGGCGTGGTCGATCTGGTGCGCATGCGCGCGCTCCGCTTCGACGAGGCGTCCAACGGGCTCAAGGTCATCGAGGGCGAAGTCCCGGCCGAGCTCAAGGACCAGGCCGAGGAGTGGCGCCAGAAGATGATCGAATGCGCCGCCGAGACCGACGACGCGCTTCTGGAGAAGTTCTTCTCCGGCGAGGAACTCACGGTTGACGAGATCATGGGCGCGCTTCGCAAGGCCACGATCGAGCGCAAGATCCAGCCGATGCTCTGCGGCACCTCGTTCAAGAACAAGGGCGTCCAGCCCCTGCTCGACGCGATCGTGGACTTCCTGCCGTCCCCGCTCGACCTGCCGCCTGTCGTCGGCGCGCTCCTCAAGAAGGATCAGGAGGCCGGCAAGGAGGCCCCCGTCCGCAAGCCTTCCGACGACGAGCCGTTCTCCGCGCTCGCGTTCAAGATCGTCTCCGACAAGATGATGGGCAAGCTCGTCTATGCCCGCATCTACTCCGGAAAGCTCGAAACCGGCGCGACCGTGTGGAACATGTCGCGCGAGCAGGAACAGCGCGTCGCGCGTCTCGTCCGCATGCACGCCAAGAAGCAGGAAGCGCTCTCGGAGGCATACGCCGGCGACATCGTGGCGCTCGTCGGCCTCGCCCGCACCCGCACGGGCGACACTCTCTGCGACGAGGACCACCCGATCATGCTCGAATCGATCGAGTTCCCGGCGCCGGTCATTTCGATTTCGATCAAGCCCGTCTCCCATGCCGATTCCGAGAAGCTTTCGCTCGGTCTCCAGGCGCTGGCCGACGAGGACCCGACGTTCGTGGTCGCCTACGACCAGGAGACGGAGGAGACGATCATCTCCGGCATGGGCGAACTCCACCTCGAAATCATCGTTGACCGCCTCAAGCGCGAATACGGCGTCGAGGCGCAGGTGAACCCGCCCGAAGTCGCCTACCGCGAGACGATCACGCAGACCGCCGAAGGCCAGTACAAGCACGTCAAGCAGACGGGCGGCTCCGGTCAGTACGGCGATGTCTATCTCCGCCTCGAACCCCAGCCCGCCGGCACTCCGTTCGAGTTCGTCAACGCGATCGTCGGCGGCGCGATCCCCGGCGAGTTCATCCCCGCCGTCGAAAAGGGCGTCAAGGCCGCGATGGAGAAGGGACCCTACGCCGGATACCCGGTGGTCGATACGAAGGTCACGCTCTACGACGGATCGTTCCACCCGGTGGACTCCTCGGCGATCGCCTTCGAACTGGCGGCGCGCCAGGGCTTCAAGAAGTACATGCTCGAAGCGAAGCCGCAGCTGCTCGAACCGGTGATGAACGTCGAGGTGACGATGCCCGAAGATTACTTCGGAGCGGTCTCCGGATCCATCGGCCAGCGTCGCGGCCGCATCGAAAGCATGGAGGACAAGGGCGGCCAGAAGGTGATCCACGCGCAGGTGCCGCTTTCCGAAATGTTCGGCTACTCCAACACGGTGCGCACCCTCACGCAGGGCCGCGGCGCGTTCACGATGATCTTCAACCAGTACGAGCCGGTTCCGGCCGGCCTGGCCAAGGAGATCGTCGAAAAGCGCCAGAAGGCTGGCAAGGTCCGGTAAGCACCGGCGATCGATGCCATTCGGAGGGGCGGCTTGACGGCCGCCCCTCATTTTTTGTTTCCGCTTGTTTCGGAATTTTTTTGAAGGACGCGCGGGACAGGCGGGACGCGCGGGACGCCTACCTGCGGCCCAGGCGGCGTTCGACGTCGCCAAGCGGGTAGTGTACCATTGTGGGTCGTCCTCCCGGCGTGGCGTATGGTTGGCGGCAGGAGGCCAATTCCAGCAGGAGCGTTTCGATTTCGCGGGGATCGGCCAATTTGAGTGATCGGCCGGCTTCGCGCGCCGCGATTACGGCGATTCTTTCTTCGCGCCAGCGTTCGCGTCCGCGTTTCGGGCCGGCTTCCGCGAATGCGCGCGCCGTTTCCTCCAGTAGCATTCTGGCGTCGGCTTCGCACGCCGCGTCCGGCAGGGCGCGCACCACGAATGTGTCGCCGCCGAAATCCTCGATGTCGAAACCCATCGATTCGAAAACCGGCAGCAGCGAACGGACGCGCTGGGCGTCGAGCGGCGGCAGCTGCACCGTCTGCGGCAGCAGAAGCGCCTGGGATGCGCTTTCGTCCGACGACGTCATGTGCATGAGTCGCTCGTACGCTATGCGCTCGCGTGCCGCCGCTGGATCCACGACCGCGAATCCGCCGCCGGGGGTTTCCACCAGAATGTATCCGGAGCGCAATTGCCCGATGAGCCTGAATGCCGACGCAAGCCCTGAATGCCGCCGCTGCGGTGTCGGCGCGGCGGGAGCCGCTGCGGTATCGGCGCCGGCGGGAATTCCGGCGGGGGTGTTGTCGGGGCGGCGCGTTCCGGTCGGCAGAAACGTTGTGTCGTCGACCGGGGTGAAGAATGTCTGGATGGGCGGCGGCGCGAGCGCAATCGGCGGTGCCGGGGGGCGAAGCGGCGGCGCCGCCGGGATTTCGGAATTGGCGGGGGTGGAAATCTGGAGCGGATGCTCCCCCCTGGCGACATTGGCGCCGGGTGTCGCCGGCCTCTCGCGCGGCAGCGCCGGCGGGGGCGGGGCGGGGTGGGGCGGCAAAGGCGATGGCCGGACTGGCGGCGGCGCGGGAACTGCGGCCGCGGCGGCCGCCGAACCGGCCGCGAAGGTGCCGCCTCGAAAATCGGCCCCGGTGGGCTCCGCGTCCGGCTCGGCGCCGCGCAGCGCGAGCGCCAGCGCGGCGAGGACTGCGTCGCGGACCGCCGCCGCGGCGCGAAAGCGGACTTCGCGCTTTGCGGGATGCACGTTGACGTCCACCTGCGACCCCGGGACGTCGATGAAAAGAAACACCACGGGGCGGCGCCCCGCCGGAAGGCGCTGGTAGGATTCGCGGATGGCGGCCTGGACTATCGGCGCAGTGGCGGGGCGCCCGTTTATGAAGACGTACTGCCCGGCAGTGTCGCCGCGCGTGTTGTCCGGCCTTCCCGCCCAGCCGCTCACACGGATGTCGCCATCGGCGTGTTCGACCGGGAAGAAGCGCGAAAGGAAACCGGTTCCGAAAAGTGCCTCGATGCGTTCGCCGCGGCTTGACGCAGCCTGAAGGCGGCTCACGGCGTCGCCGTCGCACACAAGTTCCATCGCCACGTGCGGCCAGGCGATCGCATGGACCAGAAACTGCGCGCGGACATGCGCCTGCTCCGTGGCGTAGGACCTTAAAAACGCGCGTCTGGCCGGGAGATTGTAGAAAAGGTCGCGCACTTCGACGCAGGTGCCGGGCGGGGCGCCGCAATCGGACACGTCCGCAAGAACCCCGCCGTTGATTTCGACGCGCGTTCCTGCGGAGTCTCCGGCTCGCCGGGTCACGAGCATGAACCGCGAGACGGACGCGATCGAGGGGAGTGCCTCGCCGCGAAAGCCCATCGTCTCGATGGACTCGAGGTCCTCGGCCCTGCGCAGCTTGCTCGTGGCCTGGCGCTGGGGCGCCAGCAGCGCGTCGTCGCGGTTCATTCCGCAGCCGTCGTCGGACACCGACACCAGGCGCCGCCCGCCTGCCACGATCGTCACGCGAATGCGCCTGGCCCCGGCGTCAAGAGCGTTTTCCAGAAGCTCCTTGACGACTGACGCCGGCCGCTCCACCACCTCGCCGGCGGCGATTTTGTTCGCCACGTCCTCCGGCAGGAGGCGTATCACGGAACCGGCGGCGTCTGGCATCGCGGCGGCTCAGAGCCCGAGCAGTCGGGCGACTTCCGGGTCCTTGGCGCGGACTTCGTCCGGCGTCAGCCCCATCAGTTCGTGAGGGAACACAAGCCAGGCGTCCGTCTCGCGCAGGTAGTATTCCGGCTTGAAGGGCCAGCGGCTGCGCGCGGGCTTGTAGTAGAGCGTCGCGAACCGCAGATCCTTCACGAACGGGCGAAACGCCTCCTTGACCGCGGCCACGGTGTCGCCGCTGTCGAAGATGTCGTCCACGACAAGCACCCTTTCGGCCGCGCGAAGATGGTCGATCACGGCGCCGAGATTGTCGATCACCGGATGCTTGTGGGTCCCGATCCCGGTGTACGCCTGCGTCTTGATCGCGGTGTGCCAGCACTCGACGCCGAGATAGTGGAGAAACTCCTGCACGGCGACTGCGACGGGCGTGCCGCCGCGCCACAGCCCTATCACCACGTCCGGCCTGAAGCCGTCGTCGTAGATCTTGCGCGCCAGTGCGAAACTGTCGCGCGTCAGCCCGTTGGAGTCCAGGAATATCTTGCCGTCCATTTCCACGATCCGGCTTCAGGCGCGACCGGCCTTGCGCAGCGATTCCGCGAACATGCGTTCCACGCGGCGGCCGTATTCGATGTACGCGGCGCGGCAGCGCACCGGATCTGGCTTGCCCTGCGGATCGTGGAAAACGTGCACGAGATGCGGTTCGATGGAAATGCCGCCGTCGTATCCGCGCATGGCCAGATCGTCGAAAATCCTCTGGATTTCGAGCGACCCCTCGTCCGGATAGGAATAGACCATCTTGCCGTCGACCATCCTGCCGTCCTTGACGTGGACGTAGGCGACATGGTCCGCGACTGCGCGGTAGAACTCCCAGGGGTCCTGGTAGGGATAGGGCTCGGGCTTCGTCCGGTCGAGCGTGAATACTGGGTTGCCGGTGTCGAACACGAGCTTGATGCCGGGGACGTTGTCGATGATTTCGAGCGTGTAGCTCCATCCGAGGCCGCCGTAGTTCATGCAGTTTTCGTGGACCGGCTGGAGTCCGGCCGCGAGGAACTTCCCGACGATGGCGCGCATGCGCTCGAAGCGCACTTCCTTCATCTGGTCGTCGGGAGCGCGGTCGGGAAGCACGGCGTAGCTCATGATGCGCACGAGCTTGGTGCCCAGGCGCAGCATCCTGCGGATGGCGCGTTCGGTCTGTTCGAGATCCTTTTCGAAATCGGCCTCAGAGTCGATTTTCTTTCCCCAGTTGGCTATCGAGGAACCGAAGCAGTTGATCTTCACTCCGGCGGCTTCAAGTTTTTCCGCGACGCGGTCGAAGGCCTCGTCTGACAGGTCGTGTATGTTCACGCCGTCGATGTTGCGGGATTCAATGTTCGACCAGCCAAGTTCCCTGGTGACGGCGATCTGATCGTCGATTCCCTGGGCGGCTTCGTCAGCAAAACCGGTGAAGTACATGGAAGTCTTCCGTGTGTTGATGTTGTGATGGAAGCGGAAAAAAACGCGACCGGGGCGGGTCCGCCCCGTGTGCCCGAAAGTCTAGCAGAACGCCACTGGCAAATCCACCCCCCCCGCGTCGGCTGGGCGTGACCAAAATCTGTTCGTGCAACGGA
Source organism: uncultured Verrucomicrobiota bacterium (assembly GCA_946624575.1). Taxonomy (GTDB): domain Bacteria; phylum Verrucomicrobiota; class Kiritimatiellia; order RFP12; family UBA3636; genus UBA3636. The sequence goes on from CAMOSH010000001.1 coordinate 21,617, forward strand.
ACGCAAAGAGCGCAGGGAAATTTGCGGTTGTGGCATCGGACGCCGCCGTTGGCGGCTATGCCACAAGCCGCCATCTTTAGTCCACTGTTTTTGGCCCCACAAAAAACGCGGGTCGATTGTGTCATAGCCGTGCAGCGGCGTTCAATGACACATCGGCCCGCGTGATTGCGGCCTTTGCGTTCTGACAAAGTTTGGCCACACCCCCGTCGGCTCTGGAGTTTGGGGAATAATCGCTAGCCGCAGAATTCGCGCGCGTTGCGGAACATGCGCATCCAGGGGCCGTCCTCTCCGTCGCAGAAGCCAGCGGGCCGCCAGGAAAGCTGTACCGAGCGGAAGCAGCGCTCCGGGTGGGGCATCATGATCGTGGCGCGGCCGTCGAGCGTCGTGAAGCCGGTCAGTCCGCCTTCGCTGCCGTTGGGGTTGAACGGATAGCGCTCCGTGGGGGCGCCGGTGCCGTCGACATAGCGCAGGCTGGCGCGCTCGGTCGAAAGGACCCGCATTCTGGCCTCCTCGGTCTCGAACCGCGCGAAGCCCTCGCCGTGGGCCACTGCAATCGGCAGGCGCGAACCCTCCATTCCGCGCAGCAGGACGGACGGTGACTTCATGACTTCGAGCGTTGCGTAGCGCGCTTCGAACTGCATGGAGCGGTTGTGCAGGAAGCGCGGCCAGTCGCGGGCGCCTGGAATGATGTCGCGCAGCTGCGAAACCATCTGGCAGCCATTGCAGACGCCGAGCGTGAACGTGTCGCTGCGGTTGAAGAACGACTCGAACATGTCGCGCAGGCGGTGGTTGAAGAGAATCGTCTTGGCCCAGCCGGATCCCGCGCCGAGCACGTCGCCGTAGCTGAAGCCGCCGCAGGCCACAAGGCCGGAGAAGCCTGAAAGCGCGGCGCGGCCGGAAAGCAGGTCCGTGACGTGGACGTCGACCGCCTCGAAGCCCGCGGCGTCGAATGCCGCGGCCATTTCGACATGTCCGTTGACGCCCTCCTCGCGCAGGATCGCGACGCGCGGGCGAACGGAGGAATCGGCGACCTTGGGTGCCTGCTCCGGATCGAACGAAAGGGAAAAGCGCATCGGCGCGGGATTTTCCTCGGCCGCGTTTTCGCGTTCCTGGCGTGCGCATTCAGGATTGTCGCGCAGTTCGCGCATGCGCACGGATCCTTCGCTCCAGATCGCGCGGATGCGGTTGAGGGGCGCGTCCAGCTTGATCGTGGCGCCGAAGCGGACGCACATGAAGCGGTTGCGCGTTTCGACGGTGCCTATTCTGGAGACTGGCAGGCCGGCCTCGGAGAAGGCGGAAAGGACTCCGCCCTCGTCGCTTCCGGCGACCTGAATCACCATGCCGGGCTCTTCGCAGAAGAGAGTGGCCAGGCATTCCTGCTGCGTTCCGGCCGACGGGAAGCGCAAATCGACGCCGACGCCTCCGGCAATGGCCATTTCGGCCACGGTCGTGGCGAGTCCGCCGTCGGAGCGGTCGTGCGCCGCGAGCAGCCGCCCTTCGCGAAGCAGCCGCTGGAACACGGGCCAGAATGCGACCAGACGGGCGGGATCGTCGAAGTCCGGGACGTCGCCGCCTACGATGCCCCAGCACTGCGAAAGAATGGAACCGCCGAGCCGATGCCTGCCGCCGGAGAAATCGACGAGAATCAGACTGGAGCCCGGAACGGGCTTGAGCTCTGGCGTGATGCCGACGCGCACGTCCGGCACCGCGCCAAACGCGCTCACGACGAGGGAAACCGGGGACAGGCGCTTGTGGGTGACATCCGGTCCGGGTGCGCCGTCCGGTCCGGGAGCGCCGGCCTCCGTCCAGACAGTCGACATTGAGCAGGAATCCTTGCCCACCGGGATTGACAGACCGGCGGCAGGGCAGAATTCCATGCCGACGGCGCGCACGGTGTCGTACAGCGCGGCGTCCTGCCCCGGCTGACCGCAGGCGGCCATCCAGTTCGCGGAAAGCTTGACGCCGCCAAGCTCCGGAACGCCGGCGGATGCCAGGTTGAGGACCGCCTCCGCGACCGCCAGGCGCCCTGACGCCGGAGCGTCGGTGACCGCCACGGGCGAACGTTCGCCGCAGGACATGGCCGCGCCGTCGTATCCCTTGTAGCCGGTCGTGACCACGGCGTTGTCCGCGACGGGGAGCTGGAACGGGCCGCACATCTGGTCGCGATGGACCATGCCGGTGACGGTGCGGTCCGCAATCGAAATCAGGAACGTCTTGTCGCCGACGGTGGGATGCGCCAGGACGCGATACAGCGCGTCGAGGGCTTCGGGCGCGACGGGCGGCGGGTCGGCCGGGGCGTCCGCGACCGCGGGGTCCGCAGTTTCCTCTGTCGGGTCGTCGGCCGTTTTCTCGGCGGGCGAGTCCGCGACAGCGGGGTCCGCCGTTTCCTCAGCCGGGGCGTCCGCGGACTCGGCGGACTTTGAGGTTTCGTCAGGTTCGGCGGAGACCGTGGCGTCGGCGGTGGAGTTCGGCGCGTCGGCGACTGGTTCGTCTTGCGTGGCCGGAGCGTCCGGTTCGGCTTCGTCGCGCGAGCCGTCCTGACCGAGGCGGCGTCTTTGCAGCGCCTCGAATTCTGCGAGAAGAGGATCGACAACCTCCGGAAGCGGCGGACGCCGGCACGTGGCGTCAGTGGCTTCGGTGAGGACCGTCGCGCCGGCGTCGCCGGCGTCGGCGTCGGCGGTGCCGTCCTCGCTGGCCTCGGCGTCCGCGTTCCCGCTGGCCTGCGGCGGCGGCGTCTCCGACGTGGAATCGCCAATGGCCACCGTCGCCTGCGTCGCGTCGTCTTCGGCGTTTTCTGGGGCGGGGGAGGAGTCGGACTCGGCCGCGGCGCCGAATCCGGCAGGCAGCGCCGAGCGAACGGCCGGAGACGCGAACGCAACGGGGGGCAATTCGACGGGGCAGTGGCGGGCGTCGCGGTGCATTCGCGGAGGCTTGCCGAGAAGCACCCCCACGTCCATGTCAATCGGCTTGTCACCGAAAACCGAATCTTCGAGGACGAGCCTGTGGTCGCCCGTGGCCACGCCGATGAAGGCCACCGGGCAGCGTTCGCGCTCGCAGAGCTTTTCGAATGCGTCCCTCGACTCCGGCCTGATCGCCAGCACGTAGCGCTCCTGCGCCTCGCAGCACCAGATTTCCATGGGGGTCATGGACGGCTCTTCGTTGTGGACTGCGCGCAGCTCGAACCGGCCGCCGGTCTTTTCCACGAGTTCGGGGCAGCCGTTGGAGAGGCCGCCCGCGCCCAGGTCGTGGATCGAGAGAATGGGATTGCGGTCCGGACCCATGGCGACGCATTCTTCGATCACCTCCTGGCAGCGGCGCTGCATTTCGGCGTTGCCGCGCTGCACCGAATCGAAATCCAGTTCTGCGTCGTTGGAGCCGAGAACGAGGGAGGAGGCGGCGCCGCCGCCAAGGCCGATGCGCATGGCCGGACCGCCGATCTGGACGATGAGCGAGCCTTCCGGAATCTCCTTCTTCTCGATCATGGAGCGGCGGATGTTCCCCATGCCGCCGGCAAGCATGATCGGCTTGTCGTAGCCCCATTCGCGCCCGCCGGCCTTCGCCTCGAACGTACGGAAGAACCCGCACAGCTGCGGGCGCCCGAACTCGTTGCCGAACGACGCGCCGCCGATGGGGCCGTCGAGCATGATTTGCAGCGGCGAAGCGAGACGCGGATTCCTGGCTGCTGGCTTTTCCCAGGGCAGAGTCCAGCCGGGAATGCGCAGATTGGAGACCATGAAGCCGCAAATGCCGCATTTGGTGCGCGACCCGGTGCCGGTGGCGGCTTCGTCGCGGATTTCGCCGCCGACGCCGGTGGCGGCGCCGGGAAACGGGGATATGGCGGTCGGGTGGTTGTGGGTCTCGACCTTCATCAGGATGTCGATCAGATCGGGCTCGTAGCGCCAGACGCGCGTTTCGGGATCGCGTACAAACGCCTGGTTGTCGAAGCCCTCGATCACCGACGAATTGTCCTTGTACGCAAGAAGCGTCCCGTCCGGATGGCTCTCGTGCGTGTTGCGGATCATGCTGAAGAGCGAACGGTCCTGCTTCTTGCCGTCGATCGTCCACTCCGCATTGAAGATCTTGTGCCTGCAATGCTCGGAATTCACCTGGCCGAACATGGTGATTTCGGTGTCGGTGGGATTCTTGCCGGCCTTCGCGAAGCTGTCGGCGAGGTAGTCGATTTCGTCCGGTGCCAGGGCGAGCCCCATTTCGACATTCGCCTTTTCGATTGCGGCGCGGCCTTCGGAAAGCACGTCCCAGGTGCGTCCCGGGCGCGGCTCGCCGGCGGCGAAGATGTCGGAGAGGTCATCGTACACTCCCTCCGTCATGCGGTCGTGAAGCGCGGGGAGCGCGGGGCGGATCTGGTCCAGCGTGAGAGCCTCGCCGGCGCGGACCGCGCGGAACGCGATTGCGCGCTCGACGCGCCGCACCGAGCGCCCGAGCCCGCACGAGCGGAATATGTCGCTGGCCTTGGAACTCCAGGGTGAAATCGTCCCCTTGCGAGGCGCAACGAAAAAGACGCCATTTTCGCGCGGCGTGGCGCGGCCGACGGCGCCAAGAAGCTCCGAGGCCTTGACGACCGCGTCGTCAGGCAGCGCGCCGTCGTCGTCCAGCAGATAGATCCAGTCGGCCGACAACTCCACGGGAGCGTCGGTTTTTTCCTGCCTGCTTGCGGCGGGCCTGTCGTCGGCCGGAGCCTCGCCGCCTCCGCGGATGAGTTCGTTCACCGCGCCAGCGAGCGCGTCAAGCCTGAATTTCGGAAATGCCTGCGTTCCCAGAAGAGTTGTCATGGCGAGAAATCGTCGGTTTTCGTGACGTCCGCGGGGGCGGCGCCGATTTTTTTTCGCCCCGGCCCGCGTGATTCGCGCCAACTCTACCACAATCGCCTCTTCAGTGCATTCGCAAATTTCTATCGGCGGTCAGGAGCCCGGCGCACCCTTTGCCGCCAATATTCCGACCATGGTTTCAATTTGCGGCGCTTTTGGCTTGTCGGCGGTCAGGAGCCAGGCGCACCCTTTGCGGGCGAGACTCCCGGCACCCGGATTCCGCGTGGTTTGCTTGACTTTTTGAGGGATTTATGACTGAATTCCCCGCGCAATACATGGAATACGTGATGTCAGAAAGCGAACGGGAGCAGCTTCAGCGGCTCTCGCTCCTCCAGAAGGTTTCAGGTCTCATTCTCAAAAAATGGGCCTGGTTGCTGGTGGGAACATTCGTTTTTCTGGCGCTTTCCTTCACGGCGTTTCTCGTGCGGCACACCGCCACCAGCGGCCACAGGTACACCGCGGTCACGAGCCTCATGTACGCGCCGCGGCAGGTGGCGCGCATCGAGAACATGAGCGACAAGCAGCTCATGAGCGTCCTGAGCCGGCGGTCCGTGAAGCGCAGGGTTGCCGGGGCGCTGCCCATGACGCGCGACGAGCTGGAATGCCTCACGATCGACCTGGAGATCCGGCAGGAGCGCCATCCGTCGAACATATTCTCGCTCACGGCCCGCGCGCCGTCCCGCGCCAACGCCGTCGCCAAGGTCAACGCATACGCGGCGCTTCTCATAAAGGAATATGTTTCGTACCGGACGATCGACCTGGAGAACTGGCGCGAATCGATCGTGGTGCGCAAGCAGTCGCTGCAGCGCCAGATTGCCGACCTGGAGAGCGAAGAGGCGACGGTCAAGGCGAGCGCCGGCGTCGTGGCGCCAGTCGAGACGCTGACGATGATCAACTCCATGCTCTCCGACCAGCGCCGCAACCAGTCCGACCTCAATGTCCAGATCGCCAACGAGGAGGCCAAGCGCAGAAGGTTGGAGGCTTCCGTCGGCAAGATCGGACCTCTCGTGGCGGAAAACGCCAACGCGATACGCCGCAAGACGGAGGAAATCTCCGCGCTCGACGCCGAAATCGCGCGGATGCGCGAAATCTACACTGACGCCAATCCCAAGGTCATCGGCAAGCTCGAAGACCGCCAGCGCCTCATGCAGGACTATTCCCGGTATCTGGAGTCACGCGGCATGACGGGCGTCGATCCGGCGTCGATCGACAGACTGACGGAATCGGCCGACGAGCTGGCCGAAGTGACGATGCGCGTGGCGGCGCTCAAGGAAAACCTCGCGGCGGTGAACCGCGCGATCGAGGACAACGAGAAGCGGGCCGGGGAACTGACGGCTGTCATTCCGGCCTTCGAGCGCCTGCGGGTGCGGCGCGCGGATCTTGAGACCATAATGCGCGGGCTGGACGACCAGCTGGAGAACATTTCCTACCTCGAAATGTCGATCGCCAACGACCTGCGGCAGATCGAGCGCACGGAGGGCGCGGACGGCACCGACCCGCTGCGCAGCCGCAACTTCGTCATCGCCTTCGCGGCGGCGGCGTTCTGCACCGCGGTTCTGGCGTTCTGGATCCTGGCGCTGGAGCTGGCCTTCGGCAGGGTGTCCGGCGGTCGCGAAATCGCGGTCTACGACGACATGCGCTACCTTGGCGCCATGCCGGTGAAGGGCTCCATGTCGGAAGGCGCGGAGAAGGACGTGCTCGGCGTGATCTCGCTCAAGGTGGCCGAGGCCGACGTCCCGAACGGCATCGTCCTCGTGAGCCGTCTGCCCGGGGCGCAGTGGCATCCCGGCTTCTGGGAGTCGCTGGACTGGACGCTTTCGATGGCCGGGCGGCCGTCGTTCACGCTGGAAATAGTCTCGACGGCGGAATTCACGCCGCCGGAAGGCGCGGAAACGCTCGTGAATGCCGTGTGCAAGGGGCAGAAGGGCTGGTTCCCGGTGGACAACCGCTACACTCTGGCCCCCACGGAGCTGCAGCTCCTGCAGGCCGACTTGCAGCAGCTGCGCGAGAAATACGACATGATTCTTCTGGCGATGCCGAGCGACATCCGCCGCGGCGGCAGTTTCTACGACCAGCTCCTTGGCGTGTGCGACACGGTGCTGCTCGGCATCGGCGTCGGGAAGACCCCGCGCACCTGGTTCTCGTATGCGAGGACGCACGTCGAGACGGCGAAGAAGCAGGCCATGGCCGTGGCCACCGGGGAAAGCGCGCGCAAGGTGCGCAGGGAAATGGAGGCAAGGCATTGAAATCAGCGGTTTTCCGTTTTTCCGGCGTCCGGGCGGGCGCATTCGCGCTCGCCGCCGCAGCGGCCGCTTTCGCGGCGGGCTGCTATCCGGGACGCCTCACGCACAACTTCCGTTCGTTCGAGGCGCCGCCGGACGTTCTTGAGGACCCTGTTCTCGCCGTGTCCGGGCACGACGCGGTCAGCGCCGAGCGCCAGAAGGAGCGCCTGGAGCAGATAGCGCGCGAGGACGAGGCCGTGTATCGCATGAACTCCGGCGACCAGGTCGAAATCCGCGTTTACGGCCACGACGACCTGGGCATGGTCACGCGGATCGGCCCCGACGGCACGGTGGGCTTCGCGTTCATGGGCCAGGTCAAGCTCAGCGACCTCACGATCGCGGAGGGATCCGAGGAAATACGCAAGGGGCTCGAAAAATACATCAAGAACCCCGTGGTGAGCATAACGATACGCGAAGTCGCCAGCGAAACCGCGACGATCTCCGGCGCGTGCTCCCACCCGGGAGTTTACCAGATCTCCAACCAGACCCGCCTCGCCGACCTCTACGCGCTGGCGGGCGCCAGCGGAGTCCGCCTCTTCAACGGAGTGGACGTCGACGTGGCCGACCTCGAGCACTCGATCATATTCCGCGAGGGCGAGATACTGCCGGTCGATTTCATGAAGGCTATAAACGCCGGCGACCCGCTCCACAACATCAAGATACGCAAGGGCGACTACGTCCACATCGCGCAGCGCCTGGAGGCGTCGGTCACGATCTGCGGCGATGTCAAGACCCCGCACAAGCGCCTCTACGAGGCGGGGATGGGGCTCGTGGAGACGCTCGCCACCGCCGGATGGATGCGCGACACTCACTGGGGGCACGTGATCCTCATCCGCGACAGCCTGGCCGACCCGAAGATGTACAAGGTCGATGTCGATGGCATATTGGCCGGGCGCTGCCGCAATGTCCCGCTGGCGCCGAACGACATCATCTACGTGCCAAAGGACGACCTGGCGGAGTTCAACGTGTTCGTGAACAAGCTGCTGCCCACGGCCGAGATAGCGAGTCTTGTGCGCAGCAGCGTGACCGGCACCTGGTCCATGAGCGCGGAATGACGGAGAGTTGGGGTTCGAACGGCTGACGGCGGTTGAGACAGGAGAATTTCGATGAAGTATCTCGTTTTCGCTATTGCCGCGCTTGGCGTCCCGCCCCTTGCATGGCTGCTTTCCCTCAACGCGCGCTGGATGCGGCACGCGTTCTGGGGCGTCGCGCTGGCGCTGTGCCTCTACCAGAACACCGCTATCAACTTCTTCTCCAACGAGTTCTACCGCGGCACCTCGCGCGGCATGGAGACGAGCCTGGCCCACCTGATGTGCGCCGCGATCGTGCTCGCGCTTGCGATGCGCCGCAGGATCCGCTCGTGGCTTCCCGGCCCCGGCTTCAAGCTCTACGTGCTCTACTTCCTGCTCTGCCTGCCGAGCTTCTACACTGTCGAAAGCGCGCTCATCGGCTGGTTCGAAGTCTGGAAGATGCTCCTGCTGCCGATAATCGGGCTGGCCGTTTTCGGATATCTCGACACGACGGACGACATCGAGACTCCGATCCGGGCGCTCGCATTTCTCGTTATCGCCAACGCCGTCTGGGTCCTCCGCGCGCACTTCCTGCACATCTACCAGCCGGCCGGTCTCTTCCCGCACCGCAACAGCATGGCCATGGCCATGCAGCTGGTGGGTCCGGTGTTCCTTGCGGCGTGGATCGAGTTCGGCCTGAGGCCGCGTTTCGGGCGGCTGTGCGCGCTCGCGTTCCTGTGCGCGGCGTTCGCCACCGTGCGGTCCTATTCGCGCGGCGCGATCGCGCTGGCGCCGATCGGCTACGGCATCACGGTCCTGTGCTGCGTCTCCGAGCGCATCGGCTTCGGGCGCAAGTTCCGGCGCATGCTCCCGATTGCCGTCATCGCCATGATCGGCGCCGCGATCATCGCGCCGCGAATCGTCGAGCGCTTCGAGACCGCGCCCGCTTCGTCGAAGGAGACGCGCGTGCAGCTCGCCGCCTGCGCGCGGGAGATGATTCTGGACGAGCCGTGGCGCGGCGTCGGCATCAACAACTGGGGCATCAAGATCAATCCGCCGTATGACTACGCGGCGCGCGCCGGGCGTGACACCGGGCGCGGCGAGGGGTATGCGGACGGCATCGTCGAAACCGTTTACCTGCTCGTCGCCGCGGAGTGCGGAATTCCGGCCCTCTGCGCGATGCTGCTCTGGTTCTGGTGGTATTTCTTCAAGTGCATCGGGCTCATGCGGCGGACGAAGGGCACCATGTGGCACTTCCTTCCGGCGGGCCTCGCGGGTGGCCTATTTGCGAACTATCTGCAGAGCGTCCTGGAATGGGTCCTGCGCCAGCCTATCAACATGATGCTGCTCATGTTCCTCTTCGGAATGCTCTCGTGGCTTGACGTGCGCACCCGCAAGCGCCCCGATCTCGACGGAAGCGGCGGTTCCGACAGGGCGCCGGACGCATTGGAAGCGGGGGTAGTCGTGCCGTGAATGTGCGTGAATCCGGCACAGGCGCCGCCACCGCCGCGAATTCGACCGTGGTCACCGCGGGCGACGCCGCGTTCGCCTGGGGCGCGCTTACGCTTGTGGCGAGCATGCGCCGCAACGGCATGGCGCAGCGCGCGGTCGTGGGCGCCGTGCAGTGGCCGCAGCGGATGAGGGACCGCGTTTCCGCGCTTGGCGGCGTGACGCTGCTCGACCTGCCCGCCGACCGCCGCTGCGTGACGTGCCAGAAACCCATGCTCATGGCGCACGACGCCGTCGAGACCGACTGGGTCTGCTGGGCCGATTCCGACGGCGTGTTCGTGGGCGACTGCTCGGAATGGCTCTCCAACGAAAGCGACGGCGAAATCGCGGTCCGCAAATACGACCCCCCGCCGGAGGACTTCACTCCAGCGACGCTCGCGACGTGGCGGCGGGACGTGGAGCGGTTCTGCGGCCGCGCGAACCCCGAACCGCGCTACGCGACGCGCGTAAACGCGCCTTTCATAGTCGTCCACCGCAAGTGGAGGCCGTTCCTGGAGAGGTGGCGCCGTCAGATCGAATGCGTGCTCCCATCGGACGTCGCGATCGTCATGGGGCGCGGCACTCCGTATTTCCAGACCGACGAAAGCGTTCTTGGCAGCCTGCTGCTTTTCGATCCGGACGCGCCGAAGGTGGCGGACGACTACCGCGCGAACGGCAGCGCTGACCGAACCCGCTACTTTGCGCATTTCGCGTATAATCCCAAGCCGTGGCAGATGTGGAACGGCTGGGCGGCGCGGTGGCGCGGGGAAGTCTTCGCGAATGCCGACTGGCTTGTGGAAAACGGTATCGTGCGCCGCGCCGAGCTCCCGCTCACGTATCGGCGCGACCTCTGGCCTCTCTGGCGCGCCGCCGCCCCGGCCGCGCCGTGGGTATGGCGCGCCGTCAAGGCGAGGCGCCGGCTTGCGGCGGCTGTCCGCCGGCGCGTCTCAGGAAAACGATGAAACTCGCGGCGATGGCACCGATGCGAATGAAGGATTTTCTCCGCGGAATCAAGCGGGCGATCGACGCGCGGGCGACGCGCCGCCGCGCCCTGCGCGACGCGCGGCGCGCGTTTCGCTACGACAGGGAGCGCTTCGAGCGCAACGCCGGAGCGCTCCATCTCGAGCGCGCCGCCGCCGCCGCGGCGGAGATTGCCATGGGCGCGCACGTCCTCGAAAAGGGGCTTACCATGCCGCGCCGCAGGATTCCCTTCGGCGAAAGGGCCGCGCTTCACCTCGCGAATCTCGTGGAAGCCTTCGAGCGCCGCTTCGGGCGCGACGACCCCAGTCCGCGGCACGCGACGGGCGTCCTGCGCGAGTGGCGCGCCGTTCACGCGGCCGCGGGCGTCGCAACGCCACGCGTCGACGCCTTCCTGGCCGCCCGTCCGGGCGTCCCCGCCGAGCCGCAGCCCCACGTGCGGCGCGAGGATTTCTTCGCGTGCCGGGACGCGCCGTTCGCGGCCTTCGCCGCGTCGCGCCACGTCGTGCGGCACTTCGCCGGCCCCGCGCCGCGCGACCGCCTCGACGCCGCGCTGCGCCTCGCTCCTCTAGCCCCCAGCGCCTGCAACCGCCAGCACTCCCGCGTCCGGGTCGTGGAGGACGCGGAGACGATCCGCGCAATTCTAGCCGTGCAGGGCGGGACGCGCGGGTTCGGCGACGATGTCGGAACGCTTCTCGTGGTGACCGCAGACCTTTCCTGCGTGCGCTGGGGATGGGAGCGGCACGACGTCTGGACGAACGGCGGCCTGTTCGCGATGAATCTTTGCTACGCGCTGCACCACAACGCGCTGGCGCACTGCATCCTTCACTGGTCGGTGCCGCCTTCCGCTGACCGCGCGGCGCGCGCCCTGCTGGCGCTTCCCGAATCCGAGGAGATAGTCCTCCTGATCGCCTGCGGCGAACCGCCGGCGGAGTTCGATGTCGCCTCCTCTCCGCGCCTGCCGGCCGAAATGGTAGTCCTGCGCCATGGCGGTGGAGGCTGACCAAGGCATTTTGCCCCCATTGGAGAAAACTAACATGAACGCAACACGCAACGCCGCCTGTCTGATGGCGGCCCTGGCATGCGCCGCCGCTGTGGCGCTCGCCGTCCAGAACCGCGCGCTGCGCGCCTCGCTCGCGCGGGCGGAGACCGAAGTCGCCGACTTGAAGGCCGCCGCCGCCGAAAAGTCCTCGCGACCCGGAACGCCTGCCGTAGCGACGGCGGCCGCGCCGCAGTCCGCCCCGACAGCCTCTCCCGCCGCCGCGCCCGACGCCGACACGGCGGAACGCGACCGGGCTTCGTTCGAAAAGGCCGTGGAGGAGCGCGCCGCCGCGCGCGCCGACGAAATCGTCCGAGAACGCCACGAGGAGCGCGAGGCGCGCCGCCGCGAATGGGAAAACGCTACCGACGAGGAGCGCGAGGCGCGCCGCAGGGAGTTCCAGAAGCGCATGCAGGAACACGCCACGGCGCAGCTGGCGAAATTCGAGGCTGACGCCGCGCTCGACGACACGCAGTGCGCCGCGTTCGAAATGGAGCTGGAGGCGTTCGATTCGCGCGTGAAGGACATCGCCGAGCGCTACGCGGTGATGATCGACGGCGGCGTGCCGCTCGATTTCGAAATGCAGCTTCGCATGATGAACGAAATGAGTTCCGTGGCGCTTGACGCGTACACCGGACTTGACGAGGTCCTTCCCGAAGGCTGGCGCAAGGCCGGGGACGGCTCCTTCAACGTCATGTTCGGGATTTCGCCATCGTCGCTGGAGCCGATTTTCGACGCCATCCAGCGCTCCTCCGGCACCAGTGGCTTACATGGCCCTGGAGGTCCTTTCGGGGGCTTTCCCGGAGGCGGGCGGCGCCGTCGTGGCGGCAATCGCGTCGGCAACGGCGGCGGCAACGGCGGCCAATGACGGCGGTCAGCCGCGTTCGCCGTTTCCGGCCATGCGGATCCGGGGATCGAGCCAGGCGTTGAGAAGGTCGGCCGCCAAATTGGAAAGCTGGTACAGGAGCGCCGAAATCAGGACGACCGCGCGTACCGTGGCGTAGTCGGCCGCGTACACGGCATCCAGTCCGATTCCGCCGAGCCCCGGCAGCCCGAAGAAGCTTTCCAGGAGGATGCTGCCAGTGAAAAGAAAAGGCACGGAAAGGCTGGCGTTCGTCACCACCGGCACCATCGAGCCGCGAAGCACGTGGACGAACAGCACACGCGCCGGCGAAAGTCCCTTCGCAATTGCGGTGCGCACATATGGCTTGCGGATTTCGTCCAGCACCACGGTGCGGTAGAAGCGGACGTCGCTGCCGAGCCCGCTGACGATTCCTATGATCGCCGGAAGAAGCAGGTACGTCCAGTTCTCGAATCCCCATATTGGAAACAGCCTCCAGCGGAAGGCCAGAAGGTACTGCCCGGCGGAAACCCAGATCACGTAGTTGACGCTCATGAGCGCTGTGGTGAAGGCCAGCGCCGCGCGGTCGAGCCAGCGCCCCGCCGCTGCCGCGGCCACGAGTCCCACGAGCAGCGCCAGCGTCGTGCCGAGCACGAGTATCGGCACCGTGAGGCAGAGCGAGACCCCGACGCCCTGTCGGAGCACCTCCCACACGGGCTGGCGCCACTGGAGCGATTCGCCGAAATCCCCGTGTGCCAGGTCGCGCAGATAGGCGAGGTACTGCACCGCGAGCGGCCTGTCCCAGCCATGCGCGTGGTCGTACTCTGCAAGCTGCTCGGCCGTGGCGTTCTTGCCTAGCACCTGCGCCGCGGGGGAGCCGCCGATGACGTTGAACAGCACGAAAGTCAGCAGTGTGACGCCTAAAAGCGTCGGTATCATCTGCAGTAGCCTGCGGACGACGTGGCGCCATGTGGAGGCGCGGCGCGGCGCCGCGCCGCGACTGCCGCCGGCCGTCGAAAGCCCGGCAATCCCGGTCTCGTCGACGAAGACGGCGTCTGGAAACGCGGCGGCGGCCGCCGCCGCCCAGGCTCCCGGGGCCCTGCGGCCGGTTTCGCCGCCGTCCTCGCGGTGCAGCGGCGCGGCCAGTCCGCAGCTCGGCGATCCGCTTTTCAGCAGAAATGCGTCGGGTGCTCCCTCCTGGCGGAATTTAGCAATCCTGGCGTCGCACGCGGCGCGGAGCGCGTCCGTGACATCCGCCGAGCGGTCAACGCGCTTGACGAGCGGCGCGGCATCGACGTCCCGCCCCTCCGCTTCCACGAGTTCGATGGGCGGGCGCGGGACTCCGAATCCTGCCGCGCATTCGGGGCAGAACTCCACGATTTCGGCGTCGGCGGGCAGCGCGTCCAGATTGGCCGGCCTGGAATCGCCCTTCCAGCGGCAGGCCCGGCCCGCCAGGCAGGCGCTCACGCAGATTTTCACGTTTGGCCCCCTTCCTTCTCCGCCGCGAGGCAACCGCGCTCGGCGTCCGGGACCGGTGCGTTGGAGGCGTACAGTTTTCGCGAAATCGCGTATTGCGCCACCGGTGCCTCCAGAAGCTCCGGGGCTTCGTCGCCGGCGGCGAGTCTGGCGCGTGCCTCCGTGGAGGAAACGTCAACCGCCAGTTCCGGGGAGAAGGCGCATGCAAGCCGCGCGTTTACGACAGGGTCGAATCCGAGCGAGTCGCGGTCGATCGTCGTGCCGGGCCTGCCAAAGGAGACGACGCGGCACATGCGCACAAGTCTTGCGGCTTCGCGCCATTTGTGGAAATCGCGCAGCGAATCTGCGCCAAGCAGGAAAAACCATTGCGCATCCCGGGGACCGTTGCGGCGCAACGCCTCCAGCAGCTCCACGGTGTACGATATCCCGCCGCGCAGGATGTCGGTTTTGTCGATCGCGAAACGCGGCTCGGACGCGATGGCGCGCCGGAGCATGGCGACGCGGTCGGCGGCCGGCGTCGCCGCGCCGCGTCCGGTCTTGAAGGGGGAAATCGCGGTCGGCACGAAAAGGACGCGGTCGAGGCCCCAGCGTTCAAGCGCGGCGCGCGCCAGCGCCAGGTGCCCGCGGTGCACGGGGTCGAACGAGCCGCCGAAGACGCCGATGCGCGGCTGCGGCGGCAACGGCGGCGTGCTCCGCGCCGCCGGGTTCCCGGCCGCGCCTTCGGCCGCGCTGGCGGCGATTGCCGCGTCTATTGCCGTAAGCGTCACTTTCTCTGGATCCGCGCCAGATGCGTAAAGCGCCGCTGCGGCGCGCCGGCGCGCGAGCGCGGGGGCGCCGGGATCAGGAACCTCGGGCCGTCCGGACGATGCCATGAGGTCGAGCGCGTCTGCATCGTCGCGCAGGACGTCGAGCGTACGCCCCAGCGTTTCCGGGAACGACTTTCCGCAGGCGCGGATGGCTGCGGGCATGAGCCAGTGGCGAATTCTGTTTCTGTCCGCGGCGCCGGGGTCGGCGTTGGTGGCGTCTTCGCGCCAGACTATGCCCTGCGCTCGAAGCCACTCGCAAAGCGTCTCGTGGCGAAGCCGCAGAAACGGCTTGAGGAAGACCGGCGCGGTGGCGTCCGATGCGTCTGGGAGCGAAACCGGGCGCATCCCCGCGAGTCCGCGCAGCGAGGCGCCGCGAGAGAGGCGCAGGAAAAAGAGTTCGGCCTGGTCGTCGAGCGTGTGCGCAGTTGCGATCGCGGCCGCGCCGCAGGCCGCGGCGGTTTCGACGAGAAACGTGCGCCGCAGCCGCCGCGCCGCCATCTCCAGGGATTCTCCGGTTTTTTCAGCTTCCGCCGCGGGCGAGCCGCGCCCCGCGACGAAACGGATTCCAAGTTCCGCGCATTTGTCGCGGACGAGCGCTTCGTCCAGATCCGCGTCCACGGGGCGCAAGCCGTGGTTGTAATGCGCGGCGACCACGGGCGGCGCCCCTGGTTTGCCTCGCCAAAGCCAGCGCCGGATCAGATCGATCGAGCAGAGCAGGGCCATCGAGTCCGCCCCGCCGGAAACCGCCACCACGAGCGGGTCGCAACGCAACGCGGCCCCTAGCGCTGTCGACCCCCATGGTGCGGGGGCCAGCAGCTGCGTGGACGGAAGAAGTGGAGTTGGACGGGACATTTTCGGTTGGTCGCGACGGCGGCATTTTTCCATCGGGTGCTACCTTGCGCGTCTGCGGCGGATTTTCTCCGCGAGCGCTGCCGCGGTCAAGACCATTGCCGCAAGCAGTGAGATCCCGCGCCCGACGCGCTCTGATTTCAGCGGCTTGCGGCGAAGTACTATTTCGCTGGCGCCGGGAGCGGGGCGAACTGCCATTTGGCCCCAGGGCAGGACGCCGATCGCGGCCGCGCCATCGGCCTCCCATCCGGGATCCGCCGTCACGGCCAGCGCGATCCAACGGCCGGAATCCGCGTCTGCCGGCAAATGCACCTCGACTGTGCCTGATGCTGAGTCGAGCGTTGCGTCCTGAATCCAGCCGTCGCGCGGCGCGGGTGGCGCTTTGCCCCGATTCCACCAGTCCGCGACGATGCGCTGCGGATTGCGCAGGGAGCTGGGCGATGGCAGCTCGTCCGGAACCGCGCCGCGCGGCAGCACCCGTGCGAGTCCGGGATCTTCCAGTCCAGATTCGTACACGCGCCAGGGGCCGGTGGAGGCGATCAGCCGCCACTGGCCGTCCGCTTCAATGGCGTCCTGGACGCGCGCCGAGCGTGCCACGAATGAGCGAACCCCGAGCGCTTCGAGTCTGCGCAGTCCAAGCGCGGGGTCTTTGGGCAGCGGGCGCACGAGAAGCGGCCAGCCCGTGGTGTCGTCGGACATCTGGCTTTGAGTGGAGTGCGCGGCTATAGCGCCAAGCGCTCCGTTTACCAGCCCTCCGGCCAGTGTTCTGGTTCCTGGCGCGAGGTAAGGCAGCGCCTCGAATGCGCGCGCCGAACCCAGGGCCTCGTTTCCTTCATGATGATCCCATGCGATCGCGCCCGGACGGCCGGCGACCGTCGCGGCGATGAGGCGCAGCGCGTCGGCGTCGGGCATCGCCTCGAATCCGCGAAATGCGCTTTGCGCCCAGGGACCCACCAGGCATTCGCGCGCCCAGCGTGGTTGTGCCGCGCCTCCGTTCCCTGTCGCGTCTTCGGGGATTTCGCGCCAGGCGAACGACGCCGCCAGCGCGGCGAGCGCGAGCGCCGTGGGCGTTTCGATCCGGAAAACGGCCGCCGCGCGGCCGGCGCCTATCGCGCACAGCGCCAATGCGGAGAAAACAGCGAACGGCCAAAGCCGGCAATTCACGAAGACGTCCGACAGGGCGCGCCCCCAGGCGAAAAGCGCCGCGGACGCGATCAGCATCGCGGTCGCGACGAACGCCGCCGCCGCCAGTGCTCCGCCGCCGCAAGCGCCACCCTTGGCCCGCTTTCGCGATGCGACGAGCGACAGCGCGAACACAAGCGCGGTCGCGCAGACGAATGTCGGATTCAATGCCGGCGGGAGCTGCTTCAGGACTTCGACGTTCCATTGTTCGCCATAGTCGACCGACCAGCCGCGCGTTGCGGCTAGCGGCAGCGTCCAGAATGCGCACAGTGCTCCGGCCGTCGCGCCTTCTGCGCACAGCGTCGCGGCCGCCGTGCGCCTGCGCAGCGCGGCAAGCGCCGCCGCGTACGCCAGTAGCGCCGTCGCGACGATCAGCGCCGCGAAGAAATGGCAAAGCGCCAATGCTGCGAACACCAGCGCGGACACGGCGGAGAAGCGTCCGCGCGATGCGTCGCGCAGGGCCAGGCCCAGGGCGATCGGCATCAGCGCGAACGACCAGGCGTTGGCGATCATGCCAGACAGCGCGCTGTAGGCGTTGCCACCCCACATCGTGTGCGAGTTGTCGAGCGCCACCGGAAGCGCGGCCGCGGCCAGAAGCGCGGGAACCGGGCGCGGCAGGCGCGCCAGACGGCCTCCGAGCCACGCGCAAAGAGGCAGCGCCGCAACTGGCAGCGCGATCGCCAGCGCAAGCGCGGTGTTGTGTCCGATCGCCCTGGAGGCCACGGCCGTCACGGCGTACGGAAGCGGGAAGTAATACCGAAACGCGGGAAATCCGCACCACCACGCGCTTTCCCAGCCGAAGATGCGCCCGGTTTCGGCGATTCGCGCGACGAGGACGTTGTGCGCGGCAAGATCGCCTGCGACCGGGGTGCCGGCGCCAAGCGCAAGCCACATGTTCAGCATTTGCGCCAACCACAGCGAAAGCACTGCGGCCACTGCGAACCCGGTCCAGTCGCGTCCGGGTGCGGCGCCGTCGCGGCGGCGCCGCCGGAACGGAACCGTCGCCGCAAGTGCCAGCGCGAAAATCACGGCGGCGGCAAATGGCGGCGGCCTCCGCGCCGGCGCCGGAAATCCGGAAGCGTCCCGCGCGAACGCGACGGGCACCGCCGCATATTCGCACCAGCGCAATTCGGGCGCGGTCCCTTCGGCGGTTTCGACTGCGATTCGCACGGAGCCGCGCATGCCGAACGCCGAGCTCCTGCGCAGCGCGATCGTCTTTTCTGCGCGTCCGCGAGCCGGCGCTTTGATGACAAAGCGATCGGCGCCTGGATCCCGGACTCCGCAGCCGCTGGGCGTCAGCATCCGGCAGTCCAGCGCCAGTTCGGCGTCAGCTAGCGACTGGATCGCGACGACTATCGACGCGTCGGCGCGCGCTTCGTCCCGCGCGTCGCCCGTGGCGTCGCCAGGTACGAGCGACGCCTGCATGGAAAAGGCCTGAACGGCGGCGGCCGATCCGGAGGTTTGCGGCCACAGCCTAGTGCACGACCAGGCGCGCGCGTCGTAGCCGTCCAGATCGACGCCCGTCGCGCGCAGCGCGTGCAGTTGCGGTCCGCGGCCTTCGGGGGCCTCCGCCTGGAACACGCCGCCCGTTTCCGCGCCGGGCGGAAGCCAGGTGCACTCGAATACGCGGCGCGCCGCACCGGATCCGGTGGCGACGCCGCTAAAGGCGTCCAGGGCCACGCGCTCCACTGGCGTCGCGCCGCGATTTGCCACGCGCCATGGAATGCTGGACGAGCCGCGCCGCACGGGGCCGACGGCCACGGCAAGCGGCGCGGTGGCTTCTGCCCCCGCCGCCTTCGGCACCGACAGCGCGGAGCAGAGAAGAGTCGTCGCCCAGGCCGCGACGGCAAGCGCGCGTTTCACGGCGCGCCGGCCGAAACGGCCCATTTCAGGCATCGCGCTGCCTGCGCAGCGCCGCCGACATCTTTTGCAGCCTGTCGTAGGACGCGGTTTTCACGCGAATGGGGCCGGTCGCGGTCTCCCATTCGCATACGGTGCGCGCGTTGACGCCGAGAATACCGGCCAGTTGCGGCTGGGTCAGGTGCCGCGCCGTGCGCACCAGACGCACGAAGTTCGGTTCCACGAGCGCAAGCCCGCGCACGACCTGGTGCGCGCGCGGTCTTGCGTCGCCTTGAGCGGCCGCGCCGGACGCATCCGCGTCGGCGGCCGCTGCGGCATCGGCGGTGGCGGATGCGGCCCTGCGCCCGGAGCTTACGGTTTCCTCCGGACGCGGCTGCGGTGGCGAAAGCAGCGCCTCCAGTTCGGCGGCGGACAGTCCCACGAGAGAGGCCAATTCGTCGTCGGGCAGGGATCCGCGGAGCTTCAGCGCGATCGAACGCGCCATCGAACGGCGTCCTTCGGCAAAACCTTCGAGATATGGATCGGCAGTCACTGTTCGCTCCTCGCGCGCTTCGCGTTTCCTCCGTGGCGGCGGCCCGGAAATTCGCGCCGCCGCAGGTGGCGGAAATCAGTTCTTTCGCTCGGAAATCATGCCGACCTTGCGGGCGTAGGCGAACATTCCGCCGGCCTCCACCACGGGCGCCACTGCTCCCAGGTCCTTCAGGCGGAACGTCTTGCCGTCGGAAACGCGCACCAGGGTCTGGGCCTCGGTGTCCAGCTCCGCCTCGTCGCCCGTCTTGAATTCGGACACGAGGGGCACTGCGGTCTCGAACGGATAGACTTCGCCGGTAGCCACGCTGTTGCGGAAGAAAATCCTGGCGTAGTACTCGGCCACCACGGCCTTGCAGCCTGCCGCGCCGAGCGCGACGGGAGCGTGCTCGCGCGACGAGCCGCAGCCGAAGTTCTTGCCGGCTATCATGATCCCGTACGGGGTCTTGCCGGTCTTCTTGTCGACGAAAGGCGTGGTGCCGTCAGGCATCCCGGCCATCGCGTACGATCCGAGCTTTTCGTATTCGGCCGGAATCGTCGGGACCAGATTGAGGTACTGTGCGGGGATGATGTTGTCGGTGTCGATGTTGTCGCCGACGACATAGACTTTTGCGCGAATCTTGCTCATTTTGACCTTGCTTGTCGAAAGTGGTTGGCTTGCGGGACGATTCTTGCCAAAAACCGTCTCGAAGTCAACAGCGCGCGCATAATCCGTGCAATATCCATATTTGATGCGTCGGCCATGCGTTCCGGTATTGAAGAGCGGCGGGAAATGCGATAGTATCGGGCGCATGAAAAACCCGCAAACGTTCGAGCAGGCCGTCGCTCGCCTCGAAGAGCTCGTCGCTTCCATGGAATCCGGCTCCGGCGATCTGGACAGGACTGTCGCGTCGTTCGAGGAGGGCAGCAGGCTCGTGGCGTTCTGCAACGAGAAGCTTTCCGCCGTGGAGCGCAAGGTCGAAATGCTCGTCAAGGGCCAAAACGGCGAGTTGGGAGCCGTGCCGTTCGACGAGTCGCTTCCCGGCGGGGACGATCGGTGAGGTCCGCAGTCCGCCAGAACCGAAGAGACCCTTCACGGAATCCGATTCCATGACGTACACCGCGGATTGGATAGTCACGCAGGACGACGACCGCACCGTGGTCCGCGACGGGGCGCTGCTTGTGCGCGACGGCCTGGTGGCCGACGTGGGGCCGGCGTCGGAAGTGCTGCGGCGCAATCCCGGCGAAGGAACCGTTTCCCTCGGGGCGGCGGCGGTTTTCCCGGGGCTGGTGGACGCGCATTGCCACTTGCCGATGAGTCCACTGCGCGGGCTTGGCGACGACAAGCCGCTCCAGGCGTGGCTTCAGGAGGACATATTTCCGCGCGAGGCGCGCCTTACTCCGGAAATCGTGCGGCTGGGAGCTCTGCTTTCGTGCTGCGAGCTTCTCCGCACCGGCACGACCTCGTTCTTCGACATGTACATGCTAGAGGAGAACGTGTTTGCGGCGGCGGATCAGGTCGGTCTTCGCGGGGTGCTCGGCGAGAATGCCGTGCGCTTCTTCCCGCAGCTCGGCGGCGCCACGAAGGAGAAGCTTTTCGGGCGTGTCGCGGCCAACGCCGAGGCCTGGCGCGGCCATCCGCGGCTGAAGGCGGCGATCTGCCCGCATGCGCCGTACACGACTGATCCGGCGCTCCTGCGGGAATGCCTGGAGCTGTCCCGCTCGCTCGGCATCCCGCTCGGAATGCATCTGGCGGAAACCGAACACGAAACGGAGACCTGTCTGCGCGAACACGGAATGCGCCCCGTGGAGTACTGCCAAAAACTCGGGTTGCTCGGCCCGGATTCCACGTTCTTCCACTGCGTTCACGTCACGCCGGGCGAAATCGAGGCGCTGCGGGATTCCGGGTGCGGCGTTGTCCACAACCCGGCGTCCAACATGAAGCTGGCTTCCGGCGCGTGTCCCGCCGCCGCGATGCTGGCCGCCGGCCTCGAACTGGCGCTCGGAACGGACGGCGCGGCGTCCAACAACCAGCAGAACATGGTGCGGGAGACGTGGCTCGCGGCGCTTCTCGGAAAGTCCGCCTCCGGGGATCCGGCGGCGATGACCGCGCAGAAGGCACTGGACATGGCGACCCGCAACGGCGCCCGCGCCCTGCACATCGACGGCATCGGCTCGCTGCGGCCGGGATGCCACGCTGACTTTTTCGCTCTCGACCTTCGCTCTGCCCCCAACCTGCAGCCGTGCCACGAGCCGGTGTCCTCCCTGGTGTATTCCGCCACGGGGCACGAGATTCGGCTCGTCGCCGTCGCCGGCCGGGAACTCTATCGCGACGGCGAATTCCTGACGGTCGACTATCCCGCCCTTCTGGAGGAGGTCTCGAAGCTCAAACGCTGGGCCGAATCCCGCTAGCGCCTTTTTCCAGACAAAACAAACGAAACAGACAATGAAATTCGACAAATTCGGCAAGGCATACCATCTTTCCATCGAAACTCCGGACGATCTGGAAGGCGTTCTGGCGCTCGACGATTCGTTCTGGGCCGCAGTCTCCGCTCCGACGTCCGCGTTCCGCGAGGACGCCGCTTTCCTGAAGTATCTGGACAGCGACGGCAACGGCCGGATGCGTTCCGACGAAATCCGCTCCGCTTTGCGCTGGCTTCTGGACACGCTTGCCGACCGCTCGAAGATCGGCGCGCCGGAAGACGGCATCGCCCTCGCGTCCGTGCGCAAGGACTCGGCCGCAGGCCCCGGGCTGCTTGTCACGGCCGCCTACGTTAACGAGCAGGCCGGCCGCGCCGACGCCCCCGACGTGCGTCTCTCCGACGTGCGCTCCGCCATGCTCGAACTGCGCGGCAAGCCGCTCAACGGCGACGGCGTCCTCGTGTCCGCTGCCGCCGGCGACGACGCCGACCTGAAGGCGTACATCGACGCCGCGATCGCGGCCACCGGCGGCTCGGACGACATTTCCGGCGCCCGCGGCGTGTCTTCGGCCCAGCTTGACGCCTTCGCCGCCGACGTGGGCGACTACCTCGCCTGGCGCGCAAAGGGGCGCGACGACAATCCGGAAACCATGCCCTTCGGGGCGGACACCCCGGCCGTTGAAAACCTGCTTGCTCGCCATCGCGACGCAATCGACCGCTTCTTCTTCCTGGCTGACTTCCAGCGCTACGACCCGTCCGGCGCGGCTAAGTTCCTCGTTGCCGACGCCGCGTCCGACAGCGCTTCGGCCGCGCTTGAGAATGCGCCGCTCGCGCGCCCGCTGCCGGATGGCTCCATGCCTCTGGACGGGCCGGCGGTCAATCCCCTGCGCCGCGACGTTGTCGCCGCGCTGCGCGACGGCCTTTTTGGAAAGGTTCTCGGACGCAGCGCCCCGGAGAGCGTGACGGAGGGGGACTGGCTTGCCGTCAAGAAGGCGCTTGCCGGGCACGAGTCGTGGCTCGCCTCCAAGAAAGGCGCGTCCGTCGAGGCGTTTGACGAGGCTCTTCTTCGCAAATGGGCCGACGGCCCGTTCGCCGCGCAGGCCGCGGAACTCCAGGAAAAGGACAAGGAGGTCGCGGTTCGCGTTTCGGCGTTCTCGGATCTGGAAAAGCTTCTGCTCTTCCATCGCCGGATTCCGCGCTTCCTCAACAACTACGTCGCGCTTGCGGAATTCTACCGCCCCGACCAGACTTCGCTCTTCGAGCGTGGGCGCCTGCTCGTCGACGGGCGCTGGTTCAACCTCGCCATCGAGGTGGCTGACCCCGCCGCGCATTCGGCGGTCGCCAAAAACGGCGGGCTCTTCACGATGTACGTGAAAGTCGAACCCGTCGGCGGACCACCGCCGTTCACCGTGGTTGTGCCCGCGACGAACGGGACTCGCGGCAATCTCGAAGTCGGCAAGCGCGGCGTCTTCTTCGACCTGGACGGACATGAGTTCGACGCCACCATCACGTCGATAATCGAAGCGCCGATCAGCCTCAAGGAGGCGATTCTCTCCCCGTTCCAGAACATCGCCAAGGCGGTGATGGGCAAGATCGAGAATCTCTCCGCCGCAGCCCAGTCCAAGATCGAAAAGGCCGGCATCGATTCGGTGGACGCCGTCGAGAATGGCAAGACGCCGATTCCCGCCGCCGCTCCAGCTCCCGCGCCTGCCGCGGCGCCTGGCGGCGCCGGCGCCGCCGGAATGTTCATGGGCGTCTCCGTGGCCATCGCCGCTTTGGGCTCCGCGTTCGCCTTCATCGCCAAATCGGTTGCGTCGATGTCCTGGACTTCGCGTCTGCTTTCGCTGCTGGCGATACTGGTCGTGGTATTTGGTCCAATCGTTCTCGCCGGAGTGCTCAAGCTGATGCGGCAGGACATGGGCCCGATCATCGAGGGTTGCGGCTGGGCTGTCAACAAGTCGATGCGCCTGACGCACCGCCTGCGGCGCCAGTTCACGCTCGTCAAGGCGTATCCGGAAGGCGCGGAAGGAACTCCGGCCAAGCGCCGCGGACTCCTTCTCTGCGTCCTGGCCGCGGTTTTCGCGATAGCGCTGGCCATCACTGCAATCTGCCGCAACTGCCGCTCTTCAGCCGCCCAGTCGGAATGCGCCGCGCCCGTTGCTGATGCTGCTGCCGTCGCCGCTGATTCCGCAGCAGCTCCCGCCGCAGCCGTTGACGTTGCTGCGCCCGCCGCCGCGCCCGCCGCTGATGCCGCTGCTCCTGCCGCTCCTGCCGTTCCCGCCGCGTAATGCAGGCCTCAGTTCCGTTGCCGGCTTCGCATGTTCAACTTGAGGGCGCGGCCCTTCAGGCCGCGCCCGGCGCGTCCGATTTGCGCGCCAGCGCTGCGCTTCTTCTGCGGGAGTGCCGCGACCGCGGAATCTCGTTCGGCACGGCGGAGTCCTGCACCGGCGGCCTTGCGGCGCAAGCCGTCACGGCCTTGCCTGGCGCTTCCGAAGCGTTCTGCGGGGCCGTGGTTTCCTACTCCAACGACGTGAAGCGCAGATTGCTCGGCGTCCCGGAGGAGACGCTTTCGTCCCATGGCGCCGTCAGCGCCGAAACCGCGATCGCCATGGCCGATGGTTGCCGCAGGGCGCTGCGGTGCGACGCCGCGCTCTCCATCACCGGCATAGCCGGCCCCGGCGGAGCGGTGCCGGGTAAGCCGGTGGGCACGGTCTTCGCGGCGACGAGCGTTCGCGGCAAAGTCACCGCCGCCTTCGAAATGCGCTGGCCGGAGTCGCTCGGACGCGACGGAATCCGTGTGGCGTCCGCCGCCACGGCGCTTGACGCGCTTGCGCGCGCTGTGGCAGCGCCGTGACTACGCTCGACCTTTCGCAGGGCTGGAGCCTTGCCCGGGCGGAGAGGCCGCGCGAACGCTCGCGCCACTGTTCCGCGCCGTGCAGCGTCCTTTCCGTTCTGCGCGAACACGGCGAAATCCCGGATCCGCTTGTCGGATCCTCGATCCCCGACGGCGTCCGCGACGCGCTCGCGGAAGACTGGGTTTTCGTGCGGCAATTCGACTCTCCGCCGGATTTTTCCGACGCGGCCGACGTGCGGCTTGAAATCGACTCGCTGGACACGCGGGCGGAAGTGACGCTTGGAAACGCGACGCTCGCGCGCTCGCGCGATCCCTGGCGTCCGCTTTCGCTACCGGTGCGCGACGTGCTGAAGCCCGGTCGCAACGTCCTGCGCATTCGCTTTCCGCGGGAAACGCGCGAGACTGCGCCGGACAAGCCGGCGCTAGCGTTCGGGTCCTCGTGGAGTCCGGCTCTGCCCGACAGGGGCATCGCCGGCGGGGTTCGCCTTCGCGCCTGGAGCGGTGCCCGCCTGGCCTCGGTCGGCTGCGGGCAAAGACACGCGGCGGCCGGTCCGGCGGAACTGCTTGTCGGCGGATGGGTCGAGAGCCAGCTCGGTCCGGGCGCCCCTGACGCCGCTTCTCTCGTGGTGCGCGTGAAAGTGCGCGACTCCGCAGGCGCCCCGATTTTCGACGGACGTGCCACGATGTCGCCCGGCGGTGGCGGCGCGTACCAGGCCGTCGTCCGCATTGCCGAGCCGCGGCTCTGGTGGCCGGCCGGTCTCGGAGAACAGCCGCTCTACGAAGTCGAAGTCTCGCTTTTCCGCTTTGTTCGGCGCGGGACCCCGGCGCTGCTGCTCGATTCCAGAAGCCTGCGAATCGGACTGCGTACGCTGCGAACCGAAGAGCGGCCGGACGGCACGGTCGCGATGCTGTGCAACGGGCGGAATGCGTTTCTGCGCGGGGCGGTGTGGGCGGCGCCGCCTCAATGCGTTGGCGCCCCCGCGGCCGCCGCCGCGATGGAAGTGGCGCTCACGTCGCTGCGCGATGCCAACGCGAACGCGGTGACGCTCGCGCCGGGCGCGCCTCCCCCTCCCGAAGAATTCTGGGATTTGTGCGACGCGCTCGGCCTCGTGGTTCTTGGCGCGGCCGATCCCGCCGCGCGCGCCGCGGAGGCGGATTCCATTTCCGCGCCGGCCTTTCTCGCTCATCCGTGCATTCCCGACAATCCGGCCGCCGAACCCACGGAGGAGACCGGTCTGCGCTTCGGGCGTTCTGCGGTCGCCTGGCCCGACGCGGAAACGCTCCGCGCCGCGCTGCCCGACGGAGGGCGCAATCCCAATTGCCCTGCGCTTGACGCGCGTTGCGCGTTGAGGGGTGGGGGATCCGCCCTTGTGGCGGCCATTGCCGCGGAGTGGCCGGTTCCGGCGCGGGCGGACCTCTGGTTCAGGTTGTCGCAGCTCGCCGCCGCCGCGCGGTTTCGCGCGTTCGCCGCGTCTGTCCGTTCGGATCCCCGCGCGACTGGCCTTTTCATCGAGCCGCTGCAGTCGCTTTGGGCCGCCGCCGACGCGTCGGCGATCGATTCCGACGGTCGTCCCAAGGCCCTGCTCCACGAGGCGGCGCGTTCGTTTGCGCCGGAATCCCTTTTCGCGCGCATCGACTCCGAGGGCCGACCGGAGGCGCTTTTCGTGAATTCCACAGCGCTGACGCGACGCGCTCTGTCGCTTCACTGGCGTCTCGCGACGCTGGACGGTCGCTCGATTGCGCAGGGCCGGCTTCCCATTCTGGTTCCCGCGTTCGAGACGCGCCGCATCGCGCTGCCGCCTGCCGCGGCGCCGGGGCGCGGGGACGACCCAGCGTCCGTCGCGCTCTGGCTCGCCGTCCGCGACTCCGAGGGATTCACGATCGCGCGGGACTTTCTCCTGTTCGCGCCGCCGCGCGCCCTTGCTCTGCAGGATCCCGCGCTTTCGCTTTCCGTCACGCAGCTCCCCGACCAGGACGGCGAACAGGTTTTCCGCGTCGCGGTTTCGGCAGGCGCCGCCGCGTTCGGTGTGCGGCTTGAAAGCGACGCCGTGCCGGCGCTTTTCGGAGACAACGACTTCGCGCTCGACCCGGACGAGACGCTGGAAGTCCCGGCCACGCCGCTGACGCGCACTGACGCGGTGCGGTTCAGGGCCGCGCTACGTGTTTCGTCGCTTTACGATATCGCAGCCCGCTGACTTGCGCCCGCGCGGAGCTCGAAAGGCGGAAGTCATGCGAAGGTGTAGACGCCTTCCACCGAAACCTTGGCGAAGTGCGCCGCGATCGCCGCATCGTATGCCGCTGTGTGCGCGAACGCCTTCTGCATGAGGCGGAAGCGGGTCGCGAGCGAAAGCTTGCCGCCCGAGGCGCGCAGTTCGGAAAGCAGCGCGGGATAGTCGGCCGTGTCGGTCACGGAGGCCACGCGGATGAAATTCTTGGCGGAGGCGCGGATCATGCACGGTCCGCCGATGTCGATGTTGGAACGGCAGTCCTCAGGCGACACCCCGGGCTGCGAGGCCACTTTTTGGAAGGGGTAGAGATTGCCGACGACCATGTCGATTTCCACGGCGCCCGTGCGCTTGAGATCGGCCTGGTGCGCCTCGTTGTAGTGCTCTCCGAGAAGTCCAAGGTAGATCTTGAAGTCGAGCGTCTTGACGAGCCCGCCCTGCATTTCCGGCTGCCCCGTGTAGTCGGATACCTGCACGAGCTGGGACGCCGCAGCGTCGCCAAGCGCCGCCGCAAGTGCCTTGTAGGTGCCGCCCGTGCTGTAGAAGCGGATGCCCGGGCACGTTTCGAGCAGCCCTTTTGCGAACGCTTCGATGCCGGTTTTGTCGAAGAGGCTCACGAGAACGTTCCGCACGGAAACGAGATCGTCGATTTTGGTGACGTGATTGAAGGCCATGGCAATGTGTCGTTGGTATGTTGAACGAAAGAATTTTGAAAGTTTTTTTAGTTGCAAAGCACGCAGAGTTCGCAGTGAAGTCTTTGAGTCCCTTTGAGTCCTTTGAGTCTCTTGAGTCCTTTGAGTTCTTTGAGTTCTTTGAGTCTCTTTGAGTCCTTTGAGTCCCTTTGAGTCCCTTGTGTCCCTTAGCGGCTGAAAAAAAATCAGCGGCCATGTGCTTGAACCATCATGGGAGGCCAGCGGACTTTCGACTTTTACTTGTGCCATGTCATTCCGTTGTCGGAATCGTCGGCAACGCGCTTGTCCAGGTCCTTGAAGAGCTGGATGCCGTCGCGGATGCCGCCCCAGAGGAACCACACGGTCGAGACGCACCCGACGAGAATCGGGATGATGAGGCTCGTGATGAAGTAGTACTTTCCCCACCAGGCCTTGGGCCAGGGCGAAACCGTGTTCCAGAAGAACACGAGCAAAAATGCGATCCCGAGACGGTAGCAAATCGAATAGACGAACACCGACCAGGCGATGATCTTGTCGCCGCGCGTGTACTCGCTGTCGATTCCCACGATGCGCTGCAGAATCGATACCTTGACTTTGCCGCGCGCCGCGATGCGGGCCTTTTCGGCTTCGTCGGCGTATTCGCCGCGGTGCAGCATCTTGTCGAGGTTGAACGGCTTGCACCAGCCGGCCTTGAGCGCGATCCACGAGCCCAGGCAGTACGCGATCAGGGAAAGTACCATCGACAGTCCGTAGATTTCCGTGGAGTTCATGAAGAACTTCTCGCGGAAGAGCTGCAGAGCCTGTTCGAGAGAGCTCTCGCCGGAGTTGTACCCGAACGACCAGTCCACCCACGGGTTGAGCGGCTTGGCGAGTTTGGCGAAGAAATGGAACACGCCCTCGGTCCAGCCGTGGCTGGCGAGCATCGGAATCACGTGCGCCGACCACGTGCGCTGCATGACGAGCCCGAAGAGCGAGAATCCGCTGCCGAATATGATCGAGCCCCACGCGCCCACGATGTTTCCGAAGCGGCTGTAGAGTCCGAACACCATGATCGTGCCGCCGCCGCCAAGCCAGACGGCGCACATGATCTGCGTGAACATGGCGATGTAGTCGAGCTGGCTGAAGAACACCGCCACCACGAAGAAGAAGAGCGCCACAGCCACTGCCGACCAGCGCAGGTACGCGATGTGCTGCCTGCTCGTGAGCGGTTTCTTGCGGAAGGGCAGGATCACGTCCTGCACCCAGGTCGAGGACGCGTTGAAGATGCGCGAGTCGTCGGTCGAGACGAGCAGCATCAGCATGAGAAGCGCGAAGAGTCCGATGACGCCCGTTGGCAGAATCTGGCGCAGCGTGACCGGGAGCATCATCTGCCCGTAGAGCGTGCGGACCTTCTGCGCCTGCTTGGCGTTTTCGCCCTGCACCGCCGCCAGTTCCGGCGACGGCGTTGGCACTTCGACGCCGGGGTCCGTCCTGTGACGCTCGGTCGCCACGCGGATCGACTCGGCCTCGGCCTTGAGCGAGTCCGGGATGTTGGCGTTGATGGCGGCGCGCGCCGTGTCGATGTATGGAGTGTCGTTGTTCTTCAGTTGCGACAGCGGCATGTTGACTTCGAGGTACGCCGCCAGTTCCGGGCTCGGCTCCGGAAGCGCCGGGCCGCGCGGGTTCGTCGTGAGCGCCTGCATCGTCGCGAAGTATTGGTCGTGCTCGGCGCGGATCGCCTCCGGCACCGGATCCTTCACGACCTTGTGGACGGGCGGCGGGAGCGCTTCGAGGTCGGCGGCGATTTTTTCGCGCACCGCTTCGTCCGGCACGGCCTCGGACGCGACCTTGTTCAGCAGCGCGATGCGGGTGCGGTGAGAGGAAAACTTGCCGTGGGCGCCTGGGAAAATGAACGCCTCGTGGTTCATCACGGTGATGACGAGAAGCGTCACAAGTCCGATCATCGTGTAGGCGAAGCCGTTGCGCCACGTGCCGAGGACGCCGGCCATCTTCTGCTCGTGCGGGGTGCGGCCGGAGTTCGTCGTATCGTTGCCGAACCACGAGGCGCGCTGCAGGATTGCCGCCGCAAGCGTGACGCCGAGCGCGAACATGTTGAAGTCGCGCAGCTTCGCGACGTCGAACGGGTTGAGGAAGCTTTCGCCGGGAACGCGGTCCATCATGACCGGCTCCATGGTCGTGCCCCAGTTGTAGTTGAAGAAGATGTAGCCGGCGATGATGACGAAAATCGGGTAGGAGAGCAGCGCCTGCACTGTGTCGGTGATCAGCAGCGAGATGCGGCCGGCCGGCCAGATCGCGATCGTCGCGAGCGTGAGCGAGATGGCGACGAGGATCGCGAAGCACGGGAGGTTCACTCCGAAGACGTGGATGCGGTGCGGCAGTCCCAGGAAGTAGATGAAGAAGTTGGCGGCGATCGCCGGGCCGATCGCGTTGGTGATCATTTCGGAGAAGTTGCGCAGCGTCGCGCAGAAGATGCGGAACGTGCGGTTGTAGCGCATCTCGATGAACTGGCCGAACGAGAGCGCGCGCGTCGCGCGCCAGCGGTAGACGCAGTATCCGGAAAGCCCCAGGAACATTCCCAGCGGCATCGTGAGAATGCCCCAGAAGCCCATGGCCGAACCGGCGCGGTACGTCTGCTCGCAGTTGGCGACGAGCGTGATCACGGACAGCGCCGCCGCCACGTCCCCGACGCACATCACGTAGCGCCCCGCAACGCGCCCGGCGGCTAGGAAGTCCACTACGTCGCGCGCGTACTTTTTCGCGTAGATCGCCAGGCCGAGAACGGCGGCGAGCGGGATGAGCATGATGAACCAGTCTATGATGTGCATCTCTTATGGAAAGTTGTTTGCGGGTGGTTGGTGGAAAATGTGGCGGAGACTATCTGCGGGAGAGTAGGTTCCGCCGACTGCGGACAAGAACAAAAAGGGCTTTTGCGCGCTGTGCGCCGGGAAGGGCGGGGTAGGGGCTCCGCGCGCCGGCGCGACTAGCGCGCCCAGGCGAGGACTTCGGCCGATAGCGGCGAAACCGCCTCGATCGAAATCTCCTCTTCGGTGAATTCGCCGTCGAAATCGGGATCGGGCAGCTGCACCACGCAGACCTGCCCGGCGCGGGCGCCCTCGACGGCGCGTGCAAGCGGCGCCCGCCGGGAGACTATTCCAAGAGCCTCGTCGCCGTCCCAGTCGCCCAGAATCGAGATTGTGCGCGTGGTGCCGTCCGAGTAGCGTATCGACACGGACGACCCCGGTCCCGCGACGCCCTCCGGCGGCGTGTAGGCCGAGAAATCGAACACCGTCATCGACTGGAGCTCCTCGCGGAGCCGCGTCTGGCGCTCGATCAGCTGGCGTTCGCGGTTGCGGGCGCTTTCATATTCGAAGTTTTCCGACAGGTCGCCGAATTCCTTGGCTTCCTGGATGTCGCGCCTGTTGCGCGGCATCTCCTCGTTGACTATTTTGTCCAGCTGCGCCTTCCGCGCCCGGTATCCGCGCGCGGATGTCGCCCGTTCGGGCAGCGTGGTCAGCTGCGCGTCCATTCCACGATCTCCTGGGGCAGGGGCTCAATGGAAACGACCGTGGCGGCAAGCGCCTCGTCGCCGTCGGACGGGATTTCGACCTTGTCGCCGACGCGATGGTCCATGACGGCACGCGCGACCGGGGTCTTGAACGAGACTATGCCCAGCTCCGGCGCGCTGTCCCATTCGCCGAGAAGCGCGTACGACTTGCGGGCGCCGTCCGCGAATTCCAGCGTCACGTAGGATCCCAGGCCGGCGAGTTCGATCTCGGCGTCGCCCTCCTGGGCGAAATCGAATGCCGAAACGCGCTTGAGATCCGCTTCCAGCTGCTGCTGGCGCGCGACGAGTTCGCGCTCCTTGGCGCGGGCGCTTTCGTACTCGAAGTTTTCGGAAAGGTCGCCGAAGCCCTTGGCAAATTCGATGTCCTTGCGGTTCTGCGGCATCTCCACGTCCATCAGATGGCGGTATTGCGCCTGGCGCTCGCGGATCGAGCGGATCGACGAGACGTTTTCAGCGGTTTCGCCGCGCGCCGGGGCGGGACGTTCCGCCGGAACCGAATCCTGAAGATCGGGGAACTTTGCGAGGAGGTTGGCAATGAGGTGCCGCTTCTTCAGCGGTTCCCAGATGCCTTCCATTCCCTGAAGCCGGATAAACACGGACGCGCGGCTTTCGTGGTCCATCTTCTCCATGAGCGGGAAGAGCCACTTGCACCCTTCGTCGATTTCGGCGGCAATCTTCGACGCGGCCGAAGTGTCGCGCCGGCCGGACACGAACAGCTTGCGTATGTCGTTCTTCATGCGGAGATTCTCCTTCTCCGCCTGGAAGCCGAGGGCGATGCTGGCCGTGGTGACGATCGCGTACGGGGAGACAACCTCGAAGAGCGCCTCGGAAAGCTTCGCGGATGCGGCCGCGTGGCATATCCAGCGCAGCAGCGGCATCGAAAGGCCGGGGGTGCCGCGCCTTGCGGCCGGGTACCGCCCGTCGTCCGCCGCGCCGTCCGCCTCGACGTATTCGGCGTCGTCTTCGACCGGGGCCTCCGGATTGTGGATGCGGCCCTGCGCGAACTGTTCGCGAATCTTGGCCGCGAACGCATCCTTCGCGGGTCCGGAGAGAAGCTTCGGCGCGATGTGCTCGACGAGATTGGCGGTCATGTACGGAACCGCCTCGACGAAGCGCGACGCGACTTCAGTATCCTTGTCCAGCGGAATCGCCGCCAGAAGCGCCTCCATCTGGCCGGCCGGCAGCGTCTTCGATGCGTCCAGCACGACGAGCGGCTTGCAGAGTGTGCCCGCGGGATCGACGGCGGAGCACGTGTCGTCCGTGAACGCGAACGATTCGAGCAGGTCGTAGCGTGTGGACTCGTTCACGAGCAGCGGCACCGGGAGAGACGAGAGCCCGGCCTTGAGCGCCAGCAGGAGCGCCTGGACTTTGGCGCGGTTGCCGAGTTTGCGGTCTGCCACGGACGCCTTGACCACGAACGCGAGCCTGTCGCGAATCGCGGCGGCGGTCTCCGCCGGAAGCTTGTCGGCCGGCGTCGCCTGAAGCCAGGCCGCGGTCTGGTCGAGGATGAACTTGGCGTCGCGGCTCGCCACGAAGTCGCGCAGCGTCTTGTCCGCCTGCGCGGCGGCGTGGGTTTCGGCGCTGCCTGACCGCACCAGTTCCACCGGTGCGGTCTTCTTAACGGCCGGGGGCAGCACTACCATCGGATCCTTCGAGAGCTGGGCGCGCGCCTTGGTCCAGAACGCCTTCCACTCCGTTCCGGCCGGCAGAAGCTTGAGTTCGGTGAAGATCGTCTCGATGCGGCCGGGCGTCATGTCGCCCCACGACTTGAGCGCGAGCTTCACGACTTCGCCGGGATTTTCCGCGATCTGCTTGTCGAACGCGGCCGGGTCCGCGTGCCTCACGGAAAGCAGGTGTTCGGGGCCGATGAACGAAAGCGAGTCCACCGCGAACGCGAAGCCGAGGTCGCGGACCTTGTCCGGCTCCGAGTCGAATTTGACGCCGACAGTGCGGTAGAAGTCGTCTTCCCGCTCCACGATTCCGTAGCCGCGGACCTTGTCGGCCACCACCGTTCCGGGTTTGAGCGCCAGCAGAAACGCCAGTCGGTCGAGCGCGGCCACCGGCGGCTTGCGCCCAAGCCCCGACGACTCTATCTTGGCCGCGACGAGACGGTCCTTCGTGGCCGATGCGAGCAGGGCGGCGCATTCGTTGCCGTACGCGATGCGATTGCCCGTCCAGCGCGCCTTGAGGCGCAGCAGTCGCGCCAGCGAGACGATGTCGTGCATGTCGACGAAGCGCTGCTCGGCCACGAGGAACGCCTGGTCGCGGTATTGCTGCTCCTGCTGGTTCTTCGAATCGTTGAGGAGAAGCGCCAGATCGTGCATCCAGCCGAGGATTTTTGCCGCGTCTGGCACGGGGCGTTCTGCCTCGGTGACCACGAGAGCGCAGAGATCTGTTGTCGAAAGTGCGGAATTTGCTGGAGTTTCGTCGGACATGGCGCGGGCTTTCCTGGACTGATTCCGCGGCGCGTCGGGATTTGCGCCGGGAAAAAAAGGGATTTCGGGTTGTTCACCCGATGCGACGCGCGGAGGATACCACAATCCCCGCCGGAATGAAACGGAAAATTTCCGGCTCGCGTTTTTCAAGGCGATTTCGGGGCGAAGCCCCCTTCGCCGCTGCGGCGGTCGCGCCCCGGTTCTTCACCTTAGGCCCCAGAACTTCTGCAGCGCGGCGGCGATCGCGAGCGCGATTTCCTGTTTGCGTCCCGCTGGCGCCGGCCGCGGTTTCGCGGGATCAGGGTCCGGGAGCATCCAGGAAAGCTTTGGCACGATGCGGGCCAGCAGCTGCATAAGGAACACCAGGACCACGAGGAATGAAAAGACCAAGGTCATGCCCATTGTCATGAGAATGATCGAGGAAAGCAGTTTTTCGTTCATTTCGGTTTGCGTTGTTTCAGGATGGGTTCATGGATCGCGCGGAATCACTTTCCGTCGCGCGTGCCGCGTTCCGGGGCTTCCGGGACTGTTCCGGGCGGATTTCCGGCGCCGGTGGCGGATTTTCCGGGTTTTGGCGTGTCGTCGTCCGTTTTTCCGTTCTTCGAACCCGGTGCCAGTTTCCCTATAAGGAACATTCCGGCGTAGAAGACCGCGAAACCGACGAAGAATGCGGCGATTTTGATTGTGTTCATTGGTTGTCGTTCGATTGGTCCGGCGTGATGTCGGCGATGTCGTTTTCCTCGTTGCGCCGGCGGCGGCGCAACGTCCTGCAAAGTCCGGCGAGAGTCCAGCTTCCGGCAAGTTCCGTCACGGGGCCGTCGCCGGGATTCTCCGCCAGAATGCCCGAAACGCGGCCGGTGGGGCCGGACGGGCCGTGCAGGGAGAACGCGAGTGCGGCGATTGTCGCCGCGAAAGCCGCGACAAGAGCCGCCGCGGCGAATTTCCGGCGACGGCAGACGCGGCGCCGCGCCGCGAACGCCGGGGCGAGGCGCGCGGAAAATCCCGGAGGCAGGCGCAGGTCGTCGACGCTTTCCCGAAGCCGTGCGGACAAGGTCCGCTCCAAATCCGTCCAAGTCAAATCGATGTTGTCGTTCATGGCATGGAATCCCTTTCAGGCTGGTTGTCAAGCAATTCTGCGCGGAGCACGTCCGTAGCGCGGGAAAGACGGCTTTTGACGGTTCCGGGCCGGACGCCCTGCGCGTCGGCGATTTCCTTCTCGGAAAGCCCGGCGAAATAGCGCAGCACGACGGCTTCCCGGGCATCCGGCGGAAGGCGCCTCACCGCTTCCCGCACCACGGCGCGGTCCGCGGCTTCCGGCGGACTGGTCGGCGCTCCCGGCCGGCCCGGGTCGGACGCGATGGCTTCAATGGAAGTGCCCGGATTCTCTTCGGGGCGCTTCCGCCTGGCGTCCATGCGCCGGAAATTGAGCATGATGGAGTAGAGCCAGGCGAAAAACGAACCGGTCGGGCGATACGAGGATATCTTGCGCACGGCACGGTCGAGCGTCCGGAAGACTAGATCCTCGGCGTCGCTGCCGTCGGGGCAAAGCAGGACCGCAGCCGCGAAAAGCCTGTCCCCGTATTCGGAGACGAGCCTTTCGGCGCCGGCTTCGCCGTCGATTTTCAATTGCCGCCAGATTTCCATCGCTTTTCAATGTAAATGCGGCATGGCGTGAAAAGGTTCCCGCCACGGCAAAAAAACGACCATGCGGAAAAACGGCGCCTTGAGGCTGCCGGCGAGCGTCACGGCGGCGGCGCGCGCCGTGACGGTGAAAAGTCGAAAGGCGGAAAGGCCGAAAAGACGAAAGGCGGAAAGAATGCCCGGTGATTGCCAATCCTGCAATTGGCAATCACCGGACTATCCAATTTCGCCGATTCCCGGGGTCGCGATTCACATTTCGCGATCGCCACTGGCGTTTTCGGCGTTTCGGTCGAATTGTGTTTTTGGTGGCGTGGGCGGTCGGACCGCGCCCGGCGCAGCCGCCGCAGCCGTCAGCGGCCCTTCTGGGACTTCGGCGAAAGCATGCCCGTGCAGCTTCTGCCCATGACCTTGGGGGCCTGCTCGACATTGGCCACGTCGGCCAAATCGGTACACACGCGCTGGAGGACCTCTTCGCCAAGTTCCTTGTGGGCGTTTTCGCGGCCGCGGAACATGAGCGTGAGCTTGACCTTGTTGTCGTCGGCCAGAAATGCGCGGATGTTGCGGATCTTGAGCGCGTAGTCGCCCACGTCTGTGTTGGCGTGGAACTTGACTTCCTTCACCTGTGTGCGACTCTGGTTCTTGCGCGCTTCCTTGCGTTTGCGCTCCTCCTCGTACTTCCATTTGCCGTAGTCCATTATGCGGCAAACCGGAGGCACGGCGTTGGCGCTGACTTCGACCAGGTCCAAGTCCATCTGGCGGGCGCGTTCAAGCGCGTCCCTTGTCGGGACCACGCCCAGCTGCGAGCCGTCTGGGAGGAGCAGGCGCACCTGCGGCGCGCGGATCTGCTGGTTCACACGTGTTGTATCGTCGCCTGGACGGCGGCCCTTTGCGTCGCGCGGGCCGCGCTGCTGCTGGCCCTGGCCGGAGGCTCCGCCGCCACCGGCGGCGCCACCGAAGCGCTGGCCGTAGGCAGATGCCTGCGATGTCTGGTTTCTGAACGGGGCCGGGGACTGCTGGTTGAACCCGGTTGCCTGTTGGCTGCGGAACGGCGCCTGGCCGGAAGCGGCGGGGCGCATTTGTGGAAGCGGGCTGATATTAGGCCTCTTTCTCTGTTGGTGTGTCTGTTTTCCGGCGGCCCACCCGGGACGCCAAATCCAAGAAACGCGAATCCGGCAAAACGGAATGTCCTCTCATCGAAAATTGACGGAACGGCGGCGATTGTAGCACATTCACCGAATAATGGAAGGGGGTGCGGGGATTTTTCTGCGAAAACGCGCTTCGGCGCGCCGCACGCCGGGGCGCAGGTGTCGCGCGGCGGCGCATGCGCCCGCGAACGCGGCCGCCGCGAACGCAATCGGCGCCGAGGGGGGAAAGTCCATTTTCCAGCTCGCCGCCAGCCCGATGCACATGGACGCGAATGCGATGATGCCGGAGGCGACCATCATGCCGGGCAGGGTGCGCGAAAACGACTTCGCCGCAAGCGAAGGAAGCACTAGCAGGGCAACCACGAGCACTACTCCGGTGACGCGCACGAGCACCACGACGGCAAGCGCCGCGGAAACGGAAAATACAGTTTCGTAGAGGCGTTCCGGCGCCCCGCGCAGACGCGCGGTCTCCGGCGAGAAGGACACGGCGAGAAGCCCGCGCCAGAAAAGCGGCACCGCGATCGCCAGCGCTGCGTCCAGCGCCGCCATCCGCGCCAGGTCCCCGGGCGTCGCGAAAAGAAGCGATCCGAAAAGATACGACGCCAGGTCGCCCTTGAATCCCGGCGTTGCGGCCAGAAACGCCAGCCCCGTCGCCATCCCCAGCGCCCAGATCGCGGACAGTTCGGCGTCCGATCCCCGGGTGCGGTCTCCGGTGCGCAGCGCGAGCGCGAGGGCCGCGACCAGCGCCGCCGCGAGCGCGCCGAGGTCCGGCGTGGCCCAGGCGCATCCGCGCGACCACGACAGCCACTGCGCCGCGCCAAGCCCCGCAAAGCAAGCGTGCGCCACCGACCCGGCCACGTACGAACTGCGCCGCGCGACGCAGAGCGGTCCCACGAACGCGCACGCGACCGCGGCTAGCGCCGAGGCGCAGACCGGTAGGAGCATGAAGTTCATGTGACGGCGGAATCCGAAACTACCGTGCCGCGATCTAGCCGCACGACGCGCGTCGCAACCGCGCGCACGAAGCCTTCGTCGTGCGTGGAAAACACGATCACGCGACCGTCGGACGCGTCGGCGCTCGCGAGCATCGCGGAAAGCTGGGCCATTCCCTCGGCGTCCAACCCGGCTGCGGGGTCGTCGAGTAGCAGCACCTGAGGTTCGTCGAGCAGGGCCTCCGCCAGGCATGCGGTCTTGCGCTGGCCTCCGGAAAGCGCCGAAACCGGAGTCCCCAGCAGGGCCGAGATCCTGCAGAACGCGGCGACTTCTCGCACGCGGCGCCGAAGCCTCCGCGCCGGCATCCGCCTGAGTTTCCCGCGGAAGCGCAGCCATTCGCGTATTGTCAGGTCCGGGTCCGCAGGGGCGCCTTCGGGCACGTAGCCCGTGATCGCGCGCACCAGCTCCGGACTCGAAAATGCGTCGATCCCGTCCACCGCAATGCTTCCCGAATCCGGCGGCAGGACCGTCGCGAGTATCCGTAGCAGCGTGGTCTTGCCTGCCCCGTTGCGGCCCACGAGCGCGATGCGTTCGCCCGCCACGGCGCGCAGCGTCACGCGTTGCAGCGCCCGCGTCTTGCCGAAATGGCGGCAGATGTCAACGGCTTCGATCATCGCTTCAGGCTCCGGGTTCCGGATGCGTCGCCGTGAGCTGTTCGGCATTTGCAGGAGTCTGATTGGCGCCGGCGGCCAGCCGCGCGAGGGAGCGACGTTCGCGCAGGACCGGCGGCATGGAGGCCACGAACGCGATGAAGTCCGACACCGGCAGCGCCAGCCAGGTTCCCAGCAGCGGATGGGACGGCATCAGCAGCGGCAGTACCCATACGCACGGCAGCAGGACGACCACCTGACGCAGCAGCGAAAGCAGGATCGCGGTGCGCGGGCGCCCGACGGACTGGAAGTATGTGGATGCCGATACGTTGAGCGCGATGCACCATGTCATGCAGCAGCCGACGCGCAATGCGAAGCTTCCGGCGCGCAGGACGTCCGGGTCGTTCGCGAAGCCGCGGGCGATCGCCGGCGCGAAAATCTCCGGCACGACCGTGGAGAAAATCACGGTGACGCTGGTGAGAAGAAACGCCAGATCCCAGGCACGGCGGACGCGCATGTAGTTCTTCGCTCCCCAGTTGTATCCGAGTATCGGGCCTATGCCGTGCTGGACGCCCATCGATGGCATGAAAAAGAGCATCATCGCGGTCTGGTAGATACCGAAGGCGGCCACCTGCGCGGTGCCGACTTGCGGCGACGGGCTCCAGCGGGCGAAGGCGTGGTTGAGCGAAAAGTTGATGGACGATCCGGCCAGCTGCATCAGGAACGGCGCGAGCCCGATCGAGAGTACCCGCGCGGCGAGCGCGCCGCGCACCCGCACCTGCCTCAGGCAAAGCTTGACTACCGAGCGCCCGCGCACGTAGTGCGAAAGCGCCATGGCGCACGAGGCCGTCATGGCGATGTTCGTGGCCCACGCCGCTCCGGCGACGCCCCAGCCGAATCCGAAGATGAACAGAGGGTCGAGCACTATGTTGACGAGCGCCCCCACGACCATGCAGCGCATCGCCGAGACGGGCGACCCCTCCGCGCGCATGCAGGCGGAGAGTCCGAAGGCGAGATGCGCCAGAAAATTGAACGGCAGCACTATGCGCAGGTACTGGACGCCGGCTGCGAGCGTTTCCTCCGTCAGGCGCCCTCCACCGATGGACCGCAGTATCGGGGCCAGAAACGCGAAAAGCGCCGGCGCCACGGTGATTCCCAGCAGCAGCTTGAGGGCCACGCACTGCCCAAGTGCTCGCTCGGCCGTTTCATGGTCCTTCTCGCCCAGGGAAATCGAAATCACGGTGCTTGAACCGACTCCGATGAGCGGCCCGAACGCGCCCAGCACCATCATCACGGGAAACGTGAGAGCGAGTCCCGCTATCGCGTCCGCCCCGCAGCCGTGGCCGATGTATATCCGGTCCACGACATTGTAGAGCATGTTCAGCGTCATCGTGACGAGCGACGGCCAGGCAAAACGCCACAGGAGCGGCAGCAGCCGCCCGGACCCCATGTCCCCGAGCCGTGCGTCCTGCGATTTTTCGCTCATCGCCGATGGCATGGTGCTTGCGGACCGCGCCCTACAGGAACTGGCGCAGATATCGCAGGTCGCCGCCGTAGAGCATGCGCAGGTCGGTGACCCCGTGCTTGATCATCGCGATGCGCTCGACTCCCATGCCGAAGGCGTAGCCGTAACATTCCGGATCGTAGCCGACTTTCTCGAACACGCGCGTGTCGACGATCCCGGCTCCCATCACTTCGATCCAGCCGCTCTGCTTGCAGACGGCGCACCCGCGCCCCTTGCAGACATGGCAGGTGAAATCGACTTCTACGGACGGCTCCGTGAACGGAAAGAAGTGCGGGCGGAACCGCACCTGCACCGACTGCCCCATCATTTCGCGCGCGAAGTGCGCCAGCGTCGATTTGAGGTCGGCCAGCGAAACCGGCTTGACGTCGACGTAGAGCCCTTCGATCTGGTGGAAATTGGCCGCGTGTGTCGCGTCGGTTGTGTCGCGCCGGTAGCAACGGCCCGGGTTGATTATGCGCACCGGGGGCTTTTTCGCGAGCATGGCGCGGATCTGCACCGGGGAGGTCTGGGTGCGCAGCAGGAGTTCGGGTCCCAGCCAGAACGTGTCGCGAGCGTCGCGGGAGGGATGGTGCTTCGCCGTGTTGAGCGCGTCGAAGTTGTTGAATTCCGTCTCGATGTCCGGCCCGTCGGCGACGGTGAATCCAAGGCGGGCGAAGATGCGCGTCGTCTCCTCGATGACTTCCGACACGGGATGGATCGCGCCGGTACCGCGCCAGGATCCGGGCATCGAGAAATCGAACGAGACCTTGGGCGCCGCAGATGTCTCCGCCGCCGCGCGGCGCTCCTCAAGCGCCGCCGAGAGCGCGCCGCGGAGTGCGTTGAGCGCCTGGCCGAACGCGGGCTTTTCGGCGGGGGGAACGTCGCGCAGCCCCTTCATCAGTGCCGGCAGAAGCCCGTTGCGGCCAAGGTATTTGACTCGCGCCGCTTCGATCGCGACCGAATCGGCCGCAGCCGAAATTTCGGAGAGCGCTTCCGCCTGCTTGGCGGCAATTTCGGAAAGTGTCATGGTGTCGTCGTGGAAAAAAACCGGCGCCCGCCTCTTGCGGGCGCGCGGGAGCGAATGATAGCGCAATGCGCCGCCGTTGCCAAATGAAAAAAAGTGCCGTTCCGGCGCCACGCCGCCGTCAAGACCCTTTCGCGCCGAAGGAGAACCCCGCGCCCGGCAGGCTGCAGAACAGGAATTCGATGGGATACAGGACGAGTCGCGCGGCCAGTTCCGCGGCCATTGTCTGGAACTTGTCATACCACGCCACGCTGTAGGGGTCGCCGGTCTCCTTGAAGACGAGCCGGTGCCACGCCACCTCTTCCCAGAGGCCATTGGCGATGACTCTGTTCGTTCCGACCCTGCGGTATTCCCTGACGGCCAGCTCCGTCGTTTCGTCGTCCATCGGACAATGGCAGTCCTTGAAGCGGAGGCGCGGGCTGTCGGGCGCAAGAAACCAGGCTTCGAGCCTCCCTTCGTCGATTTCGGCGGCGCGGCCTCCGAGGAAGTCCCAGAAACGGTCGACGTAGGCATGCGCCTGCGTCCGGTTGATCACGGACTGGATTTTCCCGAACGTGATGTCGCGGTCGAATCCGAAATCGTTCCCCATGTCGGTGCCGACGGCCGCGGCGATGCGCTCGGCGCATATCCGGAAACTGTCTTCCGGGTCGGCGCCGCGAGCCAGGGCCGCCTCGTAGTCGCGGAGCGCCGCCCGCCCGCCGATGTCGAAATCGATCTCCGGCTCGTCCTTGGCCAGGAGCGCATCGCCCCGCGACCGACGCCGCGGCCAGAT
The DNA here is from genome assembly GCA_946624575.1 of uncultured Verrucomicrobiota bacterium. Lineage (GTDB taxonomy): Bacteria > Verrucomicrobiota > Kiritimatiellia > RFP12 > UBA3636 > UBA3636. The sequence continues at coordinate 62,600 of CAMOSH010000001.1, forward strand.
CGGCTCCGCGAGAACTTCCCTCACGGCCCGCCCGAACGGATCGCTGAAAAGAGCGATGGCATTCCCCATCCTGTGAATCGTGTCGCTTGTCATTGTCATGGCATTCCTATGTCTCCCGGGACAGTGTCGGCTCGTTTACAAGACTCGATCCGTTCCTTAATGAACGATTCCTGAAAATGGCCGTCAAAACAACTCCGATGAGTCCTATGGCCCCGCCAACGCTATGCCGATTATCCCAGGATTTGTCGCAGACTTGCCTTCAAATTGCGCTGTCTGGCCTCAATGAATGACCGGAAATCCTCAATTGCAAGGCTCGTGTCATCATCCACGAACAAGTCGCCGGTCGAGACATGTTTTTGACTGGCCCACTCCTGCAAGGGGGCGTCGCCTTTGCCACCTGAACCGTTTTCCTGCGTGCCGAGGAGCTGCAGATTGAGGACGGTGTTGTAGTTTTCCAGGAAGAACTTGCGGTCATCGTCGGAAAGGTTCAACTGTGCCAATTTGGCCTTGTCCTCAAAGATGGTCTTCGGATGCATGTGATCCTGGGCAACGGCCTTTCCGAACTGAATCGCCTTGTCCGGATACAGCAACTGAAGGACGAGCGTGCATTCTGGACTTTGATATTGGGACGAAAGCAGTCCCTCAAGGAAATCGTCCTCAAAAGAATAGTTTTTAACGGCATCTCCAGTGCAAGAGGCGACAATTTCATCGAACGGGAAGCTGCCCGAGGAATCGTTGCGAATGACCTCGCGGAATCTCCGCAGGATCGTGTCTGACTGTCCACTGAAAATCCGCTTCAGCAAAGACAGGTTCAGCCATTTGAGGATTGACTTCCTGTCCTTTTCCGGGAAGGACGGCTTCGACACCTTGTCGGCAAGACGGTTCTTGTACAGCCAATAGGCGATCGGGATCGCCGCGTTCTTTGCGGTGAGCAGCGAATCGGAATATCCAATCGACTCCAGAAGCTCGAACGTGGACACCAACGCCTTTTTGATGTCATCCCACGCCGCTTCGAACCGGCGCACCTGCTCCAAATTGAAATTGGCCAACTTGAATCGGATGTCCTCCGATTCGCAAACGAGCATTGCCTTCGAGATGAAATCCTGGGAAACGTTGAAGTTGGGATTGCCAAAGCCGAAAATGAGCTTCCTGACGTTGGCGATCTCCTTTCTCGCGTCATGACGCTCCCAGTTTGCGGACGAGATGGACATCAGAAGGTCGGAAAACGACAATGGCGTTCCGCCGCTGTTCGTCCGGAGGAAGATGTCCAGAACCTTGTCCTGGTCCTGCGATGCGATTGTCGTGTAGTTCATCACCTCTTCCGTATGGTATTTGCGGAAGAGCTTCATAAGAGTCGCCCGGGCGAATTCGTTGCCATGCAATTTGTTTTCAAACAGGAAGGACACGAGTTTCCCGTCATCGAAACCTGCGATCTCACCGACTTTGAACCAGAAGTACCCTTCATTGCAGTTGCATGAGCGGACTTCGTCATCGGTCAGAAACTTGAACTCGTACTCCTTCTGATTGTCGATTTGCGATGGCAATCGGCGCCCCAGATTCAGATACAGGCGCCTCGTGGGGAACGCGTCCTCGGTGTCCCTGTACCACTTGCCGGCCTTCTTGTACCTGTAGGTTCCGAAAAGGCCGATGTAGAGGCTCGTAAGGCGCTGTTGCCCGTCGATCACGGCGAAAAAGTCCGGCACTGCACCGGAGGCAAAGTCCGGGTTGTTCTCGTGGAAATGTTCGCAGTAATTCAGCAGAAAGCCATAGAACTGCTGGGTATTCCGTATGGCTGCGTCCTCCACGTGCCACAACATGAACGAATTGATGGGGTAGCCGCGCATGATGCTGTCGAAAAGCATTTCGATCTGCTCCGGGGACCAGACAAACTTCCGCTGAATGGCAGGGAGGACAAAATGGTGGGATTCGATATTCTCCATCGCCGTCTTGATGGTCTTGTCGATTGTAATCGCTGACATAAAAACACTCCTGTGTTGGTTGGTTGTTGGTGAAAGTAGTGGTTGGTTGTTCGCCCCGCCCGGCGGGCGCCGGACGGGGCGAATTGAGTTCCAACCGCTACTTCGCCGGCCTGTATTTCGCCAGCTGCGGCTGGGCCTCCAGAAGCCACGCCCAGTCGCGATCGTCGAGGGCTTTCCACATTCCGGCCTTCCAGTATTCGTCCGTGCGGAGATCGACGAATTCGGGGCGCTCGCGCAGGAGTTCCACCCAGTCGTAGGTCGTGACTTCGGACCAGTCGCACTTGTCGGCGAGCTGGGGGAGTTTTGTCAGAATCCGCACCCAGTCCTCGCCGTTGATGCGCTTCCAGCTCAAGTCGTAGTTCCGTTCGGCCTCTTCGTAGTTCTCCAGAATCAGGTCGGCGATGTCGGCCGATGCGAGATGCGACGTGTCGAGTTTGCTGTTGCAGTTTTCCGTGTTCATGTGGCGTTGTTTTCCTTGGGGTGTGGTTGGCAAATGCCCAGAAGGGACCGGGACGATCCCGTGGAACGTGATTTCCATTATCGCCAACTCCCGTTGAAAGATCAAGGTTAAAACGGGAAAAACTCGGTGAACCGGAAAATTTTTTTTGTGCTGCCGCGCTTTTCCGGGACCGCGCCGTCGCACTTCGCCCCGCATGGGATGGCCAAGTCAAGGTCATCACGGGTTTGAGGCGATGCGGGAAATCGTATCTGCTCCGCAAACTCTTTTTCGACCACCTCCTTGCGTCCGGCGCAACACCAGAAGACATTCTTGTCATCGATCTCGATCGCGACGACATGGCGGACTTGCGCCATCCGCTTCGCCTTGGATCCCATGTCCGTGAATGGATTGGAAAAACGACTGCGCGGCGGCATCTGTTCGTTGACGAAATCCAGCGGTGCGAATCCGTGCCGAACCCGGCCATTCCCGAAGGAGCGCCGATAACGTTATCTGCAACGAGTAGCTTGCGAGAGGACAATCCGTGGACGTCGGCGTTGTTCCCGGGCGCGAGACCGACGTCAAGGGCAATTCCATCCACGTCAACCGAGAAATCGATTTTGTTGTGAACAAACCCGGAACACGCGTGTACATCCAGTCCGCATGGGCGATGCCCGATGATGACAAGCGGGAGCGCGAACTCGCTCCGTTTTCCAAGACCGGCGACTCCTTCCGCAAGATTGTCGTTCGGGGCGATGTCGGACGTGGCTGGCAGGATGACCGAGGAAGCCTTCATGTAGGCCTGGCGGAGTTTCTGCTCGACGAAACGCTTGTCTGATTCGTGGACATCACGCTCTGCAGCGGAAACGACAAGCACTTCCGCGGCATCGAAGGAATCCGCGCGCAAGTGTTCCGGCCGGAGTAGCGTTGCCATTGTCAACGCCTCCCGCTTCCGTTCGCGGCCTCCACAGTGGCGTCTGCCGCCAGAGGCCGGACGGGGTGCGACCTGTTGTCGTTTCATCCTTTCGCCCTGTTGCCGAGCGGGCCGGACCTCGGGGGCAAGCCACCCCCGGTCGCGGTCGGTCGACGAAAGGACAACAGGACATCAGGACGAAAGGTCGTGCCCCGTTCGCCGAAGGTTCCGGGGGCGCGACCGATCAAGTCTCCCCGTTTGCCAAAGGCATCAGGGGCGCGACCTGTTGTCCTTTCGTCCTTTCGTCCTGTTGTCGAGCACACTCCAAAATTGGATCAAGCCGGGTGGATTTGGATGGATCCAGCGGACGCCCTTCGGCATAGGCCCTGAACAAGGCCATTCCATCGACTTGTACTGCGAGGATGTTTTCCGACAGGCAATTCGTGTATTCCTGCGAAATATTTTCGCGAATCCAGCTGAACAAGGGAACGGTGATCGTGGCGAAATTGCTGACGGGCTTCCCCTCGGCAACCTGTTCGTCACCCTTGTTGGGAAAGACGAAGGCGTTGCAGACCTTAAGATTGTTATCCTTGCAAAGGTCCGCGAATGCCAGCTGATAGAGAAACTGCTTGTCGATGTCGCCGACGCCCGGGCAGTTGCTGATCGTCTTTCCGCCGGTTCCAAACTCCGGAAGATAATACTTCGCGTCGAGGATTACGAGCCTAGTTTTGGCGGTGTCAACGGCAATAAAGTCAGGCCGAAGCCGTGAACCCGAAGCGCCGTCTTCCCCTTCACTTTGTTCGGCATCGGCTTGTTGGCCGTGTTTCGTCCATTTGGGCGGCTCGATGAAATCTTTGAGCGCTTTGCCATTCCCCTCGTTACAGCGCAGGCCTAGATCGCCCGGCTTCTTGTCCATTTGGTCCCCGAACACGTCCTTGACGGCACGTTCCCACAGCTGCGCGACACCGTTCATTCCGAAGGAGAGGGACTGGTTGTCGGCGGCCTTGTTCTCGGCGGTCTCCCGGATCAGGTCCTTCATCAGCGAAAGGGTGTGGCGCGATTTCGTGACGAACTGGACCTTCAGTTCCTTGTCGATCTGGGCGATCTGGTAGTCGGGCTCGCCGAACCAGTCGAGTTCCTCCTCGCTCAGGAGCGGCACGTTCACCCGCAGGACGGACGAAAGTCCCAGTTCCTCCAGCTTGCGTCCCCACATGGTGACGAGGCACTGGTGGAGACGCGTGATGTAGTGGTCCTCGTCCGACCAGGCGAGCTCGGTGGCGTAGTCCATGTAGACGGGACGTGCCTTTCCGTCCTTCTTCAGGAACACGGGCTGGTATTGGTCGATGGTCGTCTCCCAGTCGATCTCGCCCTGGCCGTTGTGCTCCAGCTCCCGCCGTTGGACTGTGTAGACGCCGTTCTCGAGGTAGTCGCGCAGGAGGCGCACGGCGAGTTCAAGCAGACTTTCCTTTTGCTCTTCCGTTTCCTCGGTCTGGTCATCGATCTGGCTCCGGTTTCCGGGGTAGCGGTCGATGGCCTGGAGAACGACATCCCGGACGGACGGATCTTGCAGCTGGCTCCTGGAAACGAACTTCGGCATGAAGAAGAAGGTCAGGTTTCTTCCCGTTCCCTCCTCGCCGTTGTCGACATAATCGTAGAGCCCGACGAACCGGAACGAATACCCGTCGTTCGTCTTTTTGACGACGGTCGTCTCGTCCTTGTCGGCAAGACCGTTGTCCATCGACTTCTTCAGGCGGGCAAGGAAATCATCGTCTAGCCAGTCAAGATTCGTTTCGCCGGACTCCGCCTCCGACGACTCCCCCATCGAAGCCGAAACGTCCTTCCGGAACGTCTCGACGCCATAGGATGTTTCTTCGCGGAGGTAGACGAGACGAATGCTCATGCGTGTTCGCCGGTTTTGTTCCAGGGGGCCTTCCAGTTTTCATCGTCCTTATCGGTAACATTTTTGAAGACATCTTTGGCCCCAGGCCACGTGTCCACAATATCCGAGTAGGTTTTGATTTTGTCTCCGAAAAGCTTTTTGCGGCACATTCGGCCGGCGTCTTCCCAAAGGTACATAAGAACCTTCGACTTGAACTGGTCCGCGGATACGGATTTGTTGTTCTCCGGCTTTACGAACCACGGCCCCATCAACTTATCCTCGTTGACTCCATTGTCTGAAAGTTGCTTATTGACAAATCTACGAATCTGGTCCCAATAGTAGCCCGAATCGCCAACAACCCACTCGCTGGGAGCACCTTTGTCACCTTGTTTGTTATACCCCTCGTCAATTCCGACATACTTGAACTCCCACCGGCGCTTGAAGGCGGTGTCCATCGGGAAAACGCCCTGGTCGGCGCTGTTCATCGTCGCCCAGATGTACATGTTGGAGGGAATGCGAAGGCGGCATTCCTTCCAGATGTTATTCCCGTTTTCGTCTTTGCCCGGAACAACCTTCAGAAACTTGCGTGCCGACTCGCATTTCGCAAGTTCTTCCTTGAGATATCGTTTGATGTCTTCAGAAGCCGCCACATCGTACTCGCTAGCGGCACCGTCTCCAAAGAACGGCTTGATTGATTCGTCGTCACCGTCACTCCACTTGCCTCCGCGATCCAGCAGCTGGAACACGTCGCCGAAGACCGCTGCCGCGTTGGCGCGGTTGATCTCCTCGATGACGAGACAGTGGTTGTGGGCGTGATCTTTTAGCGCATCCACCAGCACACGGAGGAACGGACCGGGGACGAATTGGTAGGCAATTTCTTCCGATTTCTTGCCGTCCGTATCCGTTGTTTCTTTCATCACCGGCTTGTAGCAACCGACGAACTGGGCGTAGGAATACGTAGGATAGAACGTCACGCGCTCGTAGCGGCGTTTGACAACTTTTTCATTGTCGATGTCGACAAAATATCCGAATATCTCATTGCCGTCAACATCCTTTTTGGATGCCTTCCCCGCATTGTCCACTTTTCCTTCGACAGCTTCTTTGAGCTTATGGCTCTTCCCCGTCCCTGGTGCGCCAAAGTAGATGAGGTTGCGGGAGAGCGGCTTGTCGTTTTGGTCAGCTGGGTGGCTGGCTGGAACTAGTGGAGAACCAGCCTGTGCGTCATGGCTGCTGTCAGAGTCAAAGACTTGTCCATGATACTTGGCGGTTGCATCTACAACTGTGCTGACTTTGGTAACAAGTTCTTTGAAAAAGCTACGCCATGCAGTTGCATCTTTAGGCGAAGCGACAATTTGCTCATATGCTTTTTGAGGGGCCTCACATCCATCCCGATAAAACCATAGTGTTCTTGGTTTCGCGTTTTTCTTTTCAGCAGTTTTAATGTTTTTTCCAAGTTGGTCTTCATTGAGCATAAATCCGGGAGACTCAATTTGTAGTTCCTTTAATCTGTTCAAAATGTCTTCTGGATCATTCCCCTGCACACTAAGACCAAACCCAGGTTTGCTAGGCTTAGTGTAACCGTATACAAAGATGATTGTCACATTACCAATATCACACAATGCGCAGTCGTAAACATTCCCGTTTGGTTGTGACCATGACTTGGGTTCCGTGACAAATTGCCGTGCAATTTCTGCTTTCTGTTCGTTACTCAGGGGGTTCATAGCATTAGTTCCTTACTGTTTTTCTCTCCGCTCCTTAGCGGCTGGAGGGGTTGGTTGTTGAAAATGAAGTGGGCTGGATTCGTTCTACCGCTCGTGCCGTCGGGTTGGCGAGTACTGGCACCCGGCGCCGGTGGAGGTGGAGCCGCACCAGATGCACTTGCCGCCGCCGTGCCCGTGGCGGTGGAGGCGGTTCGGCCCGTACTGGCAGCCGTGGCCGTAGGACGAGCTGCCGCACCATTCGCAGTGCTTCTCGTCGTCGATGTGCTCGTGGAGGTGGTCGGGTCCGTACTGGCAGCCGTGGCCGTAGGACGTGCTGTTGCAGTGCCTGCATTTCGTGCTCATAGTCGGTTCTCCGCGTGTCCTTCGTGAATTCAGTATGCAAGAATATCCCGGTGGCAGTCAAGAATCGTTTCGTGCCGCCAGTCCCGAAACGCGCTCGATGGCGTGTTGCGCGCAGTGGCGGATCGCATCTTCGGATCCCCAGATGGCGACGGTCTTCTTCGTCCGCGTGATCGCGGTGTAGAGGATCTCGCGTGTGAGGAGCTTGAAGGAATCGGACTCCTCCTTGCGTTCCTCCGGCTTGCCGGTGTTGGGCGGAAGCACAATCGCCACGTCGTCGAATTCCGACCCCTGCGCCTTGTGAACGGTCGATGCAAACGCGAGTTCCGTATCCGGCAGCAGCTCCAGCCTGATCTTTCTGCCCCCAGGGAGATGCAGCGTCTTCGGGTCGTCCGGCATGACCACGCCGACGTCGCCGTTGTCAACCCCCAGCGTCCGGTCGTTCTTCGTGATCATCAACGGAACCGGACACTTCTTATCCAGCAGCTTCTTGATCCATCTGGCGAGTTGCTCCGAACCAAAGGGGCCGTGGCGCAGGGCGCAAAGCACACGGAAGTCGTTCAGGTGCGCGAGGGCGAACTCGACGGAATCCTTTGGCTCGCCCTCCTTGCCTTCCGGCTTATAAGCGGGACTTCCGGCGAAAGCCGCGAAGCCGGCCCGAACCTTGTCCGCGAAGCCTGGCCACTTCGCAGGATCAAAGACCGCGTCCCTGGACAGGCCGGCAAGGTCGACGTAGGAGACGAGATCGGACTTGCCTTTCAGGATGGCCATCGCCTCGTCGGCCTTCTCGTCGGTGCCGGCGTTGACGGCGGCGGCTAGCTTTGCGATGTCGCCGTCTGGCGGGAATCGGCGACTCTCCACGAGGCGCGAGACCGCGACGCCCGGGAAGCGGCAGAGATCATGGAAGACGCACCCACGCTCAACGGAGGCGAGCTGGTCGGCATCGCCGGCGAGGGTGAGACGGCAGGAGGCCGGAATGGCGTCGACAAGCTTCGCCATGAGCGGCAGGTCGATCATGCTCGCCTCGTCGATGACGAGCCAGTCGAAGGCGAGCGGATTGTCGCGGTTGTGCTTGAAGGTCACTAAATCGTAGTTCGATTCCAGCAGCTTGTGGATGGTCGTGGCCTTCGGAATGGCGAAACCCATGTCCTTTGGCATGGACTCCATCATGCGGGCGGCGGCCTTGGCGGTGGGTGCGGCAAGTCCCAGCCGGAAGTCCGGCCGGCCGTCGTGGATGAACTTGACGGCGCGGGATATCGTAAACGTCTTGCCGGTGCCGGGGCCGCCGGTGAGAATGGAGAAACGCGAGTTGCACATCGCGATCACGGCATCCCTTTGTTCGGAGCGGAGGCCGGCGTAGAACAGGTCGTTTGGAAGTTCCGTGACGGAATCGTCCATTTTCGTCTGAATGCTGCGCACTATCCAATCCCGGACCCGCCGTTCATAGACCCAGTTGCGCCGCGTGTAGAGGTGGCCGTCGGCAACGACGAACGGCGTACGGACTGTGTCGGGGGATGTGCCTTCCACCACGAAGGAAACGACATCGGGAAAGCCCTTGAGCAGCTCTCGCTGCTCTTCGTCGATTTCGCGGCAGACGTCGCCCTCCTCGAGGGCGCCAACCGTCGCGGCGCACAGCTCCGCCACGTTCACGGCCTTGTCGCCGCCGCCGATCATGCGGAAAACGAAATCGAAAACAGTGTCTTTCATGTCCTCAGTCCTTCAGTCCAAGTGCGTCGCAAAGGCGGTTGAGCAGATTCTCCACGGGGCGGTCCTCAAAGACGGGGGCCACCCCTTTCGCAGCGATTCCGCGTAGGAAGTAGTACCGGATGCCGCCGAAGTTTCTTTCCCAGGAGTAGGCCGGCCCAAGCGTTTCCTTGAGGAATCGGTGGAGAACGGCCGAGTAGAGCAAGTATTGGAAGAAATAGCCTTCCTTCGCCATTTCGGCCTTCACGCCTTCCGGCGAGAAGTTCGCCACCTTTCCCCCAAGCTTGTTGGACTTCCAGTCCACGACGTAGTAGTAGCCGTCGTGCTCAAAGAGAAGGTCCAGGAAACCCACGAGAAAGCCCTTGGGAATCTGGCGGTTCCATTTTTCCACGGCTTTCAGGAAGAGATCCTTCGCCGGGTCATCCTTCCATTCGTCATTCAGGATTGTTGCGATGGCCTCCGTTGTCTCCGCCGATTCCGCCGAGGAGAAATCGAATTCCCACTCGCTGAAGCGCCGGTCCATCGGCACATCGCCAAGTTTGAATTGCGCCCCGGAGGGCGAGACGATTGTCCAGTCGAGCGTCCTCCGAATCATATTGGAAACGGTGTCGACCTGGTTTTCGACTTCCTTTTCGTCGCCTCTGGCGAGACCATGGATCCGCATGGACCGCAAAGTCTCCTCGCGAATCGTTTCATCCGTGGCGTTGAAGGGGAGCTTCTCCAGGATGTCGTGCCAGCAGGTTCCGGTCCGGGCCCCGCCGCCGATGGAGAAAATCGGATTCTCGTCGGCTTCGTCGCCGTCCTCCTGCTCGATCCCGGAATCCAAATCGTGGCCATCGGCAGATAGTTCGGCGCCATCGCCGGAGCTATCGCCAGCATTCCCGCCGTCAGAACCGACTCCCCTCCCTCCGTCTTCTTCCAAAGAAGGGGAAAGCGAGGAATAGCTACCCTTCTGACGGTGCTGGGAGTACCCCCGGGGAACCTCGGCTTCGCAGAGGGCTTCCGGCGCAATGGGCGAATCAGGCCGGTAGTTCGGAAGCGGCGGATCGGCGGGCTTGTAGTCTTTCCAGAGGATGGGCGAATCGGAAGGGTTGTCCTCGCCCGCACCGCGGCTGCGCGCGTTCGCGAGAAGACGCCCCAGCGGTGAATCGGGAGCCGGCTCCCTGGCCACAACGACCGTCCGCTTCGTTGCGCGCGTGAAGGCGACGTAAAGCTTGCGCATCGACTCGTCTTCGTTTTCCGCGGCAGCTTTCGCGTAATCCTGGCCGACGAGGAGAGCCCCGCTCTCGTCGTGGTGGAAGTTCGTCGACTTGGCTTTTCCACCACGGCCGCCTCCTTTGTTCGGCGATGGCACGGGGATGATCGTCACCGGGAACTCAAGGCCTTTCGCGACGTGAACCGTCATGATCTTGACGGCATCGGCGTCGCTTTCCAGCTCACGGGCATATTCCTCGGAGTCAGCCTCGGCGGATTTGTCGTTGGCGAGGTTGATGCGTTCTGTGATCCAATCCACAAGGGTGTCCGGCGCCGGGCCGCGTTCGCGGATGGTCTTGTTCGCCAGGTCGACGATCTGGAAGATGTCGGCGAGCTTCCGCTCCCCATCGGGCAGGGCTGCGAATCGGACGCGAAAGCCGCCCTGACTTTCCAATGCCGTAAAGGCGGCGTTGAAACCGCGTTTCGTCCATATAGCGTTCAAACGGCCGAAGTCACCAATCGCCTCCGCCAGCGCCTGTCCACCGTCCTTCTCAAGGTCGCCGACGGGGAAGTTGAAAAACGGAGTCGCGAGGGCGGTGCGGATTTGGTCACGCCCTCCCATACCGGCCATCGCCATGAGGACAAGACGAAACTGGGCCGCGGTCTCGCCGGAGAAGACATTGCCGGGCCTCTCAAAGACAGCTGGAACATTGCGGCTGCGGAGAGCTTTCGCATAATCACGCCCGTCATCGTTCGACGATACGAGAACGGCGATGTGCTGGGGCCCGAAAGGTTCCTCCTCACCGTCTTTGTTTTTAATCATGGCATGAAGTTGGCGCTGCTCATCCAGAATCTGAAGCACGTTGTCAATGACTGCTGCCTTGCGTTCGGAAGTGTCCTTCACGACAACGATTCGGAATGGATGCGGATCCGGATCGGCAACCGAGTCCGCGTTCGACCTTGCTGGAAGTCCTGTGACATCCGTCGCTTTCACTTCGTCCGCGTATGGAATTGCGTCGTCGCCGAATGTTCGCTTACCACCTTCGACATCCATGAAGAGTCGGTTTACGGCATCAACTAGAAGCGGAGTCGAGCGGTAATTCTGGTTGAGGTGATAGGTGCGGCCGTTGATTTCAGGTGATTTCGCGGCAGCCCGGTAGGTGAAGATGTCCCCCCCGCGGAAGGAGTATATGGCTTGTTTTGGGTCTCCGACGAAGAAGAGAGGAGGGAGCTTGTCCTCCAAGGCTCCATCGATAAAGGCGGTTTTGAAAATCGCGTATTGAGTCGGGTCGGTGTCCTGGAATTCATCGACGACAACGGCCTTGAACTCTTCTCGAAGCCGCTTGCGGAGCTGTGCGGCGCGCACGGGGTCGTTTTCCGGATCAAGGGCACTACGCACGGAGCGCAGAAGGTCGTTGTATGTCTGCCTGTCACGAACAGGGCGGTCTTTCTCATATTGACTGGCGATTGCAGCGGCGGCAACGAGACAGGGTGGGATTTCCCCGGTATTAGGATCTTTTTCCAGCTTCCAGTCGACTTTTCCGACGAGTGCCTTCACGGTTTCGGTTAGTTCCGACAGAGAGAAGGAGGGCCGATGGAGGCGCCACCAGTCGCGGGCGCGTCGTGCGGGCTCCAAGCCAGAGTCTTCGCCGAACTCGGTCTGAAACGCCCCGGCGGTTTCGAAGGCGAAACGGCGAAGTACCCGCTGGCAGAAGCCGTGGATGGTCGAAATGGCCGCCTGGTCAAATTCCAGCAGCGCCAGTTCCACGGCGGCTTTCGCCTTGGCGTCGACGTCATCCCCCATTGTTTCCCGTGCGCACCGGAGCAGTTTTTCCAAGCGCTCGATTTCATTCGGCTTCATGCAGCCCATGTCGCCTGAAAGAAAGCGCTGCAGATCCGACAGCACCTTGCGGATGCGGTCGCGCAGCTCCTTCGTCGCCGCCTTGGTGAAGGTCACTACCAGAATCTCGGAAATGCGCATCCCCCTCTCCATAACGAGACGGGCGCAGATATTCTGGATATTGTACGTCTTCCCCGTCCCGGCGGATGCTGCAACGAGATGCGGTCCGTCAAGCGGAAATGCCGGGTTGAAGATTTCTTCGTTAAAAACCTTGTCCATCATTTCGCCTTTCTGCCTTTCGGCTGTTGCGTGGAGATGATGCGTTCCTTGTAGTTGCCAAGAGAGGCCAGACATTTCTCCGTAAGGTTGTCGTCCTTCGAACCGGAGGCCGATGCAAGATCGAACGGAAATGGTCTTTGCGCCATTTCAACAATATTCTTCAGCGATTGTTTTGCTTCCTCCGCTTCAATCGGACGGAAAGTCCTAGCTGGCTTTGGGTCCTTGTCCCCGAACATCATCACCGTTACAAAATGGCCTCCTGCGGCATGTCCCGCCAGATGGCGTATCCACGCCCTGATCTTTTCCGATGGTGAATTCTCCTCTTTTTTTGCCGAAAATGAAAAGGCGTGTTCCATTCGACTTCTCGAACCCATCTCCAGCGGTATCGTCCGGATGGCCCCCGTCACCGTCACGGGATGGCCACCTTCCGTGAAAGTGACGTGCAACGACTTAGCGATGGCATCATCCTCCCAATCGGCAAGGGCCTTGGCAATGGCGATATCCAGATTCTGGTATTCGGGCGAACCATCTTTGTAGGCGAGGACTTTCTCCCGGAACGGGGCCGTTGCATCATCCTGAGCCTCGACTACTTGGACAATTTCTTCATCCGTGAGTGAAATGCCGGATTCCGCAAGCACCTCCGCCTGGCCGGAAATGTCCGGGACGGCATCTTTTCCGCGAATCTTGATGCGTAGAGAAAGATCGAACGGCAGCCCGGCATCGAGACCGTCGTCGTCTTCGAGCAAATCCATTACCGGTTTGACAAGCCGCAGCCCGAGTCGTTTTTTCGCCAGGAACCGATTCGGCTGTGCGCAAAACTCCGCTAGTTCTTCCAAGCCGATCACGGTTTCGCCGTTTTCGCTGGGCGGGAACGGGACGACCATGGGGAGAGCCGTTTCGTCGGCTGTATCCTCCATGCGGATTTTGGCCAGAGCCGCCGCTGTCTCACGGTTCGTCGCGGAGTAAGAGTAGGAGAGTTTGGCTCCTTCCAGGAAATACTCCCCGCTGTAGGGATGGAGGGGGTGGACATAATCCCTTGGGTTTCCCGATGCGCGGAACCACTCCAGCAGGTCCGTCAGCGGAACCGCCGGCGGAAT
>CAMOSH010000002.1 GCA_946624575.1 uncultured Verrucomicrobiota bacterium
GCAAACACGAAATTACCGAAAATTTAGTATGTGAAAACACGAAATTTTTGCGTGGGAATGCGGCAAATACTACACTTTCCAAAAAAAATTGCAAATCTCGATTTCCGGAGTGTGTGACCAAACTTTGTCAGAACGCAAAGGACGCAATCGCGCGGGCCGATGTGTCCTGGGCCTCGCCCAGTTGAAAGGTTGAAAAGTTGAAAGGTTGAAAAGTCTTTTGCGACTAAACAACCTTCAACCCTTCAAACTCCCTTGGTTGCTATCGCTCAACACGGAGGAAACGGAGAGACGGAGACACGGAGAAATGAGTTTTGGACACATAATTGACAGGATTGACAAGATTTTTTTAGCTACAAAGGACATAAAGGACACAAAGACTTCTCTGCGAACTCTGCGTTCTCTGCGGCTGAAAGCCTTCAAACTCCCTGCATTGCCATTTCCTCTCCGTGCCTTCGTGCCTCCCTGCTCTCCGTGTTAGGCAAAAGCAAAAATGGCCAAAAGCAGTGGACTGAAAATGGCGGCTTGTGGCATAGCCGCCAACGGCGGCGTTCGATGCCACGGCCGCCATTTTCCTGGCGCTCTTTGCGTTCCGTTGCATGGACAGTTTCTGGTCGCACCCGCAGCATCGTGCCAGGTTGATTCGCGCCATGCCATGTGGTATGGTTCCGCCACCGCTCCGACCATCGGAGAAAGGTCAACTCTCACGATTCTGAACGTCACAATGAACAAAAAATCACGACTGTCCACAGCCGTCGCGTCGGTCGTCGCCGCGTTTGTCCTCTGCGCACCCGCGTCAGGCACGTCCGCCTTCTCCGTCCACGGCTGCTTCGGCGACCACATGGTCCTGCAGCGCGACAAGCCGGTGCGCATCTCCGGCACCGCATCGCCAGGGACCGAGGTGCGCGGGAGCTTCCGCGGCGCTTCCGTCGCGGTCGAAGCCGAGCAGGATGGCGAATGGACGCTAGAATTCCCCGCCGGAAGCGCCGGCGGGCCGTTCGAACTCGTCATCGACGCCCGCTCCGCCGTAATCTTCCACGACGTCATGGTGGGCGAAGTATGGTTCTGCTCCGGGCAGTCGAACATGGAATACCCGGTGTGGCATCCAGGCCCGTTCTGGGGACTGCCGGACGGCGAGGCCGTCGCCGCGGACGGAGATGCCGGCATCCGGCTTTTCCTTACGCCGCACGCGGTCGCGCCCGACGGCCCGTGCGACGAGCCGCCAGGCCGTCCCGTCTGGCGTCTTGGCAGCGACCCGGCCGCCGTGAAGCCCTTCAGCGCGGTCGCCTGGTTCTTCGGGCGCGAACTGCGCCGCCGCCTCGGCCCCGACGTGCCGATCGGCCTCGTGCAATCGGCCTGGGGCGGCACCCGCATCGAGCCCTGGATTTCCGAGACGACATTCGCCGCGGCGTCGGAAACTGCACCGCTTGAGGCCATCGCATTCGCCAAGGCGGCGACTGGCGAAGAGTCCAAGGCCAGGATGGAGGAGCTCCGGCGCAAAGCCCGCGAAGACCTGGAAAACTGGCTGCGCGACAAATACTTTGCCCCCTTCGCGCAAGTCTCGGCCAAGGCTCTTGCGGAATGGGCCAGGCCCACGCTTCCCCCGGACGAGGAGGCGCAGTGGAAGCGCTGCGCCATGGGCGCCGGTGGCGGTCTTTCCAAAGTGGGAGTCACGTGGCACCGCCGCGAATTCGTCCTGCCCGAGGACTGGGCCGGCAAGGAAGTCGTCCTGCGCATCAAGACCCTGGACGACTGCGACGAAACGTTCCTCGACGGAGCCAAGATTGGAGAAACTGGAATCTCCACGCCGCAATACTGGGCACAGGAACGCGTCTATCGCGCGACCCTTTCCGCGACGGAAGGCGGCCGCCACGTGCTCGCCATCCGCCACCAGAACCACTTCATGGTAGGACGCATCGCGGGACCAGTCACCATCACGCTGGCCGACGCCGACGACGCGAAGGTGACGCTTGACGGCGGCGAGTGGGCCGAGCGCGTGGAGTTCCACGTCGATCCCGCCTTCGCCGGAGTGCGCCCGTCCGCCGAAATGTTCGGCGCCGACCCGCGCACGTCGCAGCAAACCCCATCCACGCTCTTCAACGCCATGGTCGCCCCGTTCGCCCGCTACCCGATGCGCGGCGCGATCTGGTATCAGGGCTGTTCCAACGCCGGAAATCCTGACAAATACCGCGACTGGCAGCGGGAAATCGTCGAGGACTGGCGCAGGGTCTGGCGCGACCCGGGCTTCGTGTTCATCGGGACGCAGCTCGCGGCATTCCGCGCCCACCGCCCGAAAGAGCCCTTCCCCGACGACTTCTGGAAAAACGACACGCCGGAGAGCAATCCCGGATTCGCCCCGATCCGCGATTCGCAGACCGTGCTCTGCGACATTCCCGGCTGCGGACTGGCCTGCGCGATCGACGCCGGCAACCCCGCCGACATCCACCCGTCGCAAAAGCGCGTCGTCGGCGAGCGTCTGGCGCACGAGGCGATGCGCCTCGCCTACGGCGACGCGGCGGCGCTGCCGGGGCCGCGCGGCGCCGCCGCGACGGCTGACGCCGACGGCACGGTGCGCGTCGCTCTGCGCGACGCCGGCGAGGGGATCGAACTGCGCGGCGACGCTTCGGCGGCGGCGCATCTCTTCGCGCTCTTCCGCGAAGACGGCACGGGCGAATGGGCCGACGCCAGCCTCGGCGAAGACGGCGTTCTTCGCGTCCGCGCGCCCGGCATTGAGAGTCCCGTCCGCGTCGAATACGCCTGGAGCGCCTATCCGCCCGCCCCGTGCCTCTACCGCAAGGGGGACGGGATTCCTCTCTTCCCCTTCCGCCTCGAAACTGCGTCGCTGGACGCCCAGCCCCCGAAGCCGACGGCGGCCCCGTAGAGCGCCGCCGGGCCAGGATTCCTCCCATTCCAGGACTACCGTCGAAAGTCCGCGCGTTCGAGAACGAACGCTCACGCGGCCCTCGACGTCGATGCCGACGCACGTTTCGCCGTCATCCCACGAAGTTCCCGCAAACGGCAGGCGGCTAGTGAAATTTTCACCGCTAGCGACAACGACGTCGGGAGTCCTGAAACAATTCGCCGAGCTTAGAGGCGACTTCTTCGACATGGTGGATTTCATCCTAAATGTCGCAGTTGAAGTCTCACACAGAGGCACGGAGAACATTGGAAAATGGCTTTTGAAACCTTTGAAATCGCATGCGAGGCTTTCACCCAAAAGGTGCATTGAAACTGGGAACCATGTGCATCCATAAAACCATCAATCTCTGTGCCTCCGTGCCTCTGTGTGAGAAAGTCTGTTCGTGTCAACTGCGTTTTTTAGGTTCATGGGGGCTTCCTATGCAAAATGCGCCACAGTGTCAAGCATTTTCAGAAAAATTTCGGAAATGGCCCTTGCCAGTTGCAACAAGTGCCACTACAATCGCCCGCGCCGACAAACACGCCAGCAGGGCGCGCGCGTTCACGGGGCGGTGCCCGGGAGGCGCCATGCCCGATTTTCCAGGAGCAACACAATGCAAATAACGAAAAACACCGCCAACGGACGCCTTTCCATGGCGCTCTCGGGCCGCCTCGACACCAATACCGCGCCCGAACTCGAAGAGGAACTCAAGCTCGACGGAGTGAACGAAATCGTCTTCGATTTCGCCGAACTCGAATACATATCGTCCGCCGGACTGCGCATCCTCATGACGGCGCAAAAGGCGATGATGGCCTGCGGCGGCAAGATGACGATCGAACACCCCAACGACATGGTCAAGGGAGTCTTCGACATGACCGGACTGAGCACGGTGTTCACGATCGCGCCATGAACCGCCGCCGCGAACCGTCCGCATTCAGGGCCGCGGCGCTCGCCGCGGCCCTCCTGTCCGCCGCGGGCGCGGGCTGCTCGCGCGATCGCGCGGAAGTCGCCGCGACTCCGGGCGCGGACGATTCGCCTCTCGTCATCCTCACGACGACCCACACGCCGCCCTACTCCTACCCCGACGAAAAAACCGGGGAAATCGTGGGAATCGAAATCGACATAGCGCGCGCCGCCGCGGCCAAACTCGGCCGCAGGCTCGAAATACGCAAGGCGAAATTTCCCGAACTGCTGCCGCTCGTCAGCGAAGGAAAGGCCGACATGGCGGCGTCCGGGATCACGATAACAGAGGGCCGTCGGCAGGCCGTGGACTTTTCCGAGCCATACGCGACCGAAGGCGGGATGTTCCTCTACCGGGCAGAGGAACCGATGCCGAGCATGATACGAGCCGAGACGCTTCGCGTCGGCACCATCGACGCCTCGACGTACGATTTCTATCTTACGTCGCACGACGTGGACCCCATACGCTACGACTCCTTCGAAAACGCAAAAAAGGATCTTGAGGACGGGAAGCTTGACGCCGTTTTCTTCGACAGCTGCGCGGTGAAAATCGTCGCCGGGGAATCGGGCGGCACCCTGGCCGCGTCGCGGCTTGAAACGCGCGAAAACTTCGGCTTCGTCGTCAGGAAGGGCAACGTTGCGCTGAAGGCGGCGCTCGACGAGGTCATCGTGGAGAGACAATTCAAATGACGCCAGATTCGCAGCGCAGGCTCAAGTGGCGGCTCGTGGGAGCCGTGGCGATCGCGTTCGCGGCGTCGATGGCTCTCACCTGGATGCTTCACGAGAAGATGACGCGGCGCGAAACGCGCCGGCTTTTCGACAACGTGTTCAGCGACGTCGCCGTCGACATACGCGAGCGCGTCGACGCGCGCATGTTCCGGCAGGCGATGGCTGTCCGCGACAAGTTCTACGAAATGCGCGAAGAGCCGTGGTGGAACGATCCGGACGAATCAAGCCGCCGACTGAGGCTTCTCGCCGACGAGCTTGGCGTCGACGAAATCTGCATAGCCGACGCCGACGGGCTTCTCTCCCACAGCGCGCGACGCGAAGAGGTCGGGGCCCTTGACTTCTCGAAGGACAAGGGGCAGGCCGGGGAATTCGCGTCGCTTCTCACGGACAAATACGAGCTGTCGCAGCCGCTCATGCCAAACTCCCTTCGCGGGGAGATGGTGAAATACGTGGGCGTGTGGATCCCGGACGGCGGATTCGTTCAGGTTGGAGGCCGGGAAAAATCGGTGCGCAACCTCTCGCGCACCGCGCTCACGGGGCTAACGCACGGCTGGCACGTGAGCGGCGACGACGGCGGCATATACATCACCACCGGGAACGGCACCATCATCTCGCATCCCGTGGCCGGCCGCGAAGGCGGCCAATGGTGCGAACCGGACGGCGACAACTACTGGGAAAAGCGCATGATCGAGGGGTTCCCGGTGTACATCGTCATACCGCGGCGCACCGCGATCGTCGAAAGGCGCGTCCTCGTGACAATTTCCGCGTTTCTCAACGGAATGGCCCTGGTGCTGGCCTCCCTTCTCGTGGGAATCGTCATTTCGCGATACGTGCGCGACCAGATCGCGGTGCGCAGGAAGAAGGAGATGGCGATGGCCGCGGAAATCCAGGAAAGCTCGATTCCGCGCGTGTTCCCGCCGTTTTCGGAAGAGCGCCGCATGGACGTGTTCGCGTCCATGCGCACGGCCCGCGACGTCGGCGGCGACTTCTACGACTTCTACTTCTCCGGGCCGTCCAGGCTGACGTTCCTCGTGGCGGACGTGAGCGGCAAGAGCGTCCCCGCCGCGCTTTTCATGATGCGAGCGAAGGCCACGATAAAGGGCGCGGTGCAGACCGGACTCCCGCTGGACAAGGTGGCCGAGAGCGCGAACGACGCATTGAGCCGCGACAACGACGCCTCGATGTTCGTCACCGCCTGGATTGGCGACATCGACCTGACGAACGGCGTCGTGACCTACGTCAACGCCGGGCACAATCCGCCGATACTGATTTCCGGCGGCGGGGGCACGCGCTACGCGCGCGAACTCTCCGGCCTGATGTTCGGGGCCATGCCGGGCATGAAGTACAAGTCCCACACGCTCCGCCTTTCGCCCGGCGACGCGCTGTACGTCTACACCGACGGCATCACGGAGCAGCCCGACACGAATGGCGCGCTGTTCGGCGAGGATCGGCTGATCGGGACGATCGAAAGCATCCTCGCGACCGGCACGAAGCCCCTCGAACGCGACTCTTCGAGCATGCTCGGCGCAATCTTCGCGGCCGTCATCGCGCACGGCGCCGGGGTGGAGCAGGCCGACGACTGCACGCAGCTGGTGCTGCGATACAACGGGGACGCCGGCGATGGCGGGAATCCCGCTTAGAGGTGACGCAATGAACAAAAGATGGAAGACTTTCGCCCGCGTGGCGGCTGCGGTCTACGCGGCGCTGTTGGTGTTCTCGTGGAACGCGCTCACGGATCGCGCCAGACGCCAGACAGAATCCATGCTCGACTACGCGATGCTGGACCTCGACGCGACGCTCAACGGGTCGATCGACACGATGCTCATGCACACGGCGATGTCGATCATAGAGCAGCTCGGAACCCCGCGCAGCCTCCCGCAGGACGAGATTTCGCTCATCGCCCGGCAGCGCGACCTGGACGAGGTGAACATCATCGCGCGCGACGGCACCATCCTCGCCTCCAACGACGCCGCGCTCGTCGGCGACAACATGGGGAACAAGCCCAAGTCGGCGGAGTTTCTCGTGCTCACAAACGGGGTCAGGCAGGCGCTGTCGCACCATTTCCGGCGCGGCGCCCACAATCCCGAGGTGCGCCGCAAATACGTCGGCGTGGCGTTCCCCGGCGGCGACGGATTGGTGCAGGTCGGGATCGACGAGTCGCGCGTCATCGGGATGTTTCCCTCGATCATGGGCTTCATATTCGACGAATGGCTTCTGGGGGAAAAGGGCTTTTTCCTCTGCGCCAACATGTTCGACGGGCACCTGATATCGAATCCCGCGCGCCACCGCGACGAGGCTCGCTTCCTGGCCGAGACCGGATATGACGTGGAAAATCCCAACATCGTCGAAGACGGCGAAACCACGTTCCGGATGCGCCTTTTCGGCGACCTGTGCGACTGCCGCGCCAGATTGTTCTGCGGCCACCGCATCGTCGCGGCCCTCCCCCCGGCGGAATACTACTCGACACGCACTTTCTACGTCCTCCTCGTCGCGGGGGTGCTCGGTCTCGTCATGCTCGCGTTCGTCATCCTGGTGCGGCGCATCGACATCTCCTCCGGACGGCTTCAGGCGTTTTACGCCGCCGAGGACGACCGCCGCGCAAAGGAGTTCGCCATCGCGTCGACGATCCAGAACGCCGCGCTACCCGGCCCGCTGCCGCCAAGCGAAGAATTCTCGCTCGCGGCCGAGATGAATCCCGCAAAGGAGGTTGGCGGCGACTTCTACGACTACTTCCGGCTGGACGACACGCACTTCGCGTTCCTGGTGGCCGACGTTTCCGGCAAGGGCGTGACAGGCGCGCTGTACATGATGACCTCGAAGACCCTGATCAAGGACACGCTCACCACCATCCACGATCCGGCCGAGGCCCTCACCAAGGTCAACGGAGAACTGTGCGCGAACAACCCGGCCAACATGTTCCTCACCGCATGGGTCGGTGTGCTGGACCTGGAGACCGGCGTCGTGACCTACGCCAACGCGGGGCACAACCCGCCAGTGAAGGTCGAAGGCCGGAATACGGAATTCGTCACGCCGAAGTCCGGGCCGGTCCTCGCATTCATGGACGGCTTCCGCTACAAGTCGTTTTCCCTGCGCCTGGCCCCGGGCGAATCGCTCTTCCTCTACACCGACGGCGTGACCGAGGCCCTCGACGCCTCCGGCGCGCTTTTCGGCGAAGACAGGCTGCGCGACGCGCTCGCCGCCTCTCCCAACGGCGACCCAACGTCCCTCTGCCGGGTCGTGCGCGCCGTGGTGAGCGCGTTCGCGCAGGGGGTCGCGCAGGCGGACGACATCACCGTTCTCGCCGTTCGCCGCAACGGCGGCGACCATGGCGCCGGCATGTCACGTTCATTCCCGGCGACGCAGGCCGGAATCGCCGCAGCCAGCGCGTTTCTCGACGAGGTTGCCGAGGCGGCGTACGGCAAGGCGGCGGACGGATTCCCCGTCTCCGCGCTACCCACCCTTCACGTCGTTCTCGACGAAGTCGCGGCCAATGTCGTGATGTATTCCGGCGCCAAGGACTTCGAGGTCCGAGTCAGGGCGATCATCGGCGAGGACGGCACACGTGAGGCCGAAATCGCAGTGTCGGACAACGGAGTCCCGTTCGACCCGCTCGCGCATTCCGATCCGGACACGACGCTGCCCGCGGCCGACAGGCCGATTGGCGGGCTTGGCATCATGATGGTGCGCAAGATGTCGGATTCGATTTCCTACAAACGCGACGGAGACCGCAACGTCCTCGTCGTCCGCTGCCGCGAAAAAAAATCCCGCCCGCGCGCTACATGACCTCGAACGCGGTCAGGCGCAGCGGGGCACGTGCGTCGGGCGGACACGCGACGCGCAGCACATGGCGAAACACGACGCGACGCCCATCGCCGTCCCGAGGAAGCCTGGTCGGCGGCGGCAGCGGCATTTCCAGCGTCAGCGTTTCCGGGTCGTCATGATGGATTCGCACGGTCGCCCCGACTGGAAGCGGTGCGTCAGACAGCATGGTGACGAAGCCTTCCGCGCCTGGCGCCAAAGTGACCACGCGACCGCCGTCGGCCTCCCCCCACTCGCCTTCCAGAACGTACGGCGAACGCCCAAGCGCGTAGCGCCTCCCGACGCGCACTCGCGGAACGAGCGCGTTTGCCAGATCAAGAAGCGTCCTTGAGGCGCGCGTGGACGCAAGGGACGGCGCGGAATACACGAAGACCACGGCGTCGGCACCGGACATCAGTTCGCGAAAATCACGCGCCGATGGCAGCTCGTTGAAATGCAGCACGGCCCTTTCGCCGGAACAGACGCCGCCGCGTACAAGCGCTTCGCGAAACTGATCGCCGAAGCTGTCGCCAAGTATCGCAAGGCGCGGACCGGATGAAGCGGCGGCGCGCGGCAGCCCGTCCGCCGGGAGAGCGCCCCCGGCCGGCACCCCGAACACGGCGTGGGCGTAAAGGTCAGGCGAGCGGCGGTACCGGACCGGAATGTTGAGGAGTCTGGCCAGATCGCGGTCGCACGAATAGTCCGGTTCGCCGCGTACGATTTCGATTGCGGCGAGCGACGGTCGCGGCAGTTGCGGCGCCGCCCGTTCCAGCGCGGCCGACGCGGCGAGAGCTGCGGCGGCCACCGTCCAATGCGTGCCGGAATACGGGAAGACCGAGATCTTGCCAGGACCGGGAAATCCGTCCGGAAACTCTGCCGGAGACGCGGCGCGCCCCGCGATTTCGTCCATTGCAGCGAGGTCGTCGGGCGATGCGTAGGGCACGTTCTCGGAATCGAGCAGACTCTTCCAGGTGCGGTATGGTTCCGGATCGCGCGACGCAGGACGAGTCGCGAAGCGCAAGAACCGCCGCGGGATCCATTCGCGGAACGTTTCGGCCTTGCTGGGAGCGAGGACGAACATTACCGGCGGGGCGCCGTCCGGACGGAATTCCGCCAGCGCGGCGCGAAACGCACATATGGCCGCGACGGTATCGGCCGCGACATGTTTCCTTTCAATCGGAAGTGTTTTTTCGTCAAGCGCAACGTCGAGATACTGGCGTTCAAAAAGGACTCCTGAGCGACCCTGCACGATGGAGCCGGCGGCGCCGGCGCGGTCGCGGCCGAACGTGGCGGCGTCGTGAAGCCCATTTTTGAGAAACAGCGCTTCCGTGCGCCCGAAGAAAATATGGGCAAAGTGTTCGGCGACCTCTCGCTGCCAGGCGCCTGAAAGGACTGCCCTCGCGGAGAAGCGCGGCCTGACGTCCGGCGTGTCAAATCCGTGCGCCCCGACAAATCCCCTGATCCCAAGCCATCCAAGAAGCGGCGCGGCCAGCGCCACGAAGTACAGCGCCGCGAAAACAGCGTCGCTCCGCCGGCTGGCGCGGGCCGGATTGCGGGCCGGATCGTCGATGCTGGAATCGTCCGGGCTCATGCGGAAAAAGCGTCTGTGTCCAAAACGCCGCGGAAGACAAACCGCGCCGGGCCGGTCAGTCGAAGGCCGGAGGCGCCGGATGGTGGCGCCGGCGCGTCGCAGTCCACGGTCAGCAACGCTCCTGACAAAACATGCACCGTCACCGGAAAGCGGCAGACCCCGCGGCACACCGCCGCCGCCACCGCCGCCGCCACCGCGCCGGTGCCGCAGGCGCCGGTTTCCGCCTCCACGCCGCGCTCCCAGGTGCGCATGCGAATCGTCGCGGCGTCCAGCACCTCCACGAAATCCGCATTGGCCCCAGCTTTCCCGAATGCGTCGTGGCCGCGCAGCGCGGGGCCGTCGACGCCAATGTCGACGCCGTCGGCACGCTCGACGAAGCGCACGGCGTGCGGCACCCCGGTGTCGAGCAGCCAGGCGTCTGCCTGCGACACGAATTTTGCGCCTGCCACATCAGAAGTCCGCACCGTGACCGTGGCGGCGAATGGCGTCTCCCCGTCCGCGATTTCTGCCGCGACGGACCCCGCGTCGGTGGAAAACCGCATCCGGCGTGGGGCGAAGCCGGCAAGAAATGCATAGAACGCGGCGCATCTCGCTCCGTTGCCGCACATAGACGCGCGCGAGCCGTCGGGATTGAAAAACACCATGCGGAACGAGCACTCGGCGTCCCCCGAAATCGGGCGGAGCACGAGCATCCCCTCCGACGCTATCCCGAAGCGCGGGGCGTTCATGCGGCGGACAAGGTCGTGGGCGTCAAGCGGGAAATCTCCGTTGCGGTCTTCGAGAACTACAAAGTCGTTCCCGGCGCCGTGCATTTTTGCGATGGGGAATTGCATGGCCGGGATTCTAACTCCGCCCATGCCCTTTTCGCAACGTCCGCGCCCGGCATTTTTTTGCTTTCACCGAAAAACGGCTTGTGGTAGCATGAGGCGCATGAAACAAACCATCCTCCTTGCGGCGCTTTTTTCCGCCGCCGCGACTTTTTCATCAACGGCAACGGAAACCACGGAAACCGACGGCGGCCCGGTCGTTGTCGAAATCACCGGCGACAGGGTTAACCTGCGGGCTGCGCCGCGACTGGAGGCCGAGGTCGTCGGCCAGGCGGCACTGGGCGAAAAGTTCGTCCTGCGCGGCGATCCCGAAGAGGCGTGGGTCGCGGTCGCGATTCCTCACCGGTGCGACACGTGGATACGCTCCGATCTTGCGCGCGGCGGCAAGGTCGGAGTTGAGGGCGCGCGACTGCGCGCCGGCGCCGGAAGACAGTATTCCATTGTCGGGACGCTGCCCCTTGGCACCGAACTGGAGGTGCGCGGAACTATGGGAGACTGGTCGAAAGTCGCGCCGCCGGACCTGCCGACCGTGGCTGTCTACGTGACCAACGCATACGTGAAGGTAATTTCGGACGCGACGGCGAAAGCCGCCACGTCGGAGACGAAGGCCCCGGAGGCGGCCGGACCGGCCTCCCCAGAGACGAACGAGCCTGGCCCGGCGTTGCCGGCCGCTGCGGAATCGACCGCGGCCACCACGGCCACCGCGGCACCGGCCGCAACCGCCGGCACCCCCGCCCCGCCCGAGGACAAGCCCGTTCCCGAGGCCGCTCCGCTGCGAGACGAAGTGCCAGCCGTCGCGCCGGAGGCACCGCCGCCGCCCCGCCCCGCCCCACCGCCGCCAGTCGCGTCGGACAAGGGCCGCACCACCACTGTGTCCGCACCGCGCGGCGATTCCGTTCCCGTCGGTCCGGCCAAGATACAGTCTTCGCGGCTTCGCGCCGACAAGATGCAGGCCTCCGACGGCGTCTACGCCGGCGTCCTGTCTCGCGCCCCCGCCTTCGGAGTCTCCCCGACGCGCTTTCGGCTTGTCCGGTTCGACCGCCACAACGCCGTGGAGACCGTCTGCTGGGTCTACGGAAACAGCAAGCAGCTTGAAGGGCTGCGCGGCTCGGCGCTCACGGTGTCCGGGGCGGTGTACTGGTTCAAGGGCGCAGACCTGCCAGTCGTCTTCGCGCAGGAAATCCTGACGGGCGGCGCCGCACCGGCTGCCAAATAGCCCGCACCCGTCAAATCCGCCCAGATCCGTCTTGTTCCGCAATGCGTGTCGTCGTCGCAAAATCCGCGGGATTCTGCCAGGGCGTCCGCCGCGCGATCGGCGCCGCCGAACAACTGGCCCTCGACGGAGCGTTCACCGCCGTCTGCACCGACGGGCCGCTAATCCACAATTCGCACGAGACAGCCAGGCTGGCGGCACTTGGAGTCCGAACCCTTTCGCCGGGCGAAGTTCCTTCCCCCGGCAGCGTCCTGATGGTGCGCGCGCACGGAGTCTCTCCACGCCGCATGGCGACGTTGACGGCTCTGCCCGGAGTGAAGGTCCACGACGCGACGTGCCCGTTCGTACGCAACATTCAGAACGTATGCCGCGAGGAAAGCGAATCCGGGCGCTTCGTGCTGATACTGGGCGACGCCGGACACGCAGAAGTCCAGGGACTGTCCGGGTGCGCGGAAGGACGGTGCGCCGTGGTGTCCGGCCCGGAGGAGCTAAAGGCACTGCCGGATCCGGGACTCCCGGTTTCGCTCGTGAGCCAGAGCACCAGGGACGAAGCCAGTTTCGCCGCAGCGCGCGCCGCGGCGCTTGAACGGTGGCCCGACGCACGCGTCATCAACACGATTTGCGGCGCCACGCGGACGCGGCAGTCCGAACTGACGAAGCTCGCGGAAGAATGCGACGCCATTGTGGTCGTCGGATCCCCGCACAGCGCGAACACTCGCCGTCTCGCCGAAATCGCTGGCCGTTCGCGACCGGTTTTTCTTGCGGAAGACGCCACCTCGCTCGATCCCGCCGCATTCGCGCACTTCCGGACCGTCGGGCTGGCGGCTGGCGCCTCGACTCCCGATTCCGACATTTCGGCCGTGCGCGGATTTCTCGAAAAACTGAATTGCCAGGATTGCCGACAGGGGCAGGAATCGCCATGAAAACCACCGGAAAGAAAAAATCCGAACGACGTTCCATTTCGCGCGTGGCGGCTTCCGCCGCGCTGGCGCTTCCACTTTGCGGATGCCTGCTCGGCCCGGACTGGTCCGAACCTACTCCTCCCACGTCCATCCCGGAGCGTTTTCGCGGCGCCGGCTCGAACGACGCCGCGGAGTCCGGCGGCGCGGCCGAAGCTCGGATTCCAGCAGACGAGGCGCTTTTCCAGGCGGACGCCGAATCCGGCACTCCCGCCCCCCACGACGCCGCCACGGCCGGCGAAAGCTGGTGGATGCGCTGGGACGATCCCGTGCTCCGGCGGCTTCTGGCCAAAGGTTGCGCCACCAACCTGACGCTGGCGCAGGCCGCGGAGCGCACCATCCAGGCTCGCGAGGCCGTCGAGGCCGCACGCGCGGCGCTCCTGCCGACGCTTGGCGCAAGCGGCGCCGCGACCAGGACGCGCTCGTTCGATCCGGGGCGCACCGACAAGTCCTGGCGCGCCGGCGCGGACGCCGCCTGGGAAATCGACCTGTTCGGCGGCGCCAGGCGCACGGCCGAAGCCGCAGCCGCCGAATTGGAGGGCGCGGGCTGGAGCGAACGCGACGCGCTGCTGTCGCTGCGCGCCGAAATCGTTTCTGCCTACGCGACGCTGCGCCTTGCGCAGACTTCGCTTGCAATCGCACGGGACAATCTCGCGGCCGAGCGCGACAACGCCGAGATCGCGCGCGCCAAGGGCCGGTCCGGATTCACGTCAGGATCGGACGTCGCAGCCGCAGAAGCCGCAATCGCGACAGCTGAGGCCGGAATTCCATCCAGGGAGGCGGCGGCCGACTCCGCCGCGCGGGCTCTGGAGCTCCTTCTCGCCCGCGCCCCGGACGAATTGGAGGAGCTCCTCGCAGCACCCGATCCCGCCGCGCCGCCCCCGCCGCCTGTCGCACCCGAGCCGCCCGGCGCCGCCCCGCCGCAGGTGCTGGCGCAACGCCCGGACGTGCGCCGCGCCGCCGCCGCCCTGCACGCCGCCACGGCAAGAATCGGCGCAGCCAAGGCCGCCAGATGGCCGTCCATCGACCTGGCTGCCGGCCTCACACTTTCGGCGCAGGGAGCCACATCGTGGTCGGACGCCGTCAAGTCTCTAGCCTTCGGGCCTTCGCTCAACGTGCCCGTGTTTCGCGGCGGGGCGCTGGCCGCCGCTGAACGCCACGCCGATTCCGTCGCGCGCGAGGCGCTTCTCGCATGGCACGAGGCAGTGCTTTCCGCCATACACGAAGCGCAGGTCGCCTGGACGCAGCTGAACGCGGAGCGGGCGCGCGGCCCGGCGCTCGAACGCGCTGTCGCCCGCGACGAAGAGGCGCTGGAGGCCGCGCGCGAACGCTACCGCGCCGGATCCGGCGACTGGACGGACGTGCTAGTGCGGCAGACCGCGCTGCTTGCGGCGCGTCTGTCGCTCGCGCAACACCGCGCCGATCTGGCGACGCTCACCGTGGCCCTGGCCAAGGCGCTCGGCGCGGAATAGCCACTGCGGGAAAACGGCAGCGACCGCGAGACCGCGATCGCCACCGCCTGTCGGCGGCCGGCGCCGACCGCCGGCCGCTATTCGCCGCGCAGAATGCGCGCCGCGGCGACGAGGTTGCGCAGACTGGCCTCGGTTTCCGGCTCGCCGCGCGTCTTGAGACCGCAGTCCGGATTGATCCACAGCTTTGCCGGATCAACCTTCGTCATCATCTTCCTCACGGCGGCGACGATTTCGTCCACCGACGGGACGCGCGGCGAATGGATGTCGTAGACGCCGGGTCCGACTTCGGTGCGGAATTCGGCGGCCTTCAGGGCGTCAAGGATCTTCAGGTCGGCGCGCGACGCCTCGAACGTGATCACGTCGGCGTCCATGGCGTCGATGTCGCGGATGATGTCGTTGAACTCGCTGTAGCACATGTGCGTGTGTATCTGCGTCTCCGGCTTCACCCCGGAATGCACGAGCCTGAAGGCGGGTATCGCCCAGTCCAGATATTCGCGGCGCCAGTCCTCGCGGCGGAGCGGGAGCTTTTCGCGCAGGGCCGCCTCGTCGATCTGGACGATGCCGATGCCGGCCTTTTCCAGATCGAGGACCTCGGCGCGGATCGCGAGAGCGATCTGCAGAGTCTGCTCGCGGAGCGAAAGGTCCTCGCGCGGGAACGACCAGTTCAGAATCGTCACAGGGCCGGTCAGCATCCCCTTCACGGGCTTTTTCGTCAGCGACTGCGCGAACGCGCTCCACTTCACCGTTATCGGGGCCTTGCGCCTGATGTCTCCCCAGACGATCGGCGGCTTGACGCAGCGCGTCCCGTAGCTCTGCACCCAGGCCTTTTCGGTGAATACGAACCCGTCGAGATTGTCGCCAAAGTATTCGACCATGTCGTTGCGCTCGTATTCGCCGTGGACCAGCACGTCCAGTCCGATTTCCTCCTGCTTGCGGATGCAGCGCTCGATCTTGCCCCGGACGAACGACTCGTAATCGGCGGCGGACATTTCGCCCCGCCCGAGCGCGGCGCGCGCGGCGCGCACGTCCTTCGTCTGAGGAAACGACCCGATCGTGGTGGTCGGGAACTTCGGCAGCGCAAGCCTGGCGCGCTGGACGCGCTCGCGCTCCGCGAAAGCGGGCACGCGCTCGAAGTCGCCCTCGGCAAGCGCGGCCACGGCGGCGCGGACTTCGGCGTCCGGCTCGACGCGGTCATTGTAGAAGAGCTTGACGTTCGCGTCCCAGGGATCGTAGCCAAGAACGCCGTTCAGGCCGGTGTGCATGTACGCCAGATCGCGGACTTCGTCGAGTTTTTCGACCGCGAAGGCCATCCATTTGAGGACGTCCCTCGGCAGCTTCGTCTCGCTTTCGACCGTCCATGGCACATGCAGAAGGGAGCAGGACGGAGACAGCGCGACGCGCTCGGCGGGGACATGGCGCACGATCTGGCTGATGAGCTCATTCGCCGTCTTGAGATAGTTGGTGCGCCAGATGTTCTTGCCGCACACAACGCCGGCGATCAGTTCGGCGTCATCCGGGAAGCTTCCGTCCGCCAGCAGGGCGAGATTGCGCTCGCGCCCCTCGACGAAATCCATTCCGATCGCGTCGAAGCCCATCTTGGAGACGACGCTCCAGGAGTCGCGCAGATCGCCGAAGTAGGTCTGAAGCGCGACGCGGGCGAAGCGCTCGCCGCCGACGGTGCGGTGCGCGGCCCTGAGAACCGGCGCGTAGACGCGCCGCAGCAGCGCGAGGTCGTCCTCGGAGGTGTCGAGCACGAGCGCCGGCTCCGCGAACGAGAAGCGCGCCGCGTCGGTTGCGAGGCGCATGTCGTGCACGAAATCGGCGAACGCGGCGCCGGCCGCGTCGGCGAAGTCTGCCGCGGTCCTGGACCCCGTGAACCGCGCGAGCCTGAGAAACGTGTACGGCCCGATCACGGCCGGGACGGTTTCCACGCCCAGCTCCTTCGCCTCCTCGTATTCGTCCTGCCACTTGGCGATGTCGAACTTGAGCGCGGTGTCGTCGGAAAGCTCCGGGACGATGTAGTGGTAGTTGGTGTTGAACCACTTTTTCATGGGTAGCGCCCTGACGTCGCCGGCCGGACCCTGGTAGCCGCGGGCCATTGCGAAATACGTCTCCAGCGGCGGCAGGGAGAGGGCGCGGTAGCGCTCCGGGACGGCGCCAAGCGCGAAGGCGACGTCGAGCATATTGTCGTAGAAGGAGAAGTCGCCGGAGGGGATGAGGGAAATTCCGGCTTCCTTCTGCAGACGCCAGGCTTCGGCGCGAATGGCGCGCGCCGCGGCGTCGAGCTGCTCAGCCGTCGCCTTTCCGGCGAAGAACGCCTCGCTCGCCTTCTTCAGTTCGCGATCCGCGCCAATGCGCGGGAATCCTATTACCGATGTCTTCATTCAAATTCTCCCGTGTTTCAGTTTGACTTGATTCGATTTGCCGTGATTCGTGCTTTGAGAAAGGAGGAAGGGAAGCGCCGCGCCGCCGCGCCGCGCGGGAACGCCGCCGCGCGGGCCAGCGCACGACGGCGCGTCAGCGCGAGGCGTTCACCGCGCCGATGATCGCGTCCACGTTGCGGATGATGTCGCGCGTGACTTCGGGCTTGTTCATGGTGTAGAGGTGGATGCCGCTTGCGCCGTTGCCGATCAGGTCGATTATCTGGTCGGTCGCGTACGCGACGCCGGCCTGCCGCATGGCGGCCGGATTTCCGGAAAACTTGTCGCAGAGCGTCAGAAGCTTGGCCGGGATGTAGGCGTTGGAGAGCCTGACCATCCGTGAGACCTGGCTGGCGCTTGTGATCGGCATGATCCCGGCGTGGACCGGCAGCCTGACGCCGCGCTTCTGCAGCCGGTACAGGTAGCTGTAGAGCATGTTGTTGTCGAAAAACATCTGCGTGACAAGAAAGTCCGCGCCGGCCTCGACCTTCTTCACCATGTTGTCGATGTCCTCGTCGCGGTTCTGGCATTCCGGATGTCCCTCCGGATAGCACGCCGCGCCCACGCAGAACCCCTCCTCCTTCAGAATCGCGCACAGGTCGCTGGCGTGTTCCAGACCTGGCGCGAGGCGGCGCTCCGAGTCGCCCTGCGGAAAGTCCCCTCGCAGCGCCAGCACGTTCTCCACGCCGGCGTCGCGCAGATCCCGCGCGATGGAGCGCACCGAATCTACGGTGCCCCCGACGCACGTCAGGTGCGCCAGCGCGGGCCGGCCGAGCGCGGCGATGCGGCGCGATATTTCCACCGTGCGCCCGGCGGACGAGCCGCCGGCGCCCCAAGTGACGGAAATGAAGTCGGGATTGAGGCTGTCGAGAACGCGCGCCACCTCGATCGTGGACGTGAGACTTGCGTCCGTCTTCGGCGGGAACACCTCGAACGAAACCGTGATTTTCTTCTGCCTCTGTATTTCCGATATCGTCATGGCGGCCGTGGGGAAATCGTTGAAGAGCGCTTGGGTGTCCGGAACCCGACCGAAGGGCTGACGAAAGAAGATAAAAAAAGTTGTGTCTTCTCGCGGGAACACTAGCACCGGAATCGCCGCGATGCAAGCAAAAAACGCGCGAGGGGGGACAAAAGCCGTCCTGAATAGGAACGCAAAGCGCGCGCGTGGGACATCGGAGCGCGGGCTGCCATGGGTTTGACCGGCGACTGGAAAGTCGACGCCCCGATGACCGGCGACTGGAAAGTCAGCCCGCGATTCCGAGCAATGCGCCCGTGGGGCAGACGAAACGGCAGTACGGGCGGGGCACGAACGCCGACAGCGCCACAAAAAGCGCGGCGAACACCAGCACCAGCGGCGGAGCCGCACGCCACGCGAACGCGCCGAAAAGCTCCCACCCGAGCCAGCCAGAAAATATCCCACAGACAAGCATGCACATCAGGACGATCCACAGGACGCGCCTGAACGCCGAGAGTCCGCGCACCAGCGCCGGAGACAGCCTCCATTTCGTGACCGGAACGCGCGAGGCAAGTTCCTGCGCCGCTCCGTAAGGGCATACGTTGAGGCAGTAATGCGACCTGCTGCCGAGGAGAGTCGGCCACAGGAACGCCGTGGAGAGCAGCAGCGCCGCGGTCGCCAGCTCCGCGGGACCGCGCCCAATGCCGGAGCCCGTCCATCCAAGCAGCCGCGCCGTCGAGAGAAACGTTCCCGACCAAAAGCCCAGCACCACCACGTCGAGCCACAGCTGCGCCGTGCGCCAGCGCCGCGATTTAACAAACAACGGCACCACCGCCGCGGCCAACAGCACGGCAAGCGCGGCAATGGTGCGCGGAGACGGTTCCGGCCGCGCAACAGGCGCGGCGGCGGGCACGCCGGCAGGAGCGGCGCCCGATGTTTCCGCAATCGAGGAGACGGCAGCGCCGCCGGACGCCGCCGCCGGTGCCAGTTTCGCGGACGCCGCCGCAAACGCCGCGCGGGCATTCGCAATCGCCGCGCCCGAAGAATACGTAGCGCTCGCCACGGCGTCGACGCGCGTGGTAGCGGCCACGTCGGGAGGCAGTCCGTCCCACGCGCGCCAAAGCCCATCCTCCTCCAGCAAATCAAAGAACATCGGGGTTTCGTCGTTGGGAAGTTTTGGCTCAACGGACGCCACCAGACCATCCTCCACGCGAACCACGACCGGAACCGGGCCGCCGTAGCCGATCACGTCCACGCCAAGCGTCGTCGAATCCACGACCAGGGCATCAGACTTGGCCGCGGCTTCTTCGCCGCTTTCCGGCGCGCGCGCCACGGCGTGGCCGAAAAGCCGCCCATTGTGGGCGATCGCGGCGGCGCATAGCGCCAGCGCGCACGCGGCGAGCCTGCATGCGCGCTCCGCGATTCCGCAGGCGCCTGCGCGACGCCCCGCGTTTTCCGATCCATGGTTTTCCACCGTCTGCGACGCCTTTCCTTTTTTGCGAATTCCGGCGGGGATGCTATCTGAAACGCCGGCCGTTTTCAAGCGCGCCAACGAATCGCCGCGGATTCAAAACCAACGCCTTTTTTTCGTTGACACGGAACGGGGAGGTTTGTAGCATTTTCGCGTCCGTTGCAATGGCGCGGCGGGCAGGCGCGACCTTCCGTGAAACTGGTGCCCCAGAGAGGGTTCGAACCTCCGACATCCGGTTTAGGAAACCGACGCTCTGTCCAGCTGAGCTACTGGGGCGGATTCACGGGCGCGGATTCTATCCGCCGCCCCGCGTCCGGTCAAGCCGCGCCCCACCCCCCGACAGGACCTCGACGCCCCGAAACCAAGTTCTTGGCACAACAAACACACAACACACAGTCTCTCATGACTACTCGCATCACAGGTCTCTCCGTCGATTCTCTCCCGCGCCCCAACGACGTCGGAGCGACCCCCACTTTTTCCTGGCGCATGGAATCCGAACGCCAAGGCGCCGCGCAGACCGCCTACCGCGTCGTCGTGGAGCGCGACTCCCGCGTCGGCGGCGGTGCGGCCGGCCAGCCGCTCTGGGACGGAGGCGTCGTCGAATCGCCGGTGTCCGTCGACATCCCCTACGCCGGCCCGGCGCTCGCCCCGGCGACGCGCTACCGCTGGAACGTTTCCGTGCGCGACGAAAAGGGCGCGTGGCTCCCCGCCGCCGCCGACACGTTCTCGACCGGGTTCTTCGACCAGGACTGCTGGAACGGTTCAATCTGGATCAGCGCCGCCGACTCCAAGGTCCGCACGGAACCGCGCGACGTCCACAACACGACGCTCAAGCAGGAGGCCGAGGACGGCACCGCGTACTTCTCCAAGTCCGTGCCCAACGGCAAGGCCGTCGCCGAAGCGTGGTGGTGCCTGGCCGGACTGGGCGTCTTCGAGGCCTACGTGAACGGCAAGCGCGTCGGAGACGAAATCCTCAAGCCCGGCTTCACGCACTTCGCCAAAACCAAGCGCTCGTACTGCTACGACGTGACGGACCTCGTGCGCGTCGGCGCCGCGGACTCGAACATCTTCTCCGCGTGCGTCTCCGCCGGCTGGTGGCGCGACAAAATCGTGAACTTCCACGGCGAGCGCTCCGCTCTGCGCGCGGTGCTCGTCCTCCGCCACGAAGACGGCACCGAGACGCGCGTCGGCACCGACACGACCTGGGGCGCCGTCGGAGCCGCCGGCCCGGTCGTCCACGCCGCCATATTCGACGGCGAGGACTTCGACGCGCGCATTCCCGCGCCATGGGACTGCCCTGCGCCCACCGCCGCCGCGATCGAAAACCACGAGTTCGCAGGCGAAATCCTCCCGATGGTCGGCCAGCGCATCAATCTGCGCACGGACCTGGCCATGACGCCGGTGGAAGCGTATGTCTGGCGCGGAGTGACAGGCGCCGACGACGAGAACTTCGGCACCGTGGTCAAGCTCCGCGAGGGATTTTCGCACCTGGAACCCGGCGAGACGATCGTGGCCGACTTCGGCCAGAACTGCGCCGCCGTTCCGGAATTCGTCTTCAAGGCCGCCGCCGGCACGACGATCACGGCCCACCCCGCCGAAATGCTCAACGACGGCAACGGCGCCAAGTCGCGCGGCTGCGACGGTCCGGAAGGCTCCGCGTACATCAAAAACTACCGCGGAGCCCGCACCCTCGCGCGCTATACGTTCGCCGGAACTGGCGAGGAAAAGTACCGCCCATCGTTCACATTCTTCGGCGGTCGCTACATTTCCGTGACGGCCGACGGCCCCGTTGAAATCTCCAGCCTCCGCTGGGTCCCGGTGACGTCGCTTTCCGCGGACTGCGAAACCGCTTCCATCGAAACCAGCGACGCCGACGTGAACCGCCTCGTCGCCAACGTGCTCTGGGGGCATCGCTCCAACTACCTGTCCGTTCCCACCGACTGCCCGCAGCGCAACGAACGCCTTGGCTGGACGGCCGACACGCAGGTGTTCACCCGCGCCGCGTGCTACGACGCCGACGTCCGCGGCTTCCTCCACAAGTGGCTGCGCGACCTGCGCGACAGCCGCCTTCCCGACGGCGGCTATCCGGGCGTCGCCCCCGACGCGCAGTACGGCCAGCTCAACCACCAGCTCGGCTGGGGCGACGCCGGCGTGATCGTGCCCTGGACTCTGTGGCGCCACTTCGGAGACCGGAAGGCAGTCGACGAGAACTGGATCGCAATGGCCCGCTACCTGGCGCTTCTGGAGGAAATCAAGTTCGACTCCCCGACGGCACGGAGCCACCAGTGGGCCGACTGGCTCAGCTGCGAAAAACTCGAATCGTGCAGCGGCGCGGCATACGAAAAGGGCCCCGACGGCAAGCCTCATCCGAGCGCCGACGCGATTCTCTACTGGCGCTACCTTGGGAACTGCTACTGGTTCATGGACGCCGGCATGATGGCCGAGATGGCCGAAGGCACCGGCCGCGCACCGGAAGCGGCCGCATACCGCGCCATGGCCGGCCGCGCCCGCGACTACATCCGCTCCCAGTTCGTAGATCCGGCCGACGGAATGCTCCTGCCGCTCTTCCGCGACATGCAGACCCCGGCGCTTTTCGCGTTGCATCTCGGCATCCTCGACAAGGAGCCGGCCAAGGCCACGCGCGACGCGCTTCTCGCGAACATCCGCGATCACGGCAACCGCCTCCAGACCGGCTTCCTCGGCACGTCGATTCTCATGGACACGCTGTCGCACGACTGCGGCGCGACCGATGTCGCCTACACGCTGCTTCTCCAGCACGCCTTCCCAAGTTGGCTCTACTCCGTGGACCAGGGCGCGACGACGATATGGGAGCGCTGGAACTCCTACACGAAGGCGAATGGATTCGGCCCCGTCGGCATGAATTCATTCAACCACTACGCCTACGGCGCGGTACTCGCCTGGATGATGGGAACCATGGCCGGCATCCGCGAGGATCCGGACGCGCCCGGGTTCCGCTCGTTCGTCCTCGCCCCCATCCCTGATCAGCGCATTGGCCGCGTTTCGGCGAGCTACCATTCGCCGTATGGAACGATTGAAAGCGCCTGGCGCTACGACGGCGGCAAATGGATCTGGCGCTTCACCGTGCCGGCGAACACAGTAGCCACGGTGCGTCTGCCCGGCGAGGAGGAGCAGCGGCTTTCCTCCGGAACGCATAGGATCGAACGCGACGCATAGGGGAAATGGAAGGCGGCGGCACAGACAAAACCTCTCGTGACGGCATTTCCGGCGGGTCCGCCGGACGGGCCGACGATCGTCTGCGCCGCGCTTCCTTCATCTGGTCGCTCGCCATACACGCGGCGCTTTTCCTGCTGCTTGTCGTGGCGGGTTTTGCGCCTTTTCCGCGCAAAAGCGAACCTAATGACGTGATGGCCGAGTTCACGGTGGCGCCGCCGGCACCAGCTGTCCCGGTACCGGACGCGCCTTCGGAGCCGGAACCAGCACCTCAGGAGCCGGAGCCAGAACCTCAGGAGCCGGAGCCGGAACCCGAACCCGAGCCGGAGCCTCCTATCCCGGAACCACCTGCCCCGGAGCCCCCAGCCCCGGAGCCTGACCCGATTCCGGTTCCCGACCCTCCGAAGAAGGAGCCTCCTCCGAAGAAAAAAACCGAAAAGCCGAAAATCGACATTTCCAAGGCAAAGAAGGTCACGGTCAAAAAGCAGCCCAGGGAGAAGCCCCCGCGCATCGTCGCGACGCCCCCGAAGATTTCCACGAAAGCACCCTCCATCGGGACTCCAGGTCCGCGCCTTTCAGCCAGCGAAATAAGCGAACGCCTCAACGCCGGCGCGAAGATCGGCGCGGTCACCACTCCCGATCCGGGCGAATCGCGCCGCTGCGAACTGGCCATTCGCGACCAGCTCTACGCCGCCTGGATCCGCCCCGCCGCGACCGACATGGGCGGGCGCCCGCCGGAAATCAGGATCGTCATCGGCGCCGGCGGCGCGGTGCAGGGCGTTTCGCTCGCGCGCAGTTCCGGCAGCAGGCCGCTGGACGAGTCCGCCCTTTCCGCGGCGCGTTCCGTCGGCCGCTTCCGCCACTTGTCGGAAACCTGGATACGCGCCAATTCCACGATCACGGTGTCGTTCGAACTCAAGGGGATTTGATGCTCCGCGCCAACTCCCCGGCCGACGGCAAGATTCACACAACTAAGGAGATGAAACCCATGAATGCAGCAAATGCCATCCGTCACGCGTCCCGGGCCGCCGCTCTCGCCGCCGCGTTTTTCTGCGCGGCCGCTCTGCGCGCCGCCCCCGCCTTTCCTCCAACCGCCGGAGGCGAAACCACCTCCACGACCCCGAACTCGATAACGGACTACGAGCGGCGGGTCCTCAGGCTCGAATACACGCGTCTGATGAAGGCAATTTCGGCCGCCCGCCGGGAGGCGCTGCGCTCCGAGGCCCTCGCCCCGCTGCGCGAAGCAAGCGACAAGGCGCGCGAAAGCGGCGACAAGGCAGCGTTCGTCGCCTCGCGCAGGGCGCTGCACCAGGCCGCAGACGAGGAAATTCGCAAGGATCCCGAAATGGCCGCCAAGATCAAGCGCCTTGGCGAAGTCGGCGCACTGCTGGAAAAGGACCGTCCGGACCGCAAGGAACTGCGCTCCCTTGAGCGCAAACACCGCCGCGCTCCGGCAAGCGCCCCTGCCGAGGATACCCCGGCAAATCCGGAAGCGCCCGCCGGACGCTGAGCTCCCCCACCCCGCCCCGCCATGTGCCAGACGCCCCGCTCCGGTCAGGCCGCCGTGGAGTTCGCGGTCGCGCTTCTGGCAATGCTTGCCGGCGCAATCGGGATTCTGGTCGTGCATTCGCTGGTGCAGGCCGACGCGCAGGCCGATGACGCCGCCCGCGGCCGTGCTGCCGCCGCCGCGGCTTCTGTCGCCGCCGCGGAAGGCGCCTTCCCGGAGCTGTCCGACATCTCTCCGGGGTCCGATGGCATTCCGCTCACGCCAGACGACGTACGCATCCCCGGCTCCGTCTCTTCGATCAGAACCGGCGTGACGCGGCGGCTGCTTGGCGATTCGTTCGACGCGGATTTGCGCGGGGACGGATCGACCCTTCGCCACGGGCAGGTGCCGTGGTTCGCCGATGGCGTCCCGGCGGCGCTTTCGTTTTCCCTGCGCAAGGGCGTCGGCGAGGGCGTCGCCGAACTGCCTCCCGCCGCTCTCTCGCTTTTCGGCCTCCCAGCGGAAGCCGCAGTCCGCGAAGAATGCTGGATGCCGGCACTTGACGATTTGCAATGACCGCAATGCCACAACAAGCTTACGACGGACGCGGGACGCGATGGCGCAACGCATGCGCCTTGGCGGCCGGTCTGCTGTTGGTCGCCGCCGCGCCGCACGTCGCGGCTTCGGTCTTTTCGCGCTTTTTCGGACGCTCCGCCGGCGGCACGTCGGCCGCCGAACGGCTTGTTGGCGCGGATGGCGGCGCCGAGCGAGTCCTGCGGCGGCGGGCACTCGTAAACGGAACCGAAGGCGAACTGTCCGTCTGGAAATCGCCGGACAGCGCCGAAGGCGAGGCCGCGATTTGCTTTTCTTCGGATTCTCCGGCAAGCAGCCAGGTCTCCTCGCGCGCACGCTGGAACGTCCCGGACGTGCCCGAACCCGCCGGGCTCGTAGTTTCGTTCGATGCCGTCATGTCCTCCGCGTCGTCCGATTCCAGCGGCGTGTCCGGCGCGGCCGGCACGAAGATATGCTCCGGAGGCGCGGCCGCCGGCCAGTCTCCCGAGGCGGTGCTTTTCGCGTTGCGCTCCGCGCTGGAGGCCGGCGGCTGGACAGAGGCCGAGCCCGCAGGCGGCGTCGACGGGCTTTCGATTTGGCGGAAACGCGACGCCATCGCCCTGGCCTGGGCCGGGGTCGATTCGCACGGCGACGCACTCTGGCTCCTTCTTCGCCGTCAGTAGTGAAAAAGGGGGGGCTAGGGCTCCTAGGGATTCCTAAGCTTCCTAGGTATCCTAGGCTCCCTAGGTGTCCTAGGGATTCCTAGGCTTCCTAGGGCTCCTAGATATCCTAGGCTCCCTAGGTGTCCTAGGAATTCCTAGGCTTCCTAGGGGTCCTAGGCTCCCTAGGGGTCCTAGGGCTCCTAGGGGTCCTAGGGCCTCCTAGGAAATTTCAGAGGAATCAAACTCCATTCATGACTACCCAATGCCTGACGGTCTCGCCAACGCGGTCGCGGAAAACGTGGCGAAACACGTCGGAGGAAGAGTAGCCGCATTGTGCGGCGACAATGTCCGGCGGCTTGCCCTCGCGCAGAAGTTCCCTGGCACGAGCGAGTCGGACGTCGTGGATTTCGGTTAGAATCGAACGCCCGAGCACGGTGCGGAAAAGCTTGTCGGCCATGGTGCGGCAGACACCCATTCGGCGGGCGACGGCCGGCGGGGCGAACCCGTCTTCGCAGGCGTGAAGGCGGATGAATTCCATGGCGCGGGCGACTCTCCGGTCGCGAGCGAAGCGGGAGGATGCGCGCAGCACGACGCGCCAGGGCGGGATGACGAGCGGAACGGGGCGGCGCGAGGGGCGGCGCATCCACTCGTCCAGCAGCCCCGCCGCCGCACCGGCCTCGACGGCGCGGTCGAGCGCGACGCTCGAAAGCGACGGCTTCGCGGCGTCGCAAAGCTGCGCGTTGTCTCCGACGCCCACCACGGCCACATCGTCCGGAACGCGCAGGCCGGCGCTGGCGCAGGCCGAAAGGACGGCCTCGCCGACGATGTCCGTGCACGCCAGCACGCCGCACGGCCTTGGAAGCGCGGCGATCCAGCGGTCCAGGGGCGTCTCGAATTCGTGAAACACCTTCCCGGCGGCTTCGACGCAATGGCGGAACGCGTCGCCGCGCTCGCGGCTCCACGACGTGTCCTGCGGCGCCGGGACGAATGCGTAGTGGTCGCATCCGGACCGGAAAAGGACCCGCGCCGCCGCCGCGGCGATCTCAGTCGAATCCCAGCAGACCGTCACTGGCCTGTCGCCCGGAGGAAAGTCCGCGCTGGCGGAGCGATGCACGAAAACTGCCGGGACGCGCGGCCCGAACGCCAGTCGGACCTCGGCCGGAGAAACGGCGCCGCGCCACACCGCGATGCCGTCAGGCCGCAGTATGCGCGCCAGTTCGGCGAGCGAACCGGCGCTGCGCGACGAGCGGGCGAGCCGCGCGGAGCCATCCGCCGCACGCGACACCTCGGCGGAAAAGAAATCCCAATGCCGCTCCTCGGCCTTGCGGCGAAAGGCGTCGAGGCCGTCCCGCGCGCGGTGGTCGTCGCCCGGCAGAAGCATCAGGACTCTCCGGGAGCCGATCGGCCGTCCTTCGGTACGCTTGGCGGTCATGTCTCGCACACTCTTCACCGCCTCTGCGACGCCGCCTTGTCCTGACAATCGCATTTCGACTGACGGAGCGGCTGAAAATCGCAGTTGACCTTGGCAATCGGTTGCATGGCTCGGAGGATACCAGAAGTCCCTCCTGGCCGCAAACCGTGGTTCGTCGCGCCGCAGGATAGGAATCCGAGATTGCGCGCATTTGTCCTTGCCCAGGAGCGTCGGCCGGAGTATCATTCGGCCCATGAAGACGAACAAAAAGGGCGGCTCAAACCGGAAGAACGGGTCAAATGGGCGGTTTTCGTTCCTCGCGGTGGCATTTGTCGCCGCCGCGTTCGCGTTGTTTTCGTGGCTGCTCCCAAATCCGGCCCCGACTGCCGGGGATCCGGCGGCAGCCGACGGCGGCGCGGCCGCGGAGAATCGGCCGGAAAACGCCTCCGCACGCGATGCATCGCGCATCCCCGGCGGCGCCGGCCGCGGCCTCAGCTTCGCGACCTGGAACATGGAGTGGTTCCCGTCGGGCTGGCCGGAGCCGCAGGAACCGGCAGTCGAACGCCGCCGCATCGCCGATGCCGCGCGCGGTCTCCGCTCCATCGGCGTCCCCGACGTCCTTTTCGTCCAGGAAATCCGCGACGCGGCCATCTGCTCCAATTTCATCTCCAGGCTGGGCGGGGGCCTTTCCCTTGTCGTATGTTCGGACTTTTGGATGAATCCGACGAACCGCAGCCTTCAGCAACTGGCCGTTTTTTCGCGCCTTCCATGCGTAGCCTCCGGCTCCGAACCCTGGGTCGCGTCGGATTTCGTCTACCCGCCGCGCGGCTTCGCCTGGGCTGTCTTCGACGCCGGAAACAGGCGCGTGGCGTGCTTTTGCGTCCATCTCAAAAGCAACTACGTCCCGGAGGGCACGGATCGGGAACGCCAGGAGGTCCTCAACCGCCTCAAGCGCGAACTGGCCGCGGAACAGCTTGTCCGGCGCATGAACGTCATCGCGCGAAAATACGCCTCGAAGGACGGCGCGCCCCCGGCGATCGTCGTGGCCGGCGACTTCAACATGGCTCTGGAGGACGAACGCTTTGCCGGCGAAAAGACGCTTCGGACTCTCCTGGAGGCCGGCCTGCGCGACGCTTTCGAGGGCATCCCGGAATCGCAGAGGCCCACGCTTCCCGCGAATCAGTGGTACCCCGCGGCCACGTTCGACCACATTCTGCACCGCGGGCTTGGCGAGCCTCTCGCGCGCAGCGTCGGCTCCCGGATCCGGACGTCCGACCACTGCCCTGTGTTCGCGGTTTTCCCGGCGGAATGACTTTTTTTCCACGGGCGGCTCCCGAACGCCCGCGCCCTTGCTTTTTTTAACAACCGAGATTGCGATTTTCCGAAATGAAAAAATCTGGAGGGAAGGCGCCCGCCGGGAAGCCTCGCGCGGCGGGCGGGAACTGCAACGTAGGACAAGGCGAAAAAATCGCGCTTGTTTCGCTGGGCTGTCCCAAGAACCTTGTCGATCTGCAAATAATTTCCGCCGCGTTGGCGCGTGCCGGGTTCGACGTCGGGGTGCAGCAGGACGAGGCGGACGCGATTCTCGTCAACACGTGCGCTTTCATCGAGGACGCCCGCAGGGAGGCAATCGGCGCAATCGCGGAGGCGTGCGCAGCCAAGGCCGACCCGGCGCTGCCATGCCGCGCGGTGATCGTGTCCGGGTGCCTCCCTCAACGCTACCGTGACGCGGTGTTCCAGGCGTGCCCCGACGTCGACGCCACGCTTGGCGTGGACGACCTGGAGCGGGCTCCGGAAACGGTGCGCGTGGTGCTGGACCGCGCTGGCCGCGGCAATGACGCGGCAGAGGCGGACGGCACGCCTTCCGGCGCCCCGGTTCCCTGCGTGTCCCCCGGCCTCTCGAAGGCGCTTTTCGATCCGGTCGATCCGGCTTTCACGCTAACTCCGGGTCCGTTCGCCTACGTCAAAATCGCCGAGGGCTGCCGACACGCCTGCGCGTTCTGCGCCATTCCCGGCATTCGCGGGCGGCTGCGGTCGCGATCAGTCGAAAACATCGTCGCGGAGGTCCGCGCCCTGCTCAAGGCGGGCAAGCGCGAAATCGACCTGGTCGCACAGGACGTCACGAGCTACGGCGCCGACTTCGCCCGCGGCGGACGGCTCGTGGAACTTCTCGGGACGTTGGAGGCGCTGCCTGGCGAATTCCGCGTCCGGCTCCTCTACGGCCACCCCGCGCACTGCACCGACGAGCTTCTTGATTTCATCGCCGGAAGCGAAAAAATCCTCCCGTACTTCGACATCCCCGTGCAGCATGCGTCGGCCGCAGTGCTGCGCCGCATGGGGCGCGCCGACACGGTTTCGGCCGTGCCAGCCATGGCGGAAAGAATCCGTTCGCGAGTTCCCGGCGCGGTGCTGCGCACCACTTGCCTGGTAGGTTTTCCCGGCGAGACGGCCGCCGATTTCGCGGAATTGCTTTCGTTCGTGCGCGAAGCTCATTTCGACCACCTCGGCGCGTTCGTCTTTTCCCCGGAAGAGGGCACGCGCGCGTTCTCGATGGACGCCCAAGTCCCGGGGCGGACCGCGCGCGACCGCCGCCGCAGGCTCATGCGCGCCCAGGCGGAAATCGTGCGCGAGAAACTCGACTCGCTGAAGGGTTCCGAGGTGGAGGTTCTGATGGAAACTCCGCCGTCCCGCCGCTCAGGCCCCTGGATCGGAAGGGCGGAACGTCAGGCGCCGGACGGAATCGACGGCGTGACATACGTCGAAAAAGCGCCCGCGAAAACAGCCGTCGGCTCGTTCGTCCGCTGCCGCGTCACGGGCCACACCGACTACGACCTGGTCGCGGAGGCGATCGCACCCTCTACTTGATCGAGTAGCGCGTCGCCTTCGTGAGCGCCTTCCAGAGGGCGTCAGGTGTTTCGGCGGCAAGCGCGGCCTTGCGGTTGACGTCCTTGGAGAACGGGTCCACGAGCCCGGCCAGGATTTTCAGGTAGAACGAACTGGCCGCGGTGGGAATCGTGGAAAAGAACACGAAATTGACGGGGTCCTCGTCCCCATCCCCCCACTTGATTCCGGCTTC
This sequence comes from uncultured Verrucomicrobiota bacterium, assembly GCA_946624575.1. Taxonomy (GTDB): domain Bacteria; phylum Verrucomicrobiota; class Kiritimatiellia; order RFP12; family UBA3636; genus UBA3636. The sequence goes on from CAMOSH010000002.1 coordinate 29,671, forward strand.
GCTGGTGCCGAAAACCAGAGTGAGGGCGCCGCCCTCGATCCCGCGCACATGCGGAAACGCCAGGCCGCGCCCCACGTTCGTGGAAACCGGGGCTTCGCGGTCCATCGCCAGCTTGGCGAGGGTCGCCGCGTCATCCACCAGTTTTTCTCGCTCAAGGGCATTGGCCAGCTCCGCCACGGCTTCCGCCGCGCTCTTCGCCTTCAGGTGCGGCAGCATGAGCGCCGGGGACGAAAAACGCGCCAGCCCAGTCTTGCGCTCGCCAGAGGAGCGCTTCGGCCGCTCTGCCAGCCACTTGACGCCGTTTGGATCGTAGAGAATGCGGGCGCAGCTGGGGCACGCGACGAGCGTACGGCACTGCTTGACGGACTGCACCTGCGAAATCGCTATGCTCATGCCGCACATCGAGCATTTGCCCTCGTGCAGAGGGGCGATTATGACATGGTCCTTCTTCGACAGGCGCAGATAGATCGCCTTGACCGCGGGGTCAAGCTCCTGGATCATGCCGTCGATGCGCTCGTTTAGCGACGTCAAATCCGCGCCAGCCCCGTGCAGCGACCTTTGTTCGTCGCGAATGAGAGTGAGTTCCTGGAGTTGGACGAGACGGTCTATTGTCGAGCGCATGGAGTTTTTCTTGGGGTTGTGGAGCTGAATTGTGTTTTGTGGCGAATCGCGCCACCGCTTCGTGGACTCCACTATGGACGAAGCGGCGGAAAATGTCAATGGGCGGCAACCGTCAATTTTGCGCGGCTGGCGGCGTCAGCCCCTTGTCGACGAGAACTTTCATCCACAGCCCGCCCTGCACGGAACGCGCCTGGAACCCGACCTGGTGGGCCGTGTCCGCCCAGTACCAGTCTGTGAGTGGATTGCGGTCCGGCGTGGTGGTGTAGAAGCGCACGAGCCCGGAAACTAGCGACTTGAACGTCCGCAGACGACTCTTTTCGAGGCAGCCGGCCCAGACCGTCCAGTCGCTCTTGGTGTACGACTTGCGGGAGTCGAGCGGCACCCCGTACGGAAGCGCTTCTGCCTCGTAGCGCCGGAGTTCGGCGTCGAACGCACCGTCGGGGAAGATCCCCAGACGGAACACCTTGTCCCAGACGGCATTGTACTTGAGGCTGAACGAGCCGGGGCGGTCGAACGCCAGCCGGAACGAGCCGTCGGCGTTTTTCGCGCGCCGAAGCCAGCTCTTCGCCATGGCCCTTGCCTGGCGCAGCCTGCTCGCCGCCTCCCGTTTTTTCCCGAGCATCCCCATCAGGATTCCAAACGAGGCAACGCCAAGTATGGCCTTGAGGGCGAGATTGCAGTTGTGCGCCAGATGCCCGGCGAAGTCGTCCGTGCAAAGCTGTTCGCCCGGATCTTCGCCGTTGTCTTCAAGGTACTTCACCCAGCCGCGAAGCGTGTCTATGTGGGACGCGGCGAAGCTCGCGTCGCCCGACGCCAGCGCGGCGGCGGCCTCCATGACGAGCATGTTGCCGCATTCCTCCACGGGCATCTGCTTGTCGAGCCGCAGTTCGCCGGTTTCGCGGACGAGACCGTACGTCTGCCCGTTAAGAAGCGGGTACGTGCCGCAGTCGTGCGGGGCGAAGTCGTACGGCCACTTCTCCGAGGCCGCGAATCGGTAGATCGGCCGCATCATGGCCTTCACGAGCTCTGGCGCGTACAGCAGAAAAAGCGGAATGGACGGATAGGATACGTCCACGGTCGCCGCGGAGCCGTTCGAGAAGTTCTCCTTGCTTATCCAGAGCAACTCGCCGTCTTCGTCGACGGCCAGCTTGTGCGCCGCGACCGTCTGGCGGTACGCGGCGGAAAGCAGCGCCGCGTATTCCTCGCCTCCCGCCTTGGCCGCGTCGGCCGCGATGCGCCCGTCGAAGGCGTCGCACGCGGCGCGTTCGGCGGCATATCCCGCGGCGGCCTCGGCGATCGCAGTTTCGGCGGTCTTGCCGTCCTTGTTCCAAAAAGAGGACAAATGCCTTCCAAAGTACTCGACCGAGGCGCCGGCGTCGTCCTGGCACAGCAGGAACAGCGTCCCCTCGCCGCCAAGCGCGACGGGAGCCTCAACGGAAATGAACGACATCTTCTCAGCCAGCGCGTCGAACTGGGTGCGCTGAACGCCGGGGCGGTAGTTGGAACGCTCATGCTCCTCCAGGGCGCGCTGCTGGAAGCACACGTCCTTTTCCTCAAAGGAGCGCGCTTTCGCGCCGGTTGCGGCGACGGCCAGGATGAAGCGCCCCCATTCGATGCGGAGATTGTCCCCGGCACGCTCGAGCACCCGCGGCCGGGCGCTGGCGATCGAAATCCCGGAAATCCCGCGCGGCAGCTTCGGCCGCCCGATTTCGACGGGCGCGTCGCCCTCCTTGTCGAGGCAGAGCTGCTCGGACGCGGCCAATTTCACGGTGACGCGGCGCGGAGCGGCGCCGCGCTTCCCCGGCAGGGCTTCTGCCGTCACGCGCACAAACGAAACCGGACGCGACAGCAACGCCGGATCGTCGGGCAGAAGCGGCGTGGTGAACGCGACGCGCAGCCTGATTCCGGCACCCTCGAAAACCGCTTCCGTGGTAAGCGCCCGGACTTCAAGCGAAACCTGTTCGAGCGCTGGTTCGTTGCCGCGCCCGAGAAAACGCCACGCCTTGCCGTCGACAATCGCTGTCCCCCGCAGCAGATTGGCGCGCCCGGTCCAGTGCGTCACGTCTGCATCGGTCAACCTGTCGCCTGGCAGCCACAGCGAAAAATACGGATCGACGGTGGCAAACGGCACCGAAGGAAGTCGGAAGTTCATTTTTTTGCGTTGTTGAGGATTCTGGTTAGCGGAAACGCGCGCCAATGCGGGCTTGAGGGCAATACTACCCCAAATGGCAACGGATTGCACGAAAAATCTTGAATTCGCGGACGTTCCCCCCGCGAATTCCGATTCTTGACCTTGGAGGGGGCTTGCGGCATACTCCGCCGCCGTTTTCGACTGATGTCCAGCACCTAAAAAAACTTCCCAGAAAGATGAAAATCGCCGTCGGTTCGGATCATGCCGGTTTTGCCGCAAAAAAAACCATTCTCGAACATCTGGCCGCGCGCGGCTTCGCAGACGCGATTGATTTCGGCACGAAGTCGCCCGAATCGTGCGACTACCCGGATTTCGGAGAGGCGGTGGCCGTCGCGCTGGAGACGGGTGCGGCCGACAAGGGGATTCTGGTTTGCACCACGGGGGCCGGCATGACCATCGCCGCGAACCGCTTCCCTCACGTCCGCGCCGCTCTCGCCATCACGGCGCTGGACGCCCGCACGATTCGCGACCACAACGACGCCAACGTGCTCGTGATCGCGGCCGAAAAAACGCCAGCCGAGGAAATCTGCGGCGTCGTCGACGCATTTCTCGACTCCGCCGGCCCCACCGTCGAGCGGCACTGCCGCCGCGTGGCGAAGCTCTCCGTGGAGGGCAACCGCCTGCTTGAGGTGGCCCATCTCAAGGATGCCGACCCCGCAGTCTACGGCGCCATCCTCAAGCACGCCGAGCAGGAGCGCACCTGCATCAACCTGATCGCCTCGGAAAACCTTACTTCGCGCGCCGTGCGCGAGGCCCAGGGTTCGGTTCTCACCAACAAGTACGCCGAGGGCTACCCGGGGAAGCGCTGGTATTCAGGATGCCACTTCGTCGACGAAATCGAGCAGCTCGCGATCGACCGCGCGAAGGAGCTCTTCGGCGCGGAGGCCGCCAATGTCCAGCCGCACTGCGGGGCAAGCGCCAATCTCGCCGTCTACCTGGCCGTGCTTAACCCGGGCGACACGATTCTGTCGATGGCCCTCGACCAGGGAGGCCACCTCTCCCACGGGTCCCCCGCGAATATTTCAGGGAAAATCTACAACATCGTCCCGTATGGCGTGGATCCGAAAACGGAACGCATCGACTACGACGCCCTGGAGGCCCTCGCCGTCGAGAAGAAGCCGCGCCTCATTCTCGCCGGCGCCAGCGCATATCCGCGCGTGCTCGACTTCGCCCGCTTCCGCGCCATAGCCGACAAGGTCGGAGCGTATCTGCTCGTGGACATGGCGCACATAGCAGGTCTTGTCGCCGGCGGAGCCCATCCGTCGCCCGTGCCATACGCCGATTTCGTCACCACGACGACTCACAAGACTCTGCGCGGCCCGCGCGGCGGGCTCATCCTCTGCCGCGAAAAGTACATAAAGGACGTGAACCGCGCCGTCTTCCCCGGCCTGCAGGGCGGCCCGCTGGAGCAGGTGATCGCCGCGAAGGCCGTCTGCTTCAGGGAGGCGATGACCCAGGAATACAGGGACTGGGCGCATCAGGTAGTGCGCAACTGCGCCGCCATCGCCAGGGACTTGGTAGAGGACGGATTCAGGCTCGTCTCGGGCGGCACCGAAAACCACCTCTGCCTCGTCGACGTCACCACCAAGGGACTCACCGGCAAGGTCGCCGCCGCCGCGCTTGACGAAACCGGCATCATAGTGAACAAGAACACGATCCCGTTCGACAAAAACAGCCCGTTCGTGACATCCGGCATCCGCATTGGCACGGCCACCGTCACGACGCGCGGCATGAAGGAACCGGAGATGAAATTCATCGCCGACCGCATCAAGCGGGTTCTCGCCGCTCCGGACGACGCCGCCGAAAAGGCTCGCGTCCGCGCCGAAGTCGCCGAATTCGTCACCCGCTTCCCCGTCCCCTAGGGATTCCCCCCCTCCCCGCGAAATTTCCAATTTGCATTTGCAAATTGCGAACGATTATGATTTGTGAACAATGACGATTTGTTGCAATGATGATTTGCGAACAATTGACATTTGCGAACAATTGACATTTGTGAACAATGGGCATGGTGAAATCCGAAATGTCAGTGTGCCAAACCACTAGTTGCGACACCAACACTCCCGCCATCGCGCGGGGATATGCGCCACGGACGCGAGGGGCAGGCCGCCGCGATCAACACCGCCCGCCATCGCGGAAGTTCGTGGCGATGTCCTCGGACAGCATCTCGGAGTTGGATCCGGTAACATAGACATCCACGCCTTCCTTCTTCATCAGCGAATTCAGGACGTCATAGAACGTCACGGGATTCTCCTCCCCTTTCGGGGGCCTGCACTCCTGGATTTCATCAATCAGCACGTAGGCACGGCGACCGTCATCCGGAAGCCGCTCCTTGATGTAGCTCGACAGGGCCTGCGGCGTCCGCAGGGTGGCGAAGTCATCGTTGTCGAGCTGGACGGCGACAACCTGCGAATCATCCACGCCCGATTCGCGAAGCCAGTCCCGGAAGATGTGGAACAGGAAATAGCTTTTTCCGCACCGCCGGACACCAGTGACGACCTTGACGAGCCCGTTGTGCATAACGGGGTTTGATTGCTTCCAGATAGTCGCCTCGTTCAATTCTCATTGCCGTTCCTCGCGATGCAGGATATTGTAGAATTCTACAAATTTCCGCATTGGTCGAGACTCTACCAGATTGCCCTCCCCGCGCAACAGGAAATTTGCATTTGCAAATTGCGAACGATTGTGATTTGTGAACAATGACGATTTGTTGCAATGATGATTTGTGAACAATGGGCATGGTGAAATCCGAAATGTCAATGTGCCAAACCACTAGTTGCGACACCGACACCGCCCACGCGCCGCGCGAGCCGCATCGAAGCGGCGGACTCCAGTCCGCCGTTGACTCCATGACAATATCCGCTGGACAGGTCTTGCCAGGCTAGACGTTGCCTAAAGCCGACGAGTACCCGGTGAATTCAAATTTGTCGGCGAATTTTAGGAAAATACCAATGATATGGTGGGCTTCACCGACATCACCCCAGGTCTCAATTGGACGAAAACCAAATCGTATTCACAACCATCCAGCGGAAACGACTTGTCGAAAATCGGGCCTTTCGACATTTGTTTGTCTTCGAAACCGTACAGACGAATGCGCATCGACCACTGTCTAGCCGCAAAAGGAACGGCATGAATCTCGTGTTTGTTTTTGAATTCCACGTATGCGTCGACTTTCGTTCCGAACGCGATTTTGACGCCAGACGGAATCGACAGTGGATTCCAGGAAGAAAACGTTTCGACAATCACGGGAACGCAAAGCCACGTCGGATGCCGTGAATGGAATTCCCCCGCGACTCTTTTCAAGACGGCCTTGCGATCCACCTCGTTCAAGGAAATAAACGGCCCTTGTGTTATTTCAGCGCAGTCCGCGACTACGGCTAACTTTTCACGCATTGCCTGTAGTCTCACTTCGGACAGGCCGACCCTTGGCTTGTCAATATTAACAGTCGATGCGCCTCCACGACTGCATTGGGAACAAAGAAACGTCTTTTCGTCTTGATGTCGAATGCACAGGTCGTCCTTTCCACATTTCTTGCATCGAAACGTGTCTTCCGGGCGATTCTTCCTGCCGCAAATCGGGCAGATCAGCAAATCATTCTTCGTAGCAATCATGTGAATTGTCATCCATCAAAACACATTCGTTGTTCATCGCTCATTTTGGTCGGAAGAAAGGAAGTATGTCCCTTTTGAGAAATCAACCGTATTGTCCGCCACAATTGTGTCCTGTCAATCCTTGGCATGTGTTTTTGCAAGAGCCAGCACACGAACCACCGCATCCATCCTCCGTGCAACTGCTTTCGCAGGTTCCGGCACAGTTGCCACCACATGGAGAAGGACCGGAACAACCCCAACAAGCGAAGAAATCCGTGTCTGATTGAACTTCGTCTTTCATAAAATCATACGAAGCCGTCAATTCTGCAACTCGTTCGAGATTGCTCAATTGAGATTTGGCTAACTTCATTTCCACGACCTCAATAAGCCTCTACTTCATCCGCCAGCGTCTCTTGGATAAGCTTGACGCCCCTCGCCACAGCAAGTTTCTCAGATGGTTTCATCTTGGCAATTGTCGGATATTTCTCCGGGTCCTGAAGCATCATTCCATACAGCCAGGATGCGGCAACGGCTTCCACTCTTCTGAACTTGCACAGAGACTTGTCTCTTGAAAAAAGCGTCCCGGTGCGCAGGTAGTTGTTTCCATAACAGGACGGACAGGCAGAATCGCAAATGCAATCAATGCAATGCGGATCCCGAAAATTTACATCATCTGCAAAATCAATTTTGCTGGCTATTCCACTCCCTCCCTCCATGCCGGAACTTGGCATGAACGCCTGACATGGATATGTTTTCCCGTCAGGAGCAAGACACGACATAGCCGTCCCTGTTCCACACCATTTCCTCTTTTTTTGTTTGTCGGCACGTCTCGAATCCGCTCCAATTCTTGAGACAATATGTGCAAACAACGACGGCGGCTCCAAATCTGGGTTCTCAAGATAGAACTCGGCGACTTTTTGCAGTTCCTCGCGGTAAACGGGAAGCAAGTCCTCTGACCATTGCATCCCATATGCAAGATTGATGGAATATTTGAATCCAAGTTCCACGATGTGTTTAACTCCATCCGCAAAATCGTGAATCGACGCTGGAGAAACGGTTGCTTTCACTCCCTGAAAAGGCCATGTGTCACGGAAAAAGGCAAAATCAATCTTGTCGTACGAATCCGAACGATTTGCATCATGCTGCGCCTTCGTCCCGTCAAGACTCAGTCCAAGAACAAATCGTTTTGAATTCTTTCGAAACCACTCCTTTATGTCGCCGTGAACGAGCGTTCCGTTAGTGGTCGCATAGCAGATGTAGGGCTTGGGCCAGGGCCGACTCCAAATCCATTCAGCGATTTCACGGATTGTGTCAAAGGCCAGCATCGGCTCCCCACCATGGAAATCAACCTCGAATTCGTCAAAGCCATCAAGACTTTTTGTTTCCTTCAGCAAATGTTCCTTGGCTACGGCAATTGGCAGTATTGCCAAGTCCTTGGCGCGCTCATAACAGTACACGCAATTTAAATTGCAACGTTCAGTGATTGCGATTTGAACGATTCGTCGTTTTTTGTCTATTGACGGAGTTCTCATTTCGACCTTGTTGTGAATACAACCGGCCCCCATGGTCTCGCCGTTGGGGGCCGGTCATCATGATTACATGTATTTTCCGCCGCAACTTGTCGAACAGCTGTTGCTGCAACCTTCTTCGCAAGAGTTTCCGCAACCCCAGCAACTGGATTCCGATTCAAATTCCGTTTCAACGGCTTGAATTTCGGAATCGAGCGATGACGCAAATGCGTCAACAGCGGCCATGATTTCGTCGTTCAGTTTCATCTTTATCCTTTCATTTTTCCTGCCCGTTTTCAAAAGCGAACTGGATGGGCAAATTCCAATTCGCAAACATTCGGTTTCCGTCACCTGACCCAACCGCGGCCGGAACAAACGGAACATGACTGCTGCATGGTACGCCATCCCCTGCCGTTGCATTTCAGACACGGAAGGCTTTCAGGAAGGCGGTTGCCGCCGAACAACCCGTTCACGATCGGCATTGCCGGGGATGACAGCACACCGTCCCCGTCGCATTGTTCGCATCTGACATCGACTGTCTGACGTCCGGTGCCATTGCAGTACCCGCACTGCATCGCCGGTTCAAGGGAGCCTCGTTCAGGGAACATCCACCCCGGATCGGCGTCCCATCTCCCTTCCTGCGCGGCGCTTCGTATGTGCCGATGCTTCTTGTGGCGCGCTCCCACCTGCCACCGGCAACTGGCTTCGAACCGCCGAACCGCCTCCACGGCGGAGTTCATCAGAGCCGGGGCGGCAATGAAGTCGTCCCGGTCTATCGCCCGGTTGAGTTTTCGCACTGCGGATCGAGCCGCATTCGCCGCAGGGCGATCAAATGAGTATCCGCCTTCGGCACGCGCATCGATGCGCTTCTCAAGCTCTGACGCCTGAAATACGAATGTCTCCTTTGCTCCGGCCCCCCAGTCCAGGGCCAGCTGACGCTGCTCCGGCGTCATCCTTTCGGGATGACGCATGGCCTTTTCGCTTTCAGTTCGGCCCTCTGACGCACGTTCGACCGCCGCGCGCAGCGAATCCACGGTGAAGGATCCATCGGACAAATACCACCAAAAACCGAAAAACGCGATTGCTACTAAGAACAATGTCTTCATGAAGATGTCATTGCAATGGAACCGTTCATCCGTCAGAAAATGGCATTGCGGAACGCCGCATCGGCGCGCTCCCGTTCGGCCGCCTCGGCTGCGGCGGCATTTCTCGCGACAAGATCGAGTTCCCGGGCCTTTTCCGCCGTCCAGGACATTTGACGAGCTGCGGCTCCGGCGTTGTCCTCCAGCATTGCGGACACGAGCGACGCATCGAGCTGGTCCAGGCGGGACTGTGTTCTGGCGCGCCCCTCCGCCAGCTGCGCGTAGTGCCGATCAGCGGCGACTGTACCGCCCATCCGCGTCACGAGGTCGCGCCGCTGGGCCAGAATTGAATCCCACCGGACAAGCTGCGCCTTCAAATTCGCCCGCGACTGGGATACGGCCGTCTTGAATTCCGGTCTCCGGGCAAGATATGCGTTGATTTCGCGCTCGCGCTGCGTGGCGTTCCACGAATTGAGCCTCGTCATCCCGGAAGAATATCCGGAACCTGTCATGACGCGCGATGTCTGCACCGAGGAAATCGGCGGCGCGGACTGCGACGTCTGCCATCCGCCGCCATAGCCGCCCTGGGACATTCCACGATTGGCGACCGGATACGCTCCATACATGTCGGCGCATCCGGACACAAGAAAAATCGCGCAACCGACAATCACCAGAACGGAAGGGCGGGCGACGACAGTCAAAAATCCGACGCGCGTGTTCATGGCGCAAAAGCCCTCGACTTCAAGTCTTCGTCCGTCGGATCGCGCGTCCCCTGTTCCTTAATCTCCGTGATGCCGACGCTGATCTGTCCGGGCAGCGAGGTCAGTTTTCCGGTGTCGCGGCCTTCCTCCTCGACGCCCTTCGAGATTTTATTGGCTTCGACCAGCGGAGATATCGCTTCAAGCTGGAACAGCGTGCCTTCCAGCAATTCGACATATTCCCTAATCTTCCGTTCGTTCTCCCTGGCCGCGCCGGGAACGCGCGACAACTTGTCCACTTGCGCGCCAATGGCGTCGGCGCGGGCGCGAATGTCGGCGGCGGCCACCAGAAGATCGTGCTTCGTCTGATATACGAAATTGCCGACCTGCACGGGATATGACGCAGCCGGATCTTCGACAATGAGTTTCGCCTCGCCAAGGACACGCCGCAGTCCCGCCTGTTGTGCCTTGAGTTCCTCCACGTTGCGGTCCGTTCCCTCCCGCGATCCGATCGCACGAATGCGCAACGCCTCAAGCGCTTCTATTTTCGCAAGTATCTTTTCGCGGGCGACTCTCTGCATTTTTTCTGGCTGGGTCCGGATTTCACGCAAGGAAAAGCCCAGAAGATTTTCAATTTCATTCGTGAAGCCGGACTTTGTCGCAAGTTCACTTTCTTCGTATTCTTCGTCCTGCGCGGCTTCCAGCCCGGCCTTTTCGCGCAGGTGGCTTCCGGCGGCCTTCACGATGTCGCCCATGCCAAGCACGTCGAGAAGGACGCACACGATCAGAACCGCGCCGCACGCGATGGCGACGTTGAGAAAGATTCTGTTCATTTCGATTTGACTCCCTGTTTGTTGCGTTTGAAAATGTCGTCGAGCGACTCCGCCTTTTTTGCCGATTCCGAAGGTTTCGGAGCGCTCTTTTTGGAAATCTCCCTGACTCCGTCCAGCAGGTTTGCGATGCCGTCGCGGGCGCCGTCAGCGGCCTTCTTCGCCTCGTCGGCCCTCAAGGTCTCCAGCTCCAGCGGCAGCGATTCAATCTGGACTTCCAGGTCCGCAAGCGTCTCCCCGAGGAATGCGTCCAGCGCGTCCGCCCGCAGCAGATTGTTGGAATGAACCGCCATGGCCTTCTCCGATTTTCGAATCGTGGCGTCCGCCCCGCGCACGGCGTTGGTGAAGTCCGGTCCGTCGTATCTGTAGTCGCCAACAGTGACGGGAAAACGCGCCCCCCGCGACAATTCGGCCTCCGCGCCGGAAAGAAACGCCCTGCTAGCGTCAAGTGCGGTGGACTCCTCCTTGATCAGGCGCTCAAGTCTGCTTTTTTCAAGCCGCGCCCCGAACTGCGCGTCAAGCAAGTCTTCACGCAAGGACGACATCATTGTACGGCAGTGTTCCAGATATGCGATCGGATACCGGCGAATGTTTCCGGCCGTCCACTCCTCATTTTCGCGCCGCTTCAGTTCAAGAAGCTTCTCCTTGACCACATCCGGAGCGTCGTCGGACTCCAAGTCCGAAGATTCGGCATTGCCGGCCGTCCGCGTGCCGTCGCGCGTTGCGCGCCCGGAATCGGATGCGGAATTCGTGCGCGACTTTCCGCCCGGCGCAAGAAGCACCACAAGCGCGACAGCGACCGCCAGTCCGACAAGGAACGAGCCAAGTGAAAATCCGCCATCTGATGTTTTCATTTTCCTGATTTCTCCCTAAAACTGTCACCGAGTTGAAAACAGCGCCGAAAGGCATCGGAACATCGCGTAGAGCACGACATCGAGAATCAAGGCGAAAGTCAAAGTCGCGTGCATCACGAAAAGAGCGGGACGAATTCGATCAAACCCCGTCGCAAACGCCAAATCGACCACGGGAACGCAATTGCCCAGAATGACAATCGCGCAAATCGCCACGAGTCCAACCCACATGCCCTGCAAGTCAGGTCCGCTGAGAGTGATCTCGGACGCCACGCAGACTATCAGCCACGCAAGAAGGACATCGCGGAATCCATGCCAGCGCAAAAACGAAAAAGCGGTTTTCGCGAACAGCGCGGCTGAGGTCACGACGGACTGCACATACGGCGCGAACTCGCGCGGGGCCTCCGACGCGCCGGACAGCGCGGCGAACGGAGATGCCCCGACAAGCATACGAACGAGCAGAAGAATGACCGCGCCGCCAAACCAGACCGGGCCGGTAGCGATAACAAAGTCCCCGGCGCGGCCGGGCAGCGTCCGGGAAACCGAATGTTTCACCCAGCCAAGCGTGACGCCGCCGTCAGGCGACGCGACAGGGCGAAATGGAACGAATTCGTATATCTTCCTGCCAGTCGCCAGACACCCAAGTGCGTGACCCGTCTCATGGCAGGCCACGCCTGGAGCGACCAGGTAGAAATACTTGAGATGCAACCGCCAGAACCCCAGATTTCTTATCGCGGTACTGACCAGATACAGCGCCCACGCTAGCGCGAATGTCAGCCCGAACAGCCAAAAGAGCTGTTCTAGCGCCGTTGCAAGCGAAACTGCTATGTACTGGAGCATGGGGCTGGCTTTCTTTCCGCCCCGGGGTCCTCGTCCGGGGACTGGGGCGAAAAGAAAGCCTCCCGGCGTTGTTTCACAGGAGGCTTTAGGAAGGCCTGGTCAGAAATAACGAAGAGAGGCGCGCATGATGCGCGCATCCCTGCCGCTTTTCCGTCTGACCAAGAAGGTTCCTACATTTCCCGTGACGGTTGCATTGGCAAGAATGCAAGTTCAATTGTCGTCCCGCGTCTGCGATCTGTCGACCGTTTCGACGTGACACCCCAAGGATTGCACAGTTCCGCGACAATTTCAAGAAAAAAAAATGACAGAACAAATAATGTCAGTCGAAAAGGGAGCGATCCAGCGAACGAAAACCGAGCGCCTCATGCAAATCCGGGAGCTCGATTTCAGCGTGCCCGGCCAGATCGGCGACCGTGCGCGCAACCTTGAGAATGCGATCGTGTGACCGCGGACTGAACTTCATGTCGTTGATGGCCACGTTCATCGCGGCCAGGCATTCACCGGACAGATGGCAGTGGCGCTCCACGTCGCGGCGGTCCATGGCGGCGTTCGTGCGGGGGCCGGAGCGTCCGGCAAAGCGGCGCGCCTGAATCGCGCGGGCGGCGCACACGCGCTCGCGCATCGACGCGGAACTCTCCCCGGCAGGAATGCTTTGCAAATCCTGGAGCCGGCTCGCCGCCACGGGGATGTGCAGATCTATGCGATCGAGAAGCGGACCGGAAATGCGCGAGCGGTAGCGCTGTATCTGGGTGCGAGTGCAGCGGCATGGCCTGTACGGATCGCCGTAATGCCCGCACGGGCAGGGATTCATGGCGGCCACCAGCATGAAACGGCTGGGGAAACGCGCGGTGCCGGATGCGCGGGAAATGGTCACGAAACCGTCCTCCAGCGGCTGACGCATCACTTCGAGGGCGCTTCTGGAAAATTCCGGAAGCTCGTCGAGAAATAGGACTCCCAGGTGGGCGAGCGTGACTTCCCCGGGGGCAGGATGCGCACCGCCGCCGACAAGCGCCACATCCGAGACCGTATGATGCGGCGAACGGAACGGACGCGTCGAAAGCAACGCCGTGCCGGCCGGCAAAAGCCCCGCGATGGAATGTATCTTCGTAGTTTCGATCGATTCCTCCGGAGAAAGCGGCGGCAGAATCGATGGAATGCGGCGCGCGAGCATGGACTTGCCTGTGCCTGGCGGTCCGACGAGGAGAATGTTGTGCCCGCCGGCGACCGCGACCTCGATTGCCCGCTTTGCCATTTCCTGGCCCTTGACATCGACGAAATCCAGCGCGTCGCCCCGGTCCGCCGCAGCCATGAAGCGCTCGGGATCGGCACGAAGAGGCACCACCGCGCCTCCAGCGACGCCGACGAGCAGATCATACGCCTGACGCAGGGAAGAGACCGGGTATACATCGATGCCGCGCACGACCGACGCCTCCGCCGCATTGTCCGCGGGCACGATGAACGACTTGGCACCGGCGTCGCGCAGACTGGCCACAAGTGGCAGGACGCCGCGAACGGGGCGGACGGCGCCGCCAAGAGAAAGCTCGCCAACCACGGCGGTTTCCTCGGGAAGCAACCGGGGCGAAGCGCCGGTCGCGCCAGTCGCGCCAGTTCCACCAGTCGCGCCGGTTCCACCAGCCGCGCCAGTACCAAACGGCGCCAGCGGCTTTTGCGCCAGCGGATCCTCCGCCGCCAGAAGCATGGCCAGGGCGATTGGCAAGTCGAAGAGGGAACCTTCCTTGTGAACGTCGGCAGGGGCAAGATTCACCGTGACGCGACAGTCGAAAGGCTCGAAACCCGAATTCTGAATGGCCGTCGAGACACGGTGCTGGCTTTCGCGGACAGACGCGTCCGGCAACCCCACCGTGACAGTCATCGGATCGCCGGACATGGAGACATCGGCCTCAACCAGGACCGGAACGGCGTCCACACCGGCCAGAGCGCCGGATCTAAGGCGAGCAAACGACATGGCGAACGTGAATTAGGAGTCGAAAGTCAAAAGTCGAAAGTCGAAAACATCCACAGCGCAAAAATTTCGGGCGGCCCGGCGATGAAGCCGGGCCGCCCGGAGCCGGATGGCGGTTTACAACTGACGGAAATCAGTTGTTTCCGGTAGTGGCATCAAGCCCGAGAATCGAGCTGTCGGTGCCCTTGACCTCGCGGCCGGCGGGATCGACGAGACGCGCGGACACGAAAATCAGAAGATTGCGCTTCTCGCTCTGCTCGTACTTGTAGCGGAAGAGGCGTCCGAGCAGCGGAATGTCGCCGAGGATCGGAATCTTGTCCTCCTCGCCGAAGCGCTCCTCCGTGATCATGCCGCCCATGACCACCGTGGCGCCGTTGTAGATGTCGACCGACGTGGCGAGCGAGCGCACGGGGAAGAACGGCTGCTCCATCGTCAGATGGAAGCCCTCGTCGCTGCCGTACGACAGCGGATAGGTGTAGCCGTAGTCCTTCCAGGACGGCTCGGAGACGACGCTCGGAGTGAGATCGAGGCTGATCCGGGTACCGTCGGCCGAAACGCGGGGCGTGACCTGGAGGATGACGCCAACCTCGCGAGTCTGGAACGACTGAGGCTCGACGGCGGGAAGCGAGAACACCGTCGCATCGCCGTCGCCGGAGGTGTCGATGTCGGGGTAATCGACCTCGAACTCAGTCGGGTAGATGTATTCGACGACGCTCTTGATCGTGGCCTGGGAGCCGTTCTGCGCGACCACCTTGGGGGCGGAGAGCAGGTCCGCGCTCGACTTGTTGGCCAGTGCGTGCAGGACGACGGAAAGCTCAGGATTGGTGAGAATCGAGGAAACCTTCGCGATGCCGTCCGCGACGGGATTGGCGTTGTTGATGTTCTGGGAGGCGTTCTTGGTGAGGAAGTTGAAGCCGCCGGTGACATTCTGGGCGGCCATCGAAATGCGGCGGCGGGAGCGGACCGGCAGACCGGCGTCGCTCTTCTTCTCGGCGATTTCCCAGTCGTCGTTGAGAATCCATTCCAGACCGAGCGAATTGAGATCGGTCTGGCCGACTTCGACGAAACGGACCTCGATTTCGACCTGGAACGGTGTGACGTTGAGGGCGCCGAGAACCTGTTCGAGAGTCGCGAGATTGGAGGCGGTGTTCTTGACGACGAGCTTGCCGATGCTCGGCATGTACTCGACCGTGGACTCATCGGGCCAGGCGACGCCGAGCTTGGAGAAGAACGCCTTCCAGTCGGTGGTGGCCTTGACCTCGCCGGTGGAAATGGCGAAGGGATCGCCGCTGTCGCCGGAACCGCTGGAGTTCGAACCGCCAAGCGAAACCGTGCGCTCGACGATGTTCGGAAGCACGTTGTACATGCGGTGGATCAGGTCGCCCTCGGCGCGGTTGCGGGGCATGATCATGACGACATTGCCCTGGACGCGGTACTTGAGGCGGCTGAGCTCCATGATCAGGTCGAGCGTCGAAAGCAGCGACACGTAGCGGGACTTGATCGTAATCTGGGGAATGCCGCCGGCGGAAGCGGCGACGGGAGCGGACGGAGCGGGCCCCCAAGGATCGTCGGCCGCGGCGGCCTGCGTCTCGGTGGCGCCGCCTTCGCCAAGGTCAAGCACAAAGTTGACGCCGCGCTCCTCGTTCGGAGTGTCTTCCTGGTCGTAGTCGCGGGACGCCTCGGAAAGGAACGCGATGACGTCGGCAACATTGGCCTGGCGGAAATCGACTTCGGGGAGGATGATGCGGTTCATCTTCTCGCGGATGCGCATCTCCGGCCCCAGATCGGGCTTGGCCTGATTGTCGCCATCCGAGCCGCCGACGGAGACACCGGCGTCGCCGGAGGTGAAATCGACCGCGTACGTGCGGGCGTTCCAGTCCTCGGTGACGGCGCGGAGCATGTCGTCGCGGGTGGTGCGGCGCTCGGCGTCCTTCCACTGGTGTTCACGATTAGCGAGCTTGCGCAAGAGCGCGAGCGCGTCGTTGTTCCAGGGATAATCGGCGAGAACCAGCTCGACCTTCTCGCGGCACTTGTCGTACTCGCCTGTGGCGTAGAACTCGCGGGCCTCGCGAAGGCGTGCGCGCCAGTCGCGGACGTTCGCGCGATACTCGTCCTGGCTCTGGCGCTTCTTGCGGGGCGGAACCGGCGGCTTGGGGGGATTGGCCTGAAGGGCCTTCACTTGGTCGAGGAGCTTCTTGCCCTTGGAATGGCCGAGCTTGATTGCAAGGTTGGCGGCGGTTTCGGCCTCGGACATGGTGTCCGGAGAGACGCCGTCGCGCTTGCTCAAGATGTCGTCGACGCGCTGGGTGCCGATGCGGTAGTACGCTTCGCCGAGCTGGCGGCGGGACTCCTCGAGCATCGAGTGGGTGGTGGCGGTGTCCACGTGCTCGTAGAACTTGATCGCCTCCTTGAAGCAATCTGCGGCGCGCGCCCAGTTGCCGGCCTTGAGATTCTGGACGCCCTCGTCGTAGTTCTCCTGCGCGTGCTGGATGAAGAGATCGCGGCGGGACTTTTCGAGAGTGGCCATTTCGGCGGCGCTGCGCTGAAGCGGATCGACTTCGGCGGACTCGGCTGCGGGAGCCTCGGCGACTGCGGCGGCGGGGGCCTCAGCCGCGGCTTCGGGAGCGGGCGCGGCAACGGGGGACTCGGCGACCGCGGCGGCGGGAGCGGGCGCTTCAGCGACGGGCGCCTCCACGGCGACTGGCTGGGCAGGCTGCTCAGTGACAACCGCAATGCCAAGATCGGGGACGGCGGCCGCGGAGGAAGCGGCGGCGGCCGCAGGCTCGTCGGGCATCGCGGCGATGTCGGCGTCCGCGGCGAGATCGGCCACTGCATCGGCCACCGCTTCAGCCGTCGTTTCGGCAACGGGAGCCGCCGTGTCATCCTCGACGGCGACCAGTTCGTCAGCGGCGGGGACGACGACGGCTGGGGCCTCCTCGATCACGGGAAGCTCCTCCTCCTGCGCGGCGTCCGCGACCACGAGCGAAGCGTCGGCGGCGGAGGAGTCGTCCACAGTCGGGACGATGTCCGCCAGCGCATCGGACGCGGCGTCGGCCGAGGAATCCTCGAATATGGAGTCAAGGTTCACCTCGCCCAGGGAAACTTCGCCGGTGGAGGCGGACGTATCTTCGTCCAGATCCAGATCCATTCCGGCAAGCTCGAGCTGCTTGGCGTTGAGAACCACTTTTGGCTGCCCGGCGAAGGCGAATGCCGCGCAAAACGCGGTTGCCGCCGTTGCCCCGAGGCCGAGAACTTGCATTGCTTTCATCTGAAGAGTTCCGAATGTGAGAACTTGTTAAAGTCGAAATTTACGGGAATTGGAAACGGGAGTGGACCACAAGCGGCCCGAATGCTCATTTTGAAGGCACCTGAAGAAGTTCGCCGGTGGATTCGCGGCGTATCGCGGCCGCATTGGCGCTGCGACGCACGTCGACAAGCGTGAAGCGTTCGCCGTCGAACACGAAGGTCTCGTTGCGCTTCACGGTGATTTCCTTGGGATTCTTGTCCTTCTCGCAGAAGAGCGTCACCTCGAAGGCGGACGAAACGGCCTCGCGACCCTCCTGGAGCTCGACCTCGTCGGCCCCACGCTTGAACGTGAGCACGAAAAGATCCGTCTCCTTGTCCGGGAGACCGGGGCGCTTGAGAATTCCCTTGCGCGTGGTGTAGGAGGCCAGAGTGAAGCCCGAATTGTCGAGCTCCTCGCCCTTCTTGATCGTATGGGTCATTCCGCGCGGCCCGTTGATCTGGAACTTGAACTGGTCGCCGGGCATCCTGATCTTGCCGCTGAGCAGATAGGGGAACGGGGTGGCCTCTATCTTTGCGACGCGAAGGAACGCGAAGCGTGGCGGATGGCTCGAGGGATTGCGCGGGTCGGTGCCGGCGTCGAACTCCTCCTTGTTGGAGAATCCATCGCCGTCGGGATCCCCGTTGGCGTCGCCCGGATCGAGCGGGTTGAGACCGTGCTTCTTCTCCCAGGAGTCCGGGATGCCATCGCCGTCGCCGTCCCAGTCATCGCCGACGACGTCGGAAGGCTGGGCAACGCCGCAAACGGGGCACATGTCGGCCGAAAGCGGAATCGGACGCGAGCAGCCCACGCAGGAAACGCGCTCGGGCGCGGCAAGGAACGCGACATTTGTGCCGCCCATGCGCCAAGGCTCCTCCATCGCGTGCAAGGCCGCGCCAAAGGCGTGCGGGGTAGCCTCGGCAAGCGCGTTGCGACCGGACTCGGACTTGAGCTTGTCGAGCTTGCGGATGAACTCGCGCTCCGCGTCGGCGGCGCCGGTCGGCCCCTTCACGAAAGCGAAGAACGCGGACACGACGAGCAAAACGACCGCGCCGACAAGCAGCAGCTTGTCGTAGTGCTCGGCCAACAATTTCTTCTGGGAAGCCATCGGCTACTCCTCCTCCTCCTTGTTTTCACCAGACGGCGCCGGCTCGGCCGAATAGACATCCACGTACATCCTGACGCGGACTGGGGCTTCGAGCAACGGACCGGAAACAAGCCGCGAAGTGCGCGGCGCGGGCCTGGCCTTGATACCGGCCGGGGCCTCCTCGGCGTCGGCGCGGCGACCGCGACGGCCGCCACCGGACTCCTCGCCGTCGCCGGCGTCGGGTCCTGCGACGGGGGACTTCACGTCCTCGCCGATCTTGTCGAACGAAAGGCTGGCCACAGTCGCGTACGGCTCCAGGGCGTCGATCGCGTCGAGCGCGGCGGAAAGCGCGGCGGCCTTGGCCTGGAAGACGAACACGAAGCGCTGGCGCGAAATCGGCAGGACCGAATCGAGCGCGGGCGCCGGAGCGAGCGGGATGTCAACTGCGGCCGGGACTTCCCGCGCACCGCCCTCGGAGCTTTCGGACGAGGCGGAGCCGCGATTGCGGCGGCGCCGGCCGCCACCGCCGGACGAGCCGCCGCCACCGCCGCCGACGCGCGCGGAAAAATCATCCTGGAGGGATGGTTCCGCGCCGCCCTCGAACACTTCGCGCCCGACGCCCTCAATCCGGGAAATGCCAGTTGCGTAGAGGGCGCGGACGAGATGATCGACAAGCTTGAGCTGGTGAACGAGACGGGGCACGTCCGCATCCTCGGCGGGAGTGCCGCCGGAATAGCGACCGAAACCGAACGAAAAGCCAGGCTGGACAATCGGGGCTCCGTCGTCGCCGACAGGTGCGTCCTTGGCGAGCGCGACGAGCGTCTGTTCGCGCAAACGGCTGAAATCGCCGGGGCTCATGCCCTCGGCGCCGCCGACGAACGGATCGGGGCCGAGTTCGCCCTGCAACTCCCTAGCCCAGCCTTCGGCCTTTACAAGATTGGCCTCGGCCACGTCGGCGTTCTGCTGGCTGGGATAGGGATTGGACGACGCGAGCTTATTGGCGGCGCGGAACGCGCTATCGCGCTCGGAGAGGCGGGAGGATGCTCCCGAAAAACAGATGCCGGCCCAGACGGCGGCGCCGAGCACGACCACGCCGGAAACGGCTCCGGCGGCAATCAAAACAGTCTTGTCATTCATCAGGCGTCGCCCTCCGAATCGGAATCATCGTCGCCTTCGCCATCCGCGGCGGCGGCGGGCTTGGCCGAGGGCTCCGGGGGAATCCAGGAGACGTCCGGACGGCCCAGCGGCCGCGCCAGGTCAAGCGTGAGCTGAAGCTCGGTGACACGGCCGTCGGCGACCACGGGCTCGCGATCGACCTTGCCGTCGGTGAACATGCGCGGGCCGCGCAGAAGGTTCGACAGCATCTTCTCGCCAGCGGACCCCTTGCCGGGCAACTTGTCCATCTCGGACTTGTAGCCACGCGCCACGACGCGCAGCGCGCCGTACTGGCCGGAGCCGGCGGACTCGGCGCCGGGTTCTTCAGAGGAAGCGGAAGAATCGACCTGGGAAACTGAAACGAGCCAGGCTCCGCGCGGAAGCGAACGCCTGATGTGTTCGATTGCGAACGGCCAGGACGCTCGGGAGAGAGCGAGGGCGGCCCAGGCATCGGCCTTGCCGACTGCGGACTCGGCGCGACTGGCGGCACCGTCGAGGGTCTGCTTGGCGCTCTTGAGATCGCGCTCGACCTTCTTCGCCGCCGTGGCCTGCCTTTCGCGCGATTCGGCGAGCCGCCCGGCGTAGACGCCCCAGCACACAATCGAAAGCGCGAGCGCGGCCACCGAGGCGCCGAAGAACGGAATGCGGGCCTTGAAGCGCCGCTTTGCGACGATTTCCGGCGGAACGAGGTTGATCGAGAGCGGAGAGTGGCCGCATTCGCGCCAGGCCGCGCCGACCGAAGGGGCGAGCAGGAAGAGCGTAGTGTCGTCCGCAGCGGCGCCGGAGCCGATTTTCGCCGTGGTGAACGGATTGAAGAAATCGACGTCAACGCCCAGCTTTTCGCGGAAGAACGTATCCAGATGGCGCGTTAGGGAGGCGCCGCCGGAGAGCAGGACGCGCACGGGAGCCGAACCGCCCTGCTGACTGCGGTAGAAATTGATCGAGCGCGTGATTTCGGAATGCAGGCGCGTGGCGACGTTGCGCAGGACCTTGGAAGCGCGGTCCGCGCGCTCGTCGTCGGTTCCGGTCACGCCGCCAAGCGACACGAAACCGGACTCCTTCTTGTATACTTCGGCCTCGGCCGGCTCGATCGCGAGGGAGCGCGCGATCTCGTTGGTCATGGTGTTGCCGGCGATTGGAATCGACCGCAGGAACACCTTGTCGCCTTCGAGGAACACGAGATTCGTGGCGCGGGCCCCGATGTCAAGAACCAGAGTGCAGCCGTCAAGATCCGGCATCGACATCCGCACCGAGTTGCAAAGGGCCAGCGGGATCGCATCGACCGACGCGAGCGGCAGGCCGACGGCCTCGGCGAGCGCCGCGGCGTCGGCGGCGGTCTCGGTCTTCGTCGCGACAATCAAGGTGTCGATTTCACCGGTGTCGGAATCGACGGAAAGGCGCGTGCTGTCCCAGACAGCCTGGTCGAGCTGGACGGGAAGATGCTCGGCCGCCTCGTCGCGGATCATGCCCGCTACGAAATCGTCCGCCCCGCCCTGTATCTTGGAGAACCGCAGGAAGACCTGCTGCCCGGAAAGCATAACGCAAAGCGGCGCCGGCTTGATTCCGGCGCTCGCCATGAGCTGCTTCACCGTGTCGGCCAGATCGACGAGAGGCTCGTTGCGGTTGGCCGCCGCCGCGATCGGATCGCGCTCCGCCACGGCCACGTTGACCAGTTCTGGTGCGCTGCCGCCAAGCGCGTATTCGGAGAGAAAGATTTTGCCGGCTCCGACATCCAGCGCGAGAAAACGCCCGTTCATGCTCTAGTTGGCGCGGCTTGTGAGGTAGGAGTCCGGTTCGACGAGAGCGAACGGGGACTTGGCTCGGTCGAAGAGGTACCCCTCGTGAACCTCGGTGGCGGGACCGGCGATGATCTGGTCGGCAGTCCACCAGTCGTTCGCGCGCTTTTCGAGCAGACCGGCCTCCTTGTGGTAGGCGGGACAGACCTCCTCGCCATCAATAGTGAACTGCGCGGCGAAGCCCATCGGAACGCCCCAGCGCTGGAGCGCCACGGGCAGAAGCACGACGCCGGCGCGATGCTCGCGATCCTTCGGAATGTCACCGTAGGAGACGGTCGTGCGGAAGAAGTGGAAATTCTTCTCGCCCTTTTCCTTGTCCGCGTCCTTCTTGAACAGCATGACGCTGTAGGTCACGGTCAGCTCGTCGAGCCAGTCGGGGCGCGTCGCGAACGCGACGTCGAAGACGCCCCAGACCTTGGCCTTGCTTGCGGAGGCGCCTCCGGAAATCGACGGGGTCTTCTTCACCTCCCATTTCGTCAAGTCGGTGCACTTGTTGGGAAGTGGCATGACCGAACCGGCCGCGAGCGAAGCTTCCTGCGCGGAGGCTGGAAGAGAGGCCGCCATCGCGAATGCCGCGAAAAACGGGAGGAATCTGTGAGTTGATTTGAAAAACGACATGGCGGAACGACTCCGTGATTTGTCTGCGACGGGAAAGCGGGGAATCCGCCCTCGCGCCCAAGCGTCGGCCCAAATCGTACACGATTGCGCCTTGGGAATCAACGGAAAAATCACGCATGGCCTCTAGAGGCCCGGAATCGGGCCGTTTTTCCGGCTTTTCGGCCCTGTTCCGGGCCGGTCCGCGGGCGAAATCCCCATGCGCCGGCGCGGGGGGTGGCGTTTGTGGCGGGCAGGTGCTATCCTTGCGCGCCATGAACGAAAACAACAGCATAGGCGCGGCGGACGCGCGGCCCGCCGCCGCACAGGGCGCCGGCGGCATCGACGTGGCGCACGTCTGCGAACTGGCCCATTTCGACTTTTCCACGGAGGAGCGCGAACGCTTCCAGAAGCAGCTCGAACCGATCGCCGCGTACGTGCGCAAGCTCTTCGAGGTGGACGTGGAGGGAGTGGAGCCCACGCAGTACGGACAGCCGGTGGCGAACGTGTTCCGCGAGGACGTGCCGGAGCCCACGCTCGACCGCGAAACCGTCCTGGCAAACGCCCCGGACGCCTCCGACTCCGAATTCAGAATGCCCAAAATCGTGGAGTAGCCGCAAATGCCCGCATCAGAAAAAATCGACATTGCCCGCCTTGGCGTCGCGGACGCGCGCGACGCGCTGCGGCGCGGGGACTTTTCGTCGGTCGAACTCGTCCAGTCGGTGCTGGACGCCATAGCGGCCAAAGACGGCGACATCGGCGCGTACCTCACGGTCGACGCCGAGGGGGCGCTCGCCGGCGCGGCCGAAGCCGACCGGCGCCGCCGCGCCGGGGAAAGCGGAGACCTGCTCGGCATTCCCGTGGCGATGAAGGACATATTCAACGTCAAGGGCCAGCCATGCACCTGCGCCTCCCGCATCCTGGAGGGATACGTGGCGCCGTACGACGCGACAGTCGTGACGCGGCTGCGCGAAGCTGGCGCGATACCGTGCGGGCGCGTAAACATGGATGAATTCGCGATGGGCACCTCCACGGAGCACAGCGCGTTCCACCCGACGCGCAACCCCGTCGCTCCGGACCGGGTGCCGGGCGGCTCGTCTGGCGGCAGCGCGGCTGCCGTGGCGGGCGGCATGGCGCTCTGCTCCCTCGGCACCGACACGGGCGGTTCGATCCGCCAGCCCGCATCGTTCTGCGGATGCGTGGGCCTGAAACCATCGTACGGGCGCGTCTCGCGCTACGGCGTGACCGCGTTCGCCTCGTCGCTGGACCAGGTGGGGCCGATCACGCGCACCGTCGAGGACGCGGCGCTGCTGCTGCGCGCGATCGCCGGCGCCGACCCGCACGACCAGACCTGCCTGGACCGCCCCGTGCCGGACTACGCCGGGACGCTGCGCCACGCTTCGCCAGCGGGGCTGCGCATCGGGGTACCGAAGGAGTACTTCGTGCAGGGCGTGGACCCCGAAGTGGCCGCCGCCGTGCGCGCGGCGATAGACAAGGCTGCCGACGCAGGCGCGGAAGTGCGCGAAATCTCCCTGCCGCACACGGAATACGCGATCGCGGTCTACTACATCTGCGCCACGGCGGAGGCGAGCGCCAACCTGGCGCGCTTCGACGGCGTCCGGTACGGCGCGCGCAGGCTAGGCCCGGACGCCTCGCTGCGCTCGCTCTACGACCGCTCGCGCACCGACGGATTCGGACCGGAGGTCAAACGGCGCATCCTGCTGGGCACCTGGGTGCTTTCCAGCGGCTATCGCGACGCCTACTACCGCCGCGCCCTCAAAGTGCGCACCCTGGTGCGCCGCGATTTCGACGAGGCGTTCGCCGCATGCGACGTCATCATGGGGCCCGTGGCGCCCACGGCGGCGCCGCGGCTCGGCGCCGCCGCGGACGATCCGCTGAAGGCGTATCTCGGGGACGCGTTCACGGTACCCGCGAACCTGGCCGGCCTGTGCGGGATTTCGGTGCCGTGCGGCTTCGCCGAAGGCGGGAGGCTGCCCGTCGGGCTGCAGATCCTCGCTCCGGCGTTCGGCGAACCCGCGCTGCTTTCGGCGGCGGCCGCGATGGAGACGCTCCTCGCCGCCCGGGCCTGACCCCACCCGCCATGGCGGCGAGAACGCGATTGGACGAAGCGCTTGTGGCGCGCGGACTGGCGCAGTCGCGCAGTCTGGCGCAGCGCCTCGTGAGGGAGGGAAAGGTCCGCGTTGCGGGGCATCCCAATCCGAAACCCGGCAATTTCGTGCCGGACGACATCGAAATCGAAGTCGTGGAACAGGAGCGCTACGTAAGCCGCGGCGGGCTTAAGCTCGAAGGCGCGTTCGCGAAATTCGGCTTTTCTGTGGAAGGGCTCGACTGCCTGGACGTCGGGGCGTCGACCGGCGGCTTCACGGACTGCCTGCTCCAGCACGGCGCCGCGCGCGTGGCCGCGCTTGACGTGGGGCGCGGCCAGCTCCATCCGCGGCTTCTCGCCGATCCGCGCGTCTGGTCGCGCGAAGGATTCAACTGCCGCGCCCTCGCCCCCGAGGACCTGCCCTGGACGCCGGCGTTCGCCGTGACGGACGTGTCGTTCATCTCGCTCCGGCTCATCCTGCCGCCGATTGCGCGGGTGCTCGCGCCCGGAGGCGGCATCGTGTCGCTTGTGAAGCCGCAATTCGAGGCGGGGCGGGAGGAAGTCGGGCGCGGCGGCGTGGTCCGCAGCGAAGCCGTGCGCCAGCGCGTGGTGGAAGAGATCAGGGAATTCGGAATCGGGCAGCTCGGCCTGGAATGGATCGGCGCGTGCGAATCCCCGATACGCGGCGCCGCCGGCAACGTCGAATACACGGCGTACTGGCGCAAGCCGGGCACGCCAGGCTGACCTCCATCCATTCTTCAAACCTCCCACCCTTCACCCCCTCCTCTCTTTTTCAACCTTTCAACTCTTCAACCTTTCAACCTTTCAACCTTTCAACCGTCATGGACAAACTGATCGCATCGTTCCAAGTCGACCACACCCGGATAGGATACGGGATATTCGTCAGCCGACGCGACGTCGTGAATGGCGCATACGTGACGACGTTCGACATCCGCATGAAGCGACCGAACGCCGAACCGGCGATACATCCGAACGCCATGCACACGATCGAGCACGTGGTGGCGACGCACCTGCGCAATTCCCGTTTCAGGAAGCATGTCGTCTACTGGGGGCCGATGGGCTGCCTGACCGGGTTCTACTTCATCACGAACACGCCGCATCCCATCGAGCCGCGCGAAATCGAGAAGCCGATCCGCGCGGCTTTCCGCGCCCTGGCCAACTGGCGCGGAAAAGTGCCCGGAGCCACGCCGGTGAACTGCGGCAACTGGCAGCTGCACGACCTGGCGATGGCCAAGTTCGAGGCGCGGGAATTCCTGTCGAAGGAATGGAGCTTCGAATACCCGACCGCGAAGCGCGCCAAGGCCGGCAAACGCACAGTGTTCGACGCCTGAGAACGGGATCCGCCGCGCAGGCGGCTATTGCGCACGGGGGGGAATTTCGGTAGTATTTCCGCCCCGCAACCCAGAAGCGCCGCCGTGCGGCGGCCGGCAAGCATCCATGAAAGAAATCGCGTACGTTCTCGTCAATCCATACACAATCCGCAAATCCCGCCTGGGCGGGGTCATGGCCCGGTACCTCGGGCGCACCGACCTGAAGCTCGTCGCCGCCAGAATGTTCGGCGCGTCGCAGGGACTGGTGGACGAATACTGCCAGGCCGTCCTCGACCGAACCGACCAGCGCCCCGACATCGACCGCCTCCTGGCCGACTACATCCGCCGCGAATATTCACCTAAAAAGGACACCGGGCGCCCGCACCGCGCGCTGTGCCTGCTGTTCGAGGGGGAGGACGCGATCCAGAAGATCTGGGACGTCACGGGATCGCTCACGATGCGCTGGGGCGGCGGACAGACCGTCCGCGAGACATACGGCGACTACATTCTCAACGACGCGGGCCGCGTGACGTACTTCGAGCCCGCCGTGCTCGTGGCGCCGACGCGCCCGTTCGCGATCCAGACGCTCAAGATACTTCTGCGCCACATCGATGACAGCGGCATCGTGAACTCGCACTTCGGGGAACCCGGCGTCGAGCGGACGCTCGTGATGCTCAAGCCTGACAACTTCCAGCGCCCGTCGCTGCGCGCCGGCAACATCATCGACCTGCTCTCCTCGGCGGGGCTGCACATCGTGTGCGTGAAGAAGTTCTCGATGACAGTGGCGCAGGCGGAGCAGTTCTACGGTCCCGTGGTGGACTCGCTCACCGCGAAATTCCCGTCGTTCGGCGCACGCCGCGTCGCGGTGGCGGTGGCGCGCGAACTGGGATTCGAGGTGCCGGAGGAAGCGGTGCGCCCGCTGTGCGAGACGATCGCCCCGACGTTCGCCCGCAACCAGTTCGAGGACATCGTCGAATTCATGACCGGCTTCCGTCCGTCGTCGGTGCCGGAAGCGGAAAAGGCGGGGCGCGCCGGGGCCGAATGCCTGGGCCTCGTGTACGAGGGAGAGGGCGCGGTCGCCGCGATTCGCGACGTCCTGGGAGCCACGGATCCCGGAAAGGCGCGGCCCGGCTCCGTGCGGCGCGAATTCGGCACCAACATCATGATCAACGCGGCGCACGCGTCGGACAGCCCCGAAAACGCCGCCAGGGAGATGAAGATCATCGACATCGCCGGCGACAACCTTTCGCCATACATCAAGAAGTACTGCAATGAATAGCACAGTCGCGGCGATACAACCGTCCGCCACCCTGGCGATTGCCGCAAAGGCGCGCGAAATGGCCGCGCAGGGCATACACGTGCTCTCGTTTGCCGCTGGAGAGCCGGACTTCGACACGCCGCAGCCGATCAAGGACGCCGCGTGCCGCGCGATCGCAGAGGGCAAAACCAAATACACCGCCGCCAAGGGAATGCCCGGCCTCTGCGCCGCCGTGGCCCGCAAATTCGCCGAGAAAAACGGCATATCGTACGATCCGGACACGGAAATCCTGATTTCGTCCGGAGGCAAGCAGTCGCTCTGCAATACGTTCCTCGCGCTGCTGGAGCGCGGCGACGAGGTGCTGATCCCGTCGCCATACTGGCTTTCGTACCCGGAAATGGTGCGGATAGCCGGCGGCGAACCGCGCTTCGTGAAGACAGACCGAGAGAGCGGATCCAAGCTCTCCCCAGCCGCGCTCGAAGAGGCGTTCGCCGCGTCCGGCGGCCGCGCCAGGGCGCTCGTGCTGAACTACCCGTCCAACCCGACCGGCGCTGTCTATTCGAGCTCCGAACTTCGCGCCCTGGGCGAAACCGCGGTGCGGCTCGGACTCTGGATCGTCGCTGACGAAATGTACGAGCGCATGGTCTACACCGAGGCCCCGTTCGTCTCGATGGCATCGCTGTCCCCGGAAATCCGCGCCCGCACGATCACGGTGAACGGATGCTCGAAGGCGTACGCGATGACGGGCTGGCGCATCGGCTACGCCGGCGCCCCGGCGCCAATCATGCGGCTCATGGCCACGTGCCAGAGCCATCTGGCGAGCAATCCGTGCACCCCGGCTCAATACGCTGCCCTCGCGGCGCTGGAGGATCCCGCCGCCGAAGAGGCGGTGCAGCCGATGCTCCGCGCGTTCGCCGCGCGGGCCGCGCTCGTGTACGAACGGCTTTCCTCCATCGAAGGCATCCACATCCACCGTCCGGAAGGCGCATTCTACGTGTTTCCCGACGTGAGCGCGTTCGGACTGCGCTCCGTGGAGTTCTGCGAACGGCTGCTGCGCGAGGAGTCCGTGGCCGCAGTGCCTGGCCTGCCTTTCGGCGACGACGGCTGCATCCGCTTCTCCTACGCGTGTTCCACCGAGACAATCGAAGAGGGAATGGCCCGCGTGGCCCGCTTCTGCAACAGACTGCGTTCATGACGCCGCGCCGCGCGCGCGGCCTTCGCCCCGGCGCGCGCGAAGCGGCAGGGGATCACAATTCGATGTCTTTTCTGGACCGTTTCCGCCATCCAGCCCTCCGGGTCTCCGCGCGCGACGTGGATCCGGACGCCCTTGACGTGCTGCACCGCCTCCAAAGCGCCGGGTTCACGGCATATCTTGTCGGCGGCGGCGTCCGCGACCTGCTGCTCGGGCGGACGCCGAAGGATTTCGACGTGGCGACGGAAGCCACTCCTTCGCAGATAAAAAAGCTGTTCGGGCGCCAGGCATTCATAATAGGGCGCCGCTTCAGGCTGGTCCTCGTGCGCTTCGGCGAAAAGCAGATCGAAACCGCGACGTTCCGCCGCGATCCGGGGCCAGAGGCCGCAGACGACGAAGGCACCGACGCCGGACGCGACGCCTCGGGCGCCCTGTACCAGTTCAGCGACAACGCGTTCGGCACGCCCGAGGAGGACGCCCTCCGCCGCGATTTCACGGTGAACGCGCTTTTCTGGGATCCAGCCGAGAACCGGGTCATCGACTATGTCGGCGGAATCCGCGATCTCAGGAAGAAGACGCTGCGCAGCATCGGAGACCCGAACGTGCGCTTCCGGGAAGACCCGGTGCGCATGCTCCGCGCAGTGCGCCTTTCCTCGCGGCTCGGATTTTCGATCCACGCCGATTCCGTTGACGCGATCAGGCGTCATTCGGCGGAACTGGCGGCCGCGTCGCGGCCGCGCCTATTCGAGGAGCTTCTCCGCCTCTTCACGTTCTGCAGGTCCGAGGAGGCGTTCCGCAGGCTCTACGAATACGGCCTCATGGACACGCTCGTGCCCGAAGTGGCGCGCCACGTTCGCGCGTCCGGAGGAAAGCGCTCGCCGCTTTGGCGGTATCTGGCGGCGCTGGACGCGGCCTTTCCCGGACTCGACACCGAAAACCGCCGCAATCCGCGGTTCGTCCAGGAAAACGTGTTGCGCCTGGCGGCGCTGCTGGCCCCGCTTTGGCGCGAACGGCTGGCCGCAGCAGGCGGAGACGCGGCAGGCGGCGACGGGCGGCGCGGCAGACGCAGGCCGCCGGACACGCAGGAACTCGCGGAAGACCTTGTGGATTCGGTGGTCGTGGAGCCTTTCCGGACGCGCGGCTGGCGCGTCCCGAAGCTCATGTGCCAGGATCTGTGCGCCACGCTTGACTCGCTCGCGCTGTATCCGTCGCGGACGCTGCACCGCCGCAGTGCGTTCTCCCTGCCATGGTTCCACACGGCGCTCGTGTTCTGGGAACTCTGCGCAAAGGCGGAAGAGGCCGGCGCGGCGGAAACCGAGGCGCTGGCCCAGTGGCGCACGGAATTCGACGCCTGGGCCGACGGGCCTCATCCCGCGCGTCGCGGACGCTACGTGCCGACCCGCCCGGATTCGGCACACGGTCGCGGCTTTCCCGGCAGCGCCTCCCCCGAATCGGACGACGGCGGCGTGGACACTCCAGTCTCCTCGACGCCCGGCGAAACGGGAGAAGCGCCCGGCCCCACAGTACCCGCGGATGGCGACGGTCCGGCGCCAGAAAAACGGCGCAGGCGCCGCCGCGGCGGCAGGCGCGAAAGACTGCGCCGCCAGCGGATGCTCGCGCGCCAGGCAGAATCGGCGAACGCAAACGCGCCCGAAAGCAATGGCTCCGCGCCGGAAGCCGAATCACGGCAGCCGGAAGCCGAATCACGGCAGCCGCCCGGCGATTCCACAGCCACATAGAAAGCCAAAGGCCGCATCCGCTTTTTCGATCCAGGTCGATTTCCACACACCAATCATCCATCCAAACCGCAAATGAAAAAAGTTCTGATTCCGACGAAACTCGACTCCCAGGCCGCAAAAATTCTAGCCGATCGCGGCTACGAGGTCGTTCAGGAGCCCAAGACTCCGATCCTCGACCTGGCCAAGGCCCACCCGGACGCGTACGCGCTCATAGTCCGCTCCGAAAAGGTCACCGCCGAAGTGATCGACGCCCTGCCGTCCCTCAAGGCAGTTGTGCGCGCCGGCGCCGGATTCGACAACATCGACGGCAAATACGCCCGTTCCAGGGGAATCGACGTCATGAACACGCCCGGCGCAAATTCCAACGCCGTGGCCGAAGAGGTGGTGGCGCTGATACTGGCGGACATCCGCCACGTCGTGCGGGCCGACGAGACCACGCGCCGCGGCGAATGGGAGAAGGCAAAGCTCATGGGACGCGAGCTGACCGGCAAGACCGTCGGCATCGTCGGTCTCGGCCACATCGGGCGCCTCGTCGCCAAGCGCATCTCCGGCTTCGAGTGCCGCGTCCTCGGCTACGACCCGCTCGTGCCGGCGGAAAAGGCCAAGGAAATCGGGATCGAGCCGGCCGACGTCGAGACGATTTTCCGCGAATCCGACTTCATCACGCTCCACATCCCGCAGAACGCGGAAACGAAGGGATTCGTCGGGAAGAAGCTGCTCGCGCTCATGAAGAACGATGCGACGCTCGTCAACTGCGCCCGCGCCGGAATCGTTGACGAAGACGCCATCCGCGAGGCCAAGGGCCTCAAGTCGATCCGGTTCCTCAACGACGTCTATCCGAAGGACGCCGAAGGACCCAAGTCCGTCGCCGACATCGCCGACCTGATGATGCCGCACCTGGGCGCCTCCACCGTCGAGGCCAACCGCAACGCGGCCATACGCGCCGCGGAGGAGCTGGCCGACCTCGACGAAAAGGGCGTGTCCCCGTTCGTGGTCAACCGCGACATGCCGGCCGGGCTCGACGCGTCGTTCTGCGACCTGGCATTCACGCTGGCGCGGGTCTGCCGCGCGATTCTCGGCGCCGACAAGCCGACGCGCAAGATCGAAGTTAGCTGCTACGGGCGCCTCGATCCCTACGCCAAGTGGCTCTCGCTCTCGTTCCTCAACGGACTCTGGTCCGACATCGACCGCTCGTCCGACTTCAAGACCGTGATCGCCGACCTGGAACACCGCGGCGTCTCGTTCAAGCTCCGCGAAGCGGACGCCTCGAAGAAGTACGAAAACTCCATGACCGTCGACGTGGCTACGGACGGCGCAGGCGTCTCGCTGCGCGGCACCGTGGGCGAAGGCGTGAAGATGGTTTCGCGCATCGACGAGTTCAACCACCTCTACTGGACCCCCACGCCGCACGCCGTGTTCTTCGAATACGACGACAGGCCCGGAGTGATCGCGGCGATTGGCGAGGCCCTGCACAAGGCGGACGTCAACATCGAGGACATGCGCAATCCGCACAATCCCGAAACCGGGCGCTCGATGGCGCTGCTTTCGACGAACAAGCCCGTCACGCGCGAACTGGTGGCCTCGACCGCCGCCGCAATCGGCTCGTTCAAGGCCGGCGCGATCGAGCTCTGAACCGCACCGGGCGGGCGGAGGCCCGGCGGAAC
>CAMOSH010000003.1 GCA_946624575.1 uncultured Verrucomicrobiota bacterium
GCCACATGTGGTGGGCGTTCATGTTCGCCGCGCAGAACGAGTTGTTCTGGAGGCGGCCGCCCTTCGGGTCCGGCTCCGGCTGCGACCAGAGCAGGATCGGAACCTTGAGGCGCTGCGCGAACATCGGGGGCACGACGCCGAGCGAGAACGTGAGGAAGTGCGCCACGATGAGGTCCGGGCGGTCCTTCTCCCACTGGTCCAGGACCTCGATGGCCTCGCCTTCGAGCGCGAGCATGTGGTCGGGTGCGATGACCTCGACGCCGGGCAGCGTCTTGAGAAACTTCGTGGCGTCCGCGCGCGCCGCTTCAAGCGTGTCGTTCGTCCAGTTGACCTTGGAGAGCGGAAGGTATCCGATTTTGAATGTGTTCATTGTTTTTTTGTTTTGGGGGTGTGTGGTGTTGTGATCGTCTTGCTGTTTGTGAATGTGAAAATGGCCATGGTGTTTGTCATCGTGGGGAATCATTGTGGCAGAATGATACTCCAAAGCCGCGTCTTGGGCAATGGCGGGGATGCGACTGCACGGATTGCGTTCTTCCTTTTGAAGCACCGGAATGGCGGGGCGTCCTTGGGGCGGGATGATACGGGAAAGAGGGGTCGCGTTCAAGGTTTCGCTGAAACATCCTTCCTTCACCTAGCCAAATGATCTGTCAAGTTCCATGCCGCATCCGCCCAAGGCGAGGATGAAAAGCAAAAGAAGCCCGACGGACGACCAGACAACAGCCTTGCGCGACTTGTGTGCGAACAGTGTCTTGAGGATGAATGCGTATGCAGCAAGGCCAGAAAGCGCAAGCACGGTTCGGACAACATTTGACTCAAACAACCAAGCGATGGCGACGGGCCAAATGAACGGGGCCAAGACGTATGCCGGAATGTACCACCGTTCCGTGGCCCAGTTGATTGTTCCGACATAGGACAGCCCGACAAGAAAGTACAATCCGAAAACGAAAAGGCAACCGCAGAGGCACCCCTTTTTAGCCCCGACGCCTGTTTGTTTTGTGGAAGCATTCGGAGAAGCCGTTTTCGAACAATGACTGGAGATGTCGCTTTTCATTCAATTATGTTCCCAGATTTCATTATTCGATGATGGAATAGCGTCTATCGCCCGACTTTCCATCGGCCCGCTCAGAGCCGGAATGCCACGGGCGAGGAGGACGTCGATGTCGCCAGTTTGGAGGAGGTTTGCCGTTTTAGCCATGTCTTGTGCCTTTCGTGGATGATTCACTTGGGAATCTCCTTTTCACCTGTCAATGGTTCGGGGGGAGGATATGTCGCCATCGATTCGCCGGTCTCCCGGCGTCTTGTTGAAGAACCATTCCATGCGCAGCCCTCCCGGCCAGCACTCTATGCTACGCATTACTCCGTAATGGGGTTCCTGTCCGCTGGAAACATCATGCGGTGTCTGAAATACAATGTATTGCCCTTCTTTGGGTTTTGAGTCAATGAAGATTTCGCGACGCGATCTTGCGTATGTGAATTCAAGCTTTTGTGTGTCAAACACCTCTGGCGCCTCATGGCAAAACGGCATGAAGGAAGTCTTCTTCTCCTGCAAAAGCGACAACCCGCCGTTAGGCGAAGCCGAAAAGACAAAGTAATTCGTCCAGCCGATTCCTGAGCGGAATCCAATTCGCGGATCGGCCAGTCCTTCGCTGTAAAAACTGATGTGCCTGTTTTTTCCCTTGCCATAGGGCTCAACGCAATCCCCGGCCTCAAAATCGAACCAAACCCAGGTATTGGTGGGAAACTCCAGATTATTCAAGTATCTCATCCCGTGCAATAGTTCAACTCCGCTTTTTTCGTCGAGGACGACTTCAAGAAGGAGCGGCTCCGCCGTCCACCGCCCCTTGCGTCCTTCATCCCATGAGAAATGGTTGCTGAAAGGAAGGATGCCGCGTGACTCGTAGTAGCCTTCCTTTTGGATTCTCCAATGACATGCGTAGGTTGTCTTGTGCTTTGCGGGAAATCGCCCGTCTTTGTCCGTTTTCCCTTCCAGGATTCCTTCTTGCTCCGGGCTCCCTTCCTTGACATTGAAATACAGGTGGATTTCGGCGTCCGGCACTGGATGACCGAATCTGTCGCAAACTCGAATGATGACTTCCGCCCAGGCACCATCGCGCTCAAGTTCAAAACGCAATTGACGGGACTTTTCACGATCCGGCTTGTTGTTGAAAGATTCTGGTAGCATACCTCCTTGGGTGGAACATGGCCCAGGTTCCGGCGAATGCCAGAAATCCACATGCGATTTTCCGTTGCGTGAAAAAACAGATTCCTCCGTCACGAAAAAGAATGACACAACTAGCAAGGCCATGCCAAGCACAGTCATTGTAATACCCAATTGCCTCAACTTGAACTTCATTGCGAAGAACCCATTCTATTGCAAAAATCCGCGAAAACGCCGTAGACAAATGGCAAGGCTATTGCTTTCACATCGCCATGTCGCCAGCCAGACCATTCTGGAAGATTACAACGCGGCCATGCGGGACCTCCAGTTGTTCCATTAAGATTGATGTTTCGAGATTCCGGAATTTCGCCAATTCGGCGACTACCCATCGGTCCGCTCAATGCTGGGACGCCCTTGGCGAGAAGTTCATCCACTTCGGCTCGCGTCTGGTTGTCTCTGTAGAGGATCGACTCTGGAATGTGGCGGAAAACGGGATCTGCCATCAATTGATCCTGAGTGGCGTTGGCCTCCTTCTGGATGTCCGCCCACTGGGTGTAGAACTCGTCGTTCTTCGTCTCCTTCGCCTTCGCGAGATTCGCGGTCTTCGTCATCGCTTTCTTTCCCTTATCTCAAAATGTTGATTTTTCGTGAAGGCATTTCGAATGGATAGCGCGGATCGCCTGGCTGTGTGTAGAGAGGGGCTGAGCCATTGGCGAAAAATCCCATTTCGGAGAACCCCCAACCCATTTCCGAGGTGCCGGCCCAGCCGCCGATGGCGCTTTGCAGCCAGCGGCCCTTGAAGCGCTCCTGTTTATGTGACATGTAGAAGATCATGGCTAAAACTGAATGGCAACGAGAATCTGTCATTTTCCCATGTCCAATGGTGAAGACACATCGGCGTCCAAACGAATGTCGCCTGGAACCGGATTGAAGAAATACTCCAAACGAAGTTGGCCTGGGAAAAACTCTAAATTTCTCAGGATGCCACATGATGGCTCACTCTTTTCATCGTTGCCAATCTTAGAACGAAAAATAATGTAATCCTTTTTTTCGAGGCGTTTGTCTTCAAGGATTTTGTCTTTTGTTCGGGCGTGAACAAATGTCAAGATGTTTGTGTCGAACGATGCCGGGACTTGGGATATAAACGGAGATTCCGATTCGCCGGCTTCCGTCGCGATTACCAATCCTCCTTCGGCGACTTTGATGTGCAACACATTGGTATATCCTGGCGTTGCTCCTTTGCAAAAAGGAGAAACTCCGTCAGAATCCGAGCGAAAGAGAACATGGGGAGATTCACCCGAACCATACGGTTTGACCAAATCGCATGCGGCGAAATCAAATCCAACCCAGGAATTGGTTGGGAGAAATACGATGTCGTTATATCTCCTACCGTGGATAAAATTAGCGCCACTAATGTTCTTCAATTCAACTTCAACTTCTATCGGTTCGTCAGTCCACCTTCCTTCCAGAAAAGCCTTTTGCGACCCTCTGTGAGTGAAAAGAACGCTTCCGCGCGATCCATGATACCCCTCCTTTGCGACCATCCAGACACAAGCCCAATTGGAAGTCTCTTTCGCGCTGAAAAAACCGTTTTTGTCGGTTTTGCCCTCCACAATGCCAGTATGTGCGCATGGATCCGGTTGCGTGAACCCAAGCCGGACAGATGCGCCTTCAATCGGCTTCCCCGAAGTGTCTTTTGCGAGGATGCCAACGGCACCTTCGGCTCCATATTGCTCCATGTGGAAAATGTTTTCCTTCAATTTCTCCTTGTCGACAACCACATTGCTTTCGCTTGAACTACCCGTTTGGCAATTGCCTTGAGCGTTGCTGGGGGCTGGGACGGCTTTGGCAAACGGGACGGAATCGCCAGAAGGTCGTTGAGAGCGCCCGGATTGCAACAGTACGGCCACAACGGCGCAAACAACGAACATGGAGACGAAAAGCGCAAATCCAACAGTCAAAGTCCTTTTCTCTCTGCCCATTGCATTCATTGCGAAACAGCTCCTTTCATGTTTATGAAAACGGGTCTGACGAAAGGAAACGCGATATTTTTAATGTCGCTGTGAAGCCAGCCGTTCCAAGTGGACTCAAATCTGCGGGGCCAATCTGGGCAATTTTCCTCTCTGGCGTCAATGGTCAAATCTCTTTGTCTATCGTGAGGAAAGTCAATCAACGGAACAGAACCTACCGGTCCAGACAGTGCCGGAACGCCTCGCGCGAGGAGTCCGTTGATGTCTCCTTGTCGCAGGTTAGCGGAGAAAATCGAAGAAGGCTCGTGGTTGAAGACCGGATCTGCTGTTAACTGAACCGATGTCGCGTTTCTGGCTTGCTGGGACGTGTAGACCGAAAGCCGAGCAGGGATACCAACCTGTGCGCCAACTCCGATGGCATCGTCGTACATCGGAAGTTCGCCGTCTTCCCAGAACCCGATACCTGAAAAACCCCAGCCCATTTCGGAAGTTCCCGCCCAGCCTCCAAGCGCACTTTGCATCCAGCGTCCCTTGAAACGTTCCTGCTTCTGCCATGAACTGTAGCGTTTGCCCCCAAGGCCGAACGGATAAACGGTTATTTTCCCGCTTCCGTCGGAATCCGGCGTGTCATATATCGACAGAACCTCGTCGCCGGACGAGTAGTAATTGTAGAGCGTTGTCAGCTGCGGCACGCTTGTGAAGCGCCCCTTCCACGTCAACCTGCTGCGGATGTCGTTCGTCGGGAAGAGCGTGTGCCAGCACGAGGCCCACGATTTGGCCGGATAACCGACCCAGTCCTCGAACTCAAATGGATTGTTTAGCGCGTTTGTGTTCCACTGCGTGGCGTCGATTGCCTCGGCGGGGACGGCGGCGTTGAGCATGAAGTAGCGGTCGGGGCGGAATCCATGGTCTTGGATGGCGGAGCAGACGACCATGTTGCCGAGGCTGTGCGCGATAACTGTCGTTTCGCCGGAAAGCGAAGAGAACTGCGAGGCGAAAGTCGGGGCGGTTTCAAACGCGCGAAGAACATTGCCGTGGTAATTATCGCCTCCATCAAAGGCATTCCAAAGCATTCCGTCGTTGCCATACCATGTCACGGCATGGAACAAGGAGTTGCAGCCACTTTGCCAGAGGCGCTTAAACACCTCAGAGTTCCAGCCGCGGGCACCGTCTTCGTCCACGCTGAATCCATGAATGAATACGACGTTCCTTTGGTCGCTGGCCGTGTCCGGAAACGCAGACGGTTCGCGTGTGTCGGTGGCGCGCGAAACCGAACCGCCGCAGGCGGCGCGTTGGTTGTACCACCGATAGAACTCCTCGACCGGCGCGACGAGGACAGGGAGAGTGGCCGACAGCGCGAGGTCGCCATCGTAGAGAATTTCGGCCGTCAGCGTGGCGGCGGCCCCCCCGGCGCTCCGGGTCCTGCCTTCGAGCAGGACGACTCCGTTCCCGGCGTTCTGGCGCAGGGATGCGACCCATGCCGCCGGAAGATTTGTCCCGCTTCCGCCAACGGACAGAACCGCCGCATTCTCGACTCCGGCCGCAGGGTCGGAGAGATGCCGCCCCGCCGTTTGCGCGGTGAAGTCGGTTTCGACGCAGCCGAGCGTCGCGCCATCGCATGAGAGGCGAACTCCCACCTTGGACGAGTCGACTCCCGAAATGTTGAGAATCGTGTCCAAGGCTTCTCCGAAGTCGATGTGGACGGGGAAGAAATCCACAAGGTCGGCAAGTCCGTCCACGACGTGGTTGTCGCAATCCGGATACGAGGCACCGGGAATGTCGCCGGTTGAGCTTTCCTGCACCGCCCCGCTGTCATCGTCGTCGTTGAGCCACATCCGCAGCGGCGATTCCGATGCCGCGTCGTTTTCGTCGATTACACCGTCGCGGTTCCGGTCTGCAATAATCTGGGCGTGAACTGCGGCGATTGTGGCTTTTTTACGGAATTGACTCATCGGGACATTGCTTTTGCTGCCAAGGACCTCGTCAGGATCCAAGACAAGCGCTCCCATTCCAGCCGCGTCTCCCAGGAGATCGATTGTGAGAACATAGTCCAAATCGGGAGTTGCCATATTCGACGCAAGATGTTGGATGGACACTTCATACACGGCATTCGAGACGAGGAGGACCGTCAGGTTGTCCGGACGCCCGAATCTTCTGTTGGAAAGGGAGATCGGAGGGCGGGGGTCGCCACTTACGGGGGCGATGGTCACCTTGTATTTTTCCGAATTGCTTCCGCTGTCGTCGCCGAAATGGACAACGGCTTCGAGGACGTCGCGTTCTTCGAAGTCGTCAAAATCGAGCGGATCGCTCCCGTTCCGCCATTCATCATAGTCCGAAATGCCGTCGCCGTCTGAGTCCGGGTTGTCCCAGTCCGTTCCGAGGGATGCTTCCTGTCCGTTTGTCAAACCATCGCCGTCCGCATCGCCATCGCAGGCATCATCCCCGGTGTTTGGAATCCCGGGATCTCTTCCTGCCGCAGTTTCCTCGCCATCGAACAGCCCGTCGCCGTCGGTGTCATAGCCATGCGGATCGGTGCCGGCCGAAATTTCCGCGCCGTCCGGCAGCCCGTCGCCATCGGTGTCATGGTCATTCGGATCGGTGCCGACGCCAAGGCGGTATTCAAGTGTAAGGCCGGGATTGGCCACCGGAGCGCCATCGGCATACAGAAGGCGGCAATGTCGCGTTTCAGCACCCAGTGTTGCACGGGAACCAAGGGCGCGGGAGGTCAGGTCGCCGGCCTGCGGATTGGATTGGAAGTAGCAGATCCGGACGACATTTGGACTGTCTTCGGAAAAGGAAACTTGGAACGAGACGGAATTCGTTTCGGAGACTTCCCCGCTGTAGAACCCGAACGAACGGTATTCCACGACAAACCGCCGCATGCCGTTCGTGCCAAAGGTCGCTGCGGAAAGAACCGTGCCAAGTTCGTTGGTGAACGCCGCCAAATCGTCGCCAAAGGCATTTACGATCAGCGGACGCGATTCGCACGGCGACGATGGAATCCAATCGTCTTCGTCCGTCGCAAGTGCAAGAATTCCGTTGATTCCGAGAACAACGTTGGAACAAACACCTGCCCCGTGTGGTTGTATCGGGAATGGAAGCGGAATCGAAAGCGAACCTTCGTCCCAATCGTCGAAGCGGTAGATGAGATTGGTCGCGCCCGCCATGTCGAACAGCTGCTGAGGACGATATGAGACGAGAAACGCCCCGCATTCCTCGGTGTCCGAAAGGCCATCGCCATCGGTATCGGACAAATACGGACTGGTGCCATGTTGCGCTTCGTCGATATTGAGAAGCCCGTCGCCGTCCATGTCGTCGAGCGGATGCGGATCGGTGATGTCAAGCGGATCGAATCCGTATTGCTGCTCCCATCCGTCGGGCATTTCGTCGCCGTCGGTGTCGGAATCATTGGGATCGGTGCCAAGCGTGGTTTCCTCGCCGTCGGTCAGTCCGTCGTTGTCGCTGTCGGGATTCAGGGGATCGGTGACGCCGTTCCTTTCGGCGAAGTCTGAAAGTCTGTCTCCGTCAGTGTCGGCGAGCGTCCAGTCCGTATGGGTCTGCGTGATCTCCAAGGCGTTTGAAAGCCCGTCCCCGTCGGTATCCGCGAGGCCGTCGGTGGGGTCGAGCGGGTCGAACGGCGGATGTTCGTGCTCCCATCTGTCCGTCAATCCATCCCCATCCGTGTCTGAGAGGAACGGATTTGTTCCAATCTGAAGTTCTTCCGGGTCGGTCAAGCCGTCCCCGTCGGGATCGTCGCTTCCGGGATCGGTTCCGAGTTCAAGTTCCACCGGATCGTTCAGCCCGTCGCCGTCGGTGTCGGCGTTTGACGGATCGGTACCAAGGCCGAAATGGTATTCGATGTGAAGGCCGGGGATTACGGAACCGGACTCGTTGTGCGAAAACTGAATGCCGTCGTCTCGGGAAGAACGAGCGCCGATGGTCGCGGAAGCGCCCGTTCCAGGGCCGGAAGCCTCCAAGAAAACCACATGAATCAAATTTGTCTCGTTCTCGCGGAACTGGACCTGAAGGGAAACGTAGTCGTTAGTTCCTCCGGAATAGAAGCCGACATGGGAGAACTCCACAACGGCCGTTCGCGACGGTGCCTCGCCGCACACGGCAAAAGCTATTTCGGAATCCATGTCCGGCCGGACGAGCAAATCATCCCAGAACGCCGCAACCGTAGCGGAAACGGCATTCGCCAGCGGAAGGGCGGACACGTCCCAGTTTGCTGCCAAACCATTGCCGAAAGCCGCCTCGCCCTCCGAAACTCCGACAAGTCCGTTGGCGTTTACGGTCAGATTCGTCATCGAGGCGCCTGTAATGCGGACCGGGATCGACATCGGAACGGAGACGCTATTGTCATCCGCGTCGGTGAAGAGTACGGTTTTGGTTGTTGCCGATGAAGTGTCGATACACCACGAAAGTCCATCGGTGGCGGAGCGCCCCCACGAGACCTCCGCCCCGTCGTCGAGTCCGTCTCCGTCCGAGTCGGTTGCGCAAGGGTTCGCGCCGAGAGCGAGTTCGCGGCCATCGGGGACGCCGTCCCAATCCATGTCCGAGTCGGTCGGGTCTAGGCCGAGGCTGCGCTCGATGGCGTCGGAAAGGCCGTCTCCGTCGGCGTCGCTCTGGCCGGCGAGCATGAAGAACGCGGAGCGGGGTGCGGCGGCGGTATGTTCCTGGACTCGGGCGTAGATGTTTGTGAACGCAACGCCAAAGGGGGATTCAACTTTGTTTGTGTTCACGCGGAAGTTCCGCGAAACCACCTCTTCCCAATACGGCAAGTCGCCGCCGTAGATGGAGAATTCGGCTTCGCCGTCTTCCGGACAGACTTCCCTGCGGTGAATCCACCGCCACGCAGGATCGTCAAGCGTCTGCTTGTGGAAAACGTCAATAGCGGCGTATTCGGGAAGGTTGGTTGCGGGCCAGGCAATGGAGAAGTCGAACTGATTGTTTCCGTCAAAGGCAAATGCTGTGAAGCGAAGGGCATTCGTGGTGGCGCCGACGCTGGGAAGCGAGGCTCCAGCCTGCGGGCCATTCATGACGGACACCAAGCTCGGAATCGACATGGGAGCGGCACCGCCCGAGCCAGTCGGCTTGCTTCCTCCGAAAACTGTCGCGACGACGACTGCGGCGACGGCGGCGAACCGCGCCAAGGCGGAACGTCCGTACCAGACGCGGCGAATCGACTGCCGCAGACCGGACTTGCGCAGAAGAAACGCAAGCGCCAGTGCCGCCCAGCCTAATCCAAGCGCAGCCGCAAATGCCGTTGTCGCCGAGTCAATCATCACTCCTTATTGTTCCATGTCTTCGAACTGTTGCCGTCGCCTGACATTGAGGAGTGTCGAACGAGAAAGCGTCAGTTGTCGGACGCGCCCAATTCTAACGCTCCAGTCGATTTTTGTTCAATCGCGTAGGTGAAAATATTTGCAAAAGTTTTGAGAAAATTTGAGAGGTGCGCACGATTTTCGCACCCAAAGGGTTCCGCTAGTAGGAGTCGGAGCACATGACCGCGACAAAATGCGCACTGTTGAAATGCGCGGAAAAATCAGTAGACTTTGGGGCCATGAACAAGACATTCCCCGTGCGCCGGCAGTGGATCCCCGGCCTTTTTCAGGTCCATTTCATTCATACCGGCGTCTGCGAATCCCTTTTCATCGTTTTCCCAGACGGCACGTCGATGCTGCTTGATTGCGGCGACCAGGCGGCGATAACGCGCGGCGCGCATGCCGTGCCGGTCGTGCCAGGCCCGGAGCGGCTTGCCGGTGAGTGGATCGCCCGCTATGTCAAGCGCGTGAATCCTCATGGCGCTGACGTGGATTGGGCCGTGATTTCGCATTTTCACCAGGACCACGCGGGAACTCCGTTCTGGCAGAAGTTTCCGTACGTTCAGGCGCCTTTTCCCGGGGCTCCGGAGGAACCAGTCCGCATTTCGCCGCAATGCGCGCGAAGTGGAATCGGATTGGCCGCCGAATTTTTGAAATTCCGTTTTGCAACGGATAGGGGATGGCCCTCGTACGATGATCCGCTGGCAATCGGAGCCGGGGAGATGTCCGTCGTGTCGCGTCATGTGCGTTCCGTCTGGGATGCTCTTCAACGGCGCGACGGGCTTTGCGTACAGCACTTCAGACTTGGCGCCACGGACCAGTTCACGCCGCTTCATGGCGAGGCGCCTGGGTTTTCCGTGAAAAATGTCTGCGCGAACGGGCGCATTGCCATGCCGGACGGCTCCATTCGCGATTTGTACGCTGACGCTATCGCCGAAGGTTCGGTCAAATCGCCGCTTAACGAAAACTCGTTGAGCCTTGGCATGGTTTTCACCCAGGGGGCGTTCAGGTTCTGCACGTGCGGGGATTTTTCGGACAGGTTCCGCAGGGCGGATGGACGGTCCGTGTTCGTCGAGGACTTCCTTGGAGACGCAATCGGGCACGTCGATGTCGCGAAAATCACCCATCATGGACATCATTCAGTGGGAGAACGCCTTGCGCGGGCTCTTTCGCCTCGCGTCTGGGTAGCGCCGGTCTGGGACAACCTGCATTGCACCGACGACTCGATGGAATCAATTTTCGACAGTTCAAAGCCCGATTCCGAACAGCCGATGCTGCTGACTACGGTGCTGCCCGTGCGCTTCGACGGCGCGCGCCCCTGGTGGAAATTCGTGCCGGACGCCTGCCGCAGGCATGGCTGCCATGTCGTGCTGTCGGTTCCGCCCGGAGGCCAATCCTGGGAAATCGAACTTCTTGACGCGCGCGACGAGGAGATGCGCGTGTGCGACCGGTTCGAATTCGGCGACCGCGGCGCAGTGTCGGGCGCCTGAGGACGGGCGCCCTGCGCGCCGCGCGCGGACTTTCTATGCGCGAAACACGAATGTCCGCTGGATGGCAAAGCTGCCGAAGAAGAGCACAAAGTCCACGACAGCCTTTGCGACAGCCGCCGGCGTCCCCGGAAGCACGGCGAGCCAGATTTTGGAGAACAGCCACGACGCGGCCAGCAGCACAGCCGCAAGCGCAAGGTAGCGCGGCAGCGATCGAGGCGAACCCGCGACGCGCTTGAGGCGCGGGCGGAACACGAGATAGCGGTTGCCGAGGTAGTTGAACGCCGTCGAAACGCATCGCGCGATGGCTACGGACATGAGCAGCCTTGCGGAGGCGGTTTCTGGAAATACGAAGGTCCACAGCAGGCAGAACGCCCCGATGTCCACGCCGAAGGATAGAAGCGACACCGCAGTGAATCCGGCAAGTCGTTTGCAGATTGGCCGCAGCACAAGCTTGACGATTGGAATGGAGTCGGCAACCGGGCGGAAATGGGAGCCGCGGTTTTCGTTTTCGTATATGGTCAGAATCTGGAATTTTTCGAGTGGAAGCGGCGCCGCGCGCAGGAGCATTTCGCTTTCGAATTCAAATCGTTCGCCGGGAGCGTCGAGCAGTTCGCGCATGAACGCGGACGGTATCCCGCGAAGCCCGGTTTGCGTATCCTGAAAATCGCGGCCAGTGGCGAGCTTGAACAGGAAACGCATCCAGCGGTTGCCGAAGGAGCTGCGCGGCGGCACGTCGGGGCCGTCGAAACGGCGGCATCCGAGTACCAGCGCGTCAGGGTGCGTTTCAAGCAGGCGGATCGCCTCCACGACGTCCTGCACGGAGTGCTGGCCATCCGAATCGGCCGTGACGCAGCCGACGGCGTCCGGCCAAGTTTTGAGGATGTGTTCGAAGGCGGTTTTGAGCGCGCGCCCCTTGCCGCGATTCACGTCATGGGACAGGAGCGTTGAATTCTCCCCGGCGGCGCGCATCGCCGCGTCGAAAACCGTGGCGGACTCCGGCCTGCTCCCGTCGTCGACGAACACGAACGGCGAATCGGTGGCGGCTCGGAGTCTTTTCACGTAATCCGGGAATCCGGCATCCGGATCAAGAGCTGGGATCACTATTGCGGTCATGTCGGATTTGCGGGGATGGACTTGTTTTTCAGAAGTTCCCCGGAGACGGGGATTCAGGTGACGGGTGCGAAAGGTTGGCTCCTAGGTCCTCCGCGTCGTCGCCAAGGGTCCTCAGCGCCACAGTGTTGCCGATTGCGGAATTGATGCGCGCGCGCAGCGTCGGGTCCGACGAGGCGGCCGACGAGGCGGCAATCGCCTCCAGGGTGGCCGAAAGTTCCTCGATGTTCATCTTCGCGGAACGGTGGAACGAGACGAAGCGATCCACGGCGTGGCGCAGCGTTTCAACGTCGTGCTCCGCCGCGATGAAGCGGTCCCGGTCGGTAAGATCGGTGAGCGACAGGACGGCGCCGATCGCGTTGCCGTCGGAATCGCGGTTGCAGGATGCGCGGATCTCGACGCGGAAAGTCTCGCCGTCGGCGCGTCTGGCCATCGTTTCACCGGCGGTGTCGTAGGTTTCTCCCGCAAGAGAGTCTATGACGGCCTGCCCGTCGACGGGATTCACCAGCAAATCCCCCACGGGGCGCCCCACGATGTCGCCTGGTTCCCGCAGGTGCCAGATTCTGGCTGTTGCGGGATTTGCGTATTCTATCCGCGTGTCAAGGGCGACCACGACGATAGCGTCGCTCGAGTTCTGGAGCGCGTTGTGTTCGGTGCGGAGCATTTCGCCTTCCTGCCGGCGTCGCGTTTCGTCGCGCACGAGGAAGCAGAGATGGGGCGTGGACAGCCGTATCGGGGAGACCGCGATTTCAGCGGGGAAGCTCGTTCCGTCGGCGCGGGTGCAGGAGGCTTGGAGCACGGTGAACGTTTCGCGCCTGAGATTCTCGTAGAGGGTGCGCACGAGATCAGCGTCCGCGCCGGCCACGAGATCCGACACCGAAAGATGGGAGAAGCGGTTCGGGTCGTAGCCGAAGGCGGAGTGCGCGCGCTTGTTGGCGATGCGGATGCGCCCGTGGAGATCGGTGACAATCGCGGCGTCGTAGATGTTCTGGAAAAGTTCCGCGTATATGGCTTCCGAGCGCGAGGCCGGGGCGCCGCCGATTGCGGTCTGCGGCTGCGGCGCCGGCGGCGGCTGTGGAGGCAGGCGCTGGGGCGGGGGGGGAGGCATCGCGGACAGGCGCTGCGGCGGCGCGTCCGGCGAACGGAACGGCTGCACCGTCTTCGGACGTATGGAAAGCGGAATGTCCGAAATTTCCGGGATCAGGTCGATCCGCATTGTCGTCGATTTCGAGTTCATGGTCTGAATGCGGAGAAAGATGCGTCTGGCGGGCAGCGCCAGTCGCCACGCGGGGAAAGTGCGACGGTTCCCACCTTGGGGCCGTCCGGCGAAGCGTTGCGCTTGTATTGCTGGGAGATGAAGCGTGAGCAGAAAGTGCGCAGGGCCGCGTCGGTTTCCCCGGGTGTGGTT
The DNA here is from genome assembly GCA_946624575.1 of uncultured Verrucomicrobiota bacterium. Lineage (GTDB taxonomy): Bacteria > Verrucomicrobiota > Kiritimatiellia > RFP12 > UBA3636 > UBA3636. The sequence continues at coordinate 13,461 of CAMOSH010000003.1, forward strand.
TCGTCTCCGAAGGCGGCGAGCGCAAGGTCGCGCAGGGCGGCCGGGGTTTCGCCGTACTTCACGGCGTAGTAGAGGAAGAAGTCGTGCAGGTCGTAGCGCCCAAGCGTGTTTTCGGTGCTTTGCGAGCCTCCTGGCAGAAGTTCCGGTGACACCGGCGTGTCGCGTATGTCGCGCAGGACTTTCGCGAGCGCGTCGCTCCCTTCTTCGGCAGCGCGATCCGCAGCCCATTCCACGATGTGGCGCATGAGCGTTTTCGGGACTCCGCAGTTGGGGTTGTACATCGACATCTGGTCGCCGTTGAACGTGGACCATCCCAGCGCGATTTCAGAGAGATCGCCAGTGCCGACGACAAAGCCGCGCTCCTGGTTCGCCAGATCCATCAGTATCTGCGTCCGTTCGCGCGCCTGCGAATTCTCGTACGTGACGTCGCGGACGGCGGGGTCGTGCCCGATGTCGGAAAAATGCCGTTCGACCGCAGGGCCGATCGGGATCTCGCGGAGTTCGGCGCCGATGGCGTCGGCGAGGATTTCGGCGTTGCCGCGCGTGCGCGCGGTCGTTCCGAACCCCGGCATCGTGACCGCGAGAGTGAAGGAGCGCGGCAGTTCGAGAATGTCCGTCGCTCGCGCGCACACCAGCATCGCGAGGGTGGAGTCCAGTCCTCCCGACACGCCCAGCAGGAGGCGGCGTGCGCCCGTGTGCTCGATGCGCTTGGCAAGACCTGCGGCCTGGATGTCGAGGATTTCGCGGCATCGGACGGCTCGCTCCCGCGTGTCGCGCGGGACGAACGGATGTGCGTCAAGGCGGGCGAACGACAAATCTGGCGAGCGCCTTGCGGGAGGCGCTTCCACAATGCGCCCCGGCACACCGGGATCGGAATCGAGAAAGCTTGTGGCCGTGGCGCGCAACGTGTCGCACCACGTCGGATTGACGTCGGCGAAGACGATGGATCCGGAACGCTGGAAGCGCTCGTTTTCCGCGAGCACGCCGCCGTTGAAGGCGATCATCGCATGCCCGGAAAACACGGCGTCGGCGGTGGATTCGTGGACTCCGGCCCCGGCGTATGCGTAGATGCCGCAAATGCGGCCGCTCTGGCCGGATACGAGAGCGCGGCGCCATTCCGCCTTGCCCACCAGCTCGGTGCCGGCCGATAGGTTGAAAATGGCCTGCGCGCCGCGGAGCGCCAGAGCCCCGGACGGCGGGTTCACGCTCCAGAGATCCTCGCATATCTCCACTCCGAAGCGGAATTCCCCGCCGCCATTTCCGTCGTCGCGGCAGCGAAACACCAGCGACGCCCCGGCGGGCACGTCGAATCCGCCGAAACGCACCGTTTCGCCGTCGAATTCGCGGGCCGGCCGGAAATGCCGCTTTTCGTAGAATTCGCGGTATTCGGGCAGGAAGGACTTGAATGGAAAACCTATCGCGCGGCCGTCGGCAAGCACCGCCGCCGCGTCGAACAGACGGGCTCCGACGCGCACCGGCGTGCCCACGACGAGGATGCATCGCCGGCCAGCCGTCGCAGCCGCGAGCGTCGCGAGCGCGTTCCCGGCCGCATCCAGCAGCGACTTGGTGCCGAAGAGATCGCCGCATGTGTAGCCGGTCACCGAGAGTTCGGGAAACACGGCTACGGCCGCGCCGGCCTCTTCGGCCTTGGCGTACAGTTCCAGAATCTGCTCCGCGTTCCATTCGGGATCGGCCACGCGAAGGCGCGGAACGCACGATGCAATGCGTATGAAGCCGGGGGCTCCGTTCATGGGCTGGTCAGTTTTCAATGGTTTTCGTCATGATTGGAAACGGGAAAGGAAGGCCCGCGTCCGCTCGTTTCGCGGATGGCAGATGACCTCTCTGGAGGGACCTTCTTCGGCGACGGTTCCGCCGTCGAGAAATATGACGCGGTCGGAAACGTCGCGCGCGAAGGACATTTCGTGCGTCACGATGACCATGGTCATGCGTTCGTCGGCCAGGCCGCGGATGACCTTGAGTATCTCCCCGGTCAGTTCGGGGTCGAGCGCGGACGTCGGCTCGTCAAAGAAAAGGACTTCTGGATCCAGCGCCAGGGCGCGCGCTATCGAGACGCGCTGCTGCTGGCCACCCGAAAGTTCCCAGGGATACGCATTCGCCTTTTCCGCAAGTCCCATCTTGCCAAGCAGAGCCGTCGCGTGGGCGACGGCTTCGTCACGCGAACGTCCGAGTACGACGCGCTGCGCTTCGGTCACGTTGCGAAGGACCGAGAAATGCGGGAACAGGTTGAAGTTCTGGAACACCAGCCCGATGCGAAGCCCGATCTTGCGCCGCACGGCGAGCGGCGCGTATTTTCCGTCGCGCACGAGACAGTCCCCGCCCACCGAGATCGAACCCGACGAAACGGGTTCCAGCCCGACCACGCAGCGCAACAGCGTCGATTTGCCTCCGCCAGAGGGTCCTATGATGGCCAGGACTTCCCCGCGCGCCAGCGAAAACGAGACGCCGTGAAGCACTTCGGTTTCCCCGAACGATTTGCGCAAGTCCTGCACGCGAAGCAGCTTCCCGCAATCCGACGCCGGTAGTTTCGTTTCTTCCATGGGATTTATCTGTTATCGTTCCGCCACGCGGAACGGCAAAAAGGGTACCACAATCCCGGATGCCGCGCAAGAAGCGGCGTCGTTTTTTCGACGATCTGACGGCAATGGCTGCGTCGGACTTCAAAAAAATGCGGTCATGGCCAACAGGGGGGGGCTTTTTTTCGGGAGCTCATGATGGTATCATCGCCCCGCACCGCACGAAAGGGCCAAAAGTCATGACAATTCACCAGATTTCTCTTTTCCTCGAAAACAAGCCCGGGCGCCTCTCCGCGATTTGCAGGGCGCTGACCGAGGGCGGAGTCAACATCGCGTCGCTGTCGCTCGCCGACACATCGGAGTTCGGCATAGTCCGCCTCCTCGTGGATCGCTGGGAAAAGGCCCGCGACATTCTCAGGGGCGCCGGGTTCGGATCGAACGTCCGCGAGGTCGTGGCAGTCGCCGCGCCGGACGAGCCGGGCGTTCTCGCAAAAATCCTGGAAACCGTCGATGCCGCGGGCTTGAGCGTCGAGTACATGTACGCCTTTGCCGTCGCGCGCGGCACGTCAGCGCGCCTGGTGTTCCGGTTTGACGACACGGAGAAGGCTGTCGCCGCGCTTTCCGCCGCTGGCTGGAAGCTTCTCGACGAGGCGGCCCTTTTCGCCTAACGGCCATGCCGCGCCTCTTCCGGCGCCCGTTTTTCACGTTTGTCTTTGTCGCGGCCCTTTTCGCATGGGCCGCGGCGTTTCCGTCTTCCAGGTCGTTTTGGCTTGACGAGGTACGGAGCGCCGCAAAGGCGGTTTGCGCCACTTTCGGCGAGTTTCGCTCCGAGCTCCTGCTGACTGGCGGCTCTGACGTCCAGATGCCGCTTTACATGGCCGCGCTTTGGCTGTGGGAAAAGGTTTTCGGAGGTTCTGAACTAGTTCTTCGGCGCTTCAATCTTGTTTTCTTCGCGCTGGCCGTATTTGCTATGCTGCGGAGTGCTCGTGGCGTTCCGCGCCGCGTCCGCATGTTCTGGTGCCTTTTTTTCGCGCTGTCCCCTGCGGTCGCGTTTTATCTCGACGAGGCCCGCCCGTATGTCATGCTCGCGTCCGGAGGGGCGCTCGTCGCGGCCGGTCTCGCCGGAGCGCCGCGTGACGGATCTCTTGGCGCCCACGATGTGCGGACTGCGCTCTGCGGCTGCGTTCTGCTCGCCGCAACCAGCTTGACGGGCGCCGTTTTTTCGGCTTGTCCATGCCTGTTCCTTGCATGGCGTGCCGCCCGCGACGCCCGAAACGGATCGTTGTGCGGAGCATTGCGGCGCAATCCGGTTGCGGTTCCTCTGGCAGGCGCCGCGCTGGCGGCGCTTCTCGCGTACTACGTCTGGACTCTGCTGGCGGGATTTCGCGGAACTCATGCCTATTCGACGAATTTGCTCACTCTCGGGCATTGCGCATACGAGCTGACCGGCGCGGCTGGGCTGGGGCCGGCGCGCGACGTCCTGCGCGGCCCGGAACCGCTTCGCGCGCTGCGCGGATTTGCGCTTCCGCTTGGCGTGTTCGCCGCCGCATGGCTGGCGTATGCAAGCGCCTGGATTTGCTCCGTTCGCGTGCGCGGAGATTCTCCAATGCGGCGGATCGGCGCAGCTCTCCGCTCACCGCTCTTCGTCTGCACCGCCATTTCCGTTGCGATGCTTGTCGCTGGCGGCGTGATTTCGGACTTGCGGATACTGGCTCGTCATCTGATTCCGTCTTTGCCGCCGCTCCTGCTGGCTCTGGCGTACGCGGCGGACGAGATATGGGGGGCGGGATTCTCGCGTCGGCGAATCGCCGTCGCGGTCCTGTGCGCGGTATGGTGCGTTTCGGCGCTGTCGCAGCGTTTCAATCCCCGCCACAGTCGCGACGACGACCGTTCGGCGGCGGCGTTCGCCAGGGCCGCCGCGATCAACGGCGCCCGCGTCTGGTGGGGTGGCGACAAGTGGACGTTCGAGTACTATCCCGGAGAACTGCTGGACTCTCCGGATGCCTGCACCGGGGTGGGGCAGGGCGGGGCGCCTGCGGTACGCGGAAGCGACGCGTCCGGAATTTCACTTTTCCCGAAAACATCGGAGCTGGAGACGGAAACCGTCGCGGCCCCGGATGTCGCCGTGTTTTCCGTAAAGTACGACATTTCAGATCCCGACGGCTCTCGGCGCGAATTCCTCCGGGCGGCGGGACTCGCCCACGACAAGTCCGTTTCGATTCGCGGATTCGTCGTCTGGACCCGGGAACGTCGGCGCTGACGAGAGAGAGCTCAATCCTGCGCGTCGCGCGGCGATTTGATTCCGCCTCCGGGGGATGTCGTGCAGCGGAAATACGAAAAAGCCGGTCGCGGCATTGAGCGCGACCGGCTTTGCGATTGTCCACCCGAGTGTGGTGGAGCGTGGGGGGCGAGATGGCGGAACTTACGCGGCAGGTGTGACGGCGGCTGTCTCGACCGCGGTCTGGGCGGCGTCTGCCGCTTCCTCGGCACCAAGGCCGAGAATGCCGAAAATGGCGAACACCATCACGAAAATCGCGACCGTCTCGATGACGCCGATGGCCGCGAGGTAGTTCGTGAAGCCCTTGCCGGTCTCGGCCTGGGCGTCTGCGCCGGCCGCGGCGGCCTGCCCCTGGAATATCGCCGAAGCGCAAATGCCGGCACCGGCCGCAAACGCTATCACGAGAGCCGCGATTCCGGCGCCCGGGATGGGATTCTTGGCGACGTTCAGGAGCATCGACATCAGAATCATGCCGTAAAGCGTCTGCGTGAGAGGGGCGCCAACGAATGTGAAAAGCGTGTAGGGCGCGGGCTTTTCCTGGGCGTAGCATTTTTTCCAGGCGCCGATCGTGGCGCAGGCGGCCTTGCCAATCCCGATGGCAGAGCCAAGGGCGCTTGTGCCGACCACGGCGATTGCGCTGGCGATGCAGAGTGCGGTGTCGTATTGCATGGCGTTGTCCCGAATTGTTTTTGTGTTGGCGTTTGCAGATTCTTGTGTAATTCCCTCCGGACTGCCGGATTTCGGAATTCGCATCCTTCGGAATTGGCGCGGATTATCGCACCTCGGGCTTCAAAATGCAACGAAAAAGAGTTTTCGACAAGGACCGACGCATAAAAACCGTTTTCACGCCGTCGGCGGCGCAAACGTGTTTTTTTTATGCGTCGGCCATAATGCGACCGACGATTACGTATTGCCAAGTGGCGCGCGGTCCGGTATCATTTCGGCCATGTTTGGAATCATTCGTCGGATTGTCGCCGTCTTTTCCCCCGCCGCTGCGGCGTTTGTCGCGGCGGCGGGGGCTGACGGCAATTTGCGCGCGGATTCCGGCGGCTGGGCGATGGCCGACGCGCCGCCGACCGAGGTGCTGCTCGCCGGAACTGCGGATGTAGCGGCAAGCGGAAGCGCAAATCGTCTTTCCGGCGGCGCGGCTTCCCAGTCGCCTCAGATACGCTCCTCTGCTATCTCTTCCGGCATCGCTGCTAGTCTTCTCTCCGAACCTTCCGAGCGCATCACGGACCTCGCGCGCTCTCTCGACTTCGACTGGCGCAAATGCTTCCGCTTCGTTCGCGACGAAATCGCGTTCGTCCCGTATCGCGGTTTTTCGCGTGGAGCGGACCGGACGCTTCTCGACCGCGCCGGCGGCGACGCCGACCAGGCGCTCCTGCTGTGGTCGCTTCTTCGCGCCAGCGGTCACGACGACGCGACGATCATGTATCTCCCGGCCGTCCGCGACGAAGACAAAACGCTTCTCTCCGGCGTCAGGTTTCCGTTTCGGAATTACGATGGCGCGCATCCCTGCAATGTCGCGTCGTGGCTGGGTACGGAGGTTTTCGACGATGACACGAACACCCAAGTACAAGTCGGTTCCCAACTATCTCTGGGCGGCGTGAAATACGCCTGGAACTGGATTGGTCAGATTCTACACGTCGGCGTGGAGCGCTTCTGGGTGAGGCTTTCCATCCCCGACGACGAAACGCGAAATCTTGTCACCGTCGATCTAGATCCGGCGTTCAAGCCGTCGCTTCCGGCACGGACTCGCGACGTGCTGGCGGACTCCGGGCTTTCGCTTACCTCGATTCTCTCCGCCGTCTGTGGCACGACGAACGAACATGGTTGCGCCGCGCTTGATTCGTCTTCGCTCGAATCGCTGCTTGGCTCCGGAGTCATTTCCTTGTGCCACGCATGGGGCGGCGCGTCCGCGCCTTGCGCCAATTACGTTTCGGGCCCCAAGACCATTCCGTTTGTGGACGGCGATTCGTGTTTTCCCGGCGAGATAGTCGGAACTCCGGTGTCCGTCCAAACCCAACCAGACACTTTCTTCGAGAGTTTCCGGTCGTCGGTCTCGTTGATTGTTGGTGCAGGCGCGGAAATTCATGTCTTTCTCGACTCCATCGGCACCGACGCAATCGACGTGCGATTCGCCGCGCATTCCGGCGACGCTCCGGGAACGCTTCGCGCGGCAATAGTTCGCAACGGAGAGATCCTGTCTTCCGAAACGAATGCGATGGCGGCCACTTCGCGCCAGTATTCTCTCACCGTTCGCCATCCACGATATTTCAGTTCCGCGACTGGCACCTTGACGGCCGGGACGAATTGCGTCCACTCGCTGGCCGTCGGGTTCGACTCCGCGTCCCGCGACGGCCTGGTGTCCGAATGTTTCTTGAAAGCTTCGGAGTCTTGGCGTTCCTCCGCATCGGATTTTGAGCGCAACGCCTCCGCTTCTCGCCTTGCGGGAGCCGTCTGGATGCAGCAAACTGGAAATGCGCTTCGGATGCTTGACGCGGTGACGGGGACGCATCGTCTGCGGCTTTACCAGTTGGGATTTTCGGGAGTTACCACCTCTCCGTTTGTCGACATGCCCATTGGCATGACCCCGACCGACGGCGATCCGTCGCAACTGGATTGCAGCCATTTCTTCGCGAGCGCCCTGGAGCATTCCGTCCTAGAGCAGTTTCAGGGAACAAGCCCGACTGGAGCGGTGTCAACCGCTCGGATTCTTGCATTGGCGAATGCATCCGGCTCCCGCACAGTCGCGTTCGGGCCGGATTTGGAGCAGGCGGCAGTCCCCGCCGCGCTTTCCATGCTTCAGGGATATCCCGAAAGCGATCGCACGGAAATCTCCAACAGCCTGGCCTCCGGGAAATTCGTGCTTGCGCCCGAATCGGCACCACATGGACTAGGCTCGTGGTCCGGCCGAGGATATCTGCTATTCGGACAAAAAAGCGCCACGGCATGGCAAACAACCATGCGCATCTCCGGCGGATACAACGGCGGATATTCCGGCATTCGCGGCGGATTTGAAACTGTGTCGCCGGACGATTTTCCACTTTCATCCGCCAGCCCCGACTCCGCCGTCGCGGCGACGACAGCCGCCGATCCGGTGGATCTGGCGTCCGGCGCGCTACTTGATTCGGCCACGGACTTGACGCTGCCCGATCTCTTGTGGACGCGCTCGTACGACAGCCGGGCGCGATTTTCCGGCGGCGACCTCGGGCGCGGTTGGTTCCACCCATTCGAGGCAAGCGTCTCCTTCGGCACAGATCCCGGCGCGGCCTTCGGCGGCGGCTCGGTGGCCGCCGCCGCTCCGACGCTTGTCGCGATGGCGGCGGCTGACGCGCTTGTGAAGTCTTCGACGAACCTGCCGCCCGGGGAAACCGCCCGGCGGCGTCTCGCCGCCGGGCTTGTCGCCGACTGGTGGACGCGCCGCCTCGCCGGAGGCGCGGCGCTCGTGCGCACTGGCGCATCCACGCTGCGCTTCACTGCCATGCCTGACGGATCGTTCGCGCCATATCCCGGCGTCACGGTGGCGCTTTCCAGCACCCCGTCCACCGGAGGGTTCGCGCTGGAATGCCGTCACGGCGACACCTGGCTCTTCGATTCAGCAGGTCGGCTCCGCGCAATCCGCGACAAATCCAGCAACGAAACTTCGGTCATCCGCGACGCCTCCGGGCGAATCTCCCGCGTGGAATCGCCCTTCGGATTCGCCTTCGACGTCGCACGCGACACCGCAGGGCGAATTTCCTCCGTGTCCGACAGCGCCGGGCGGAGCGTCGTATACGCATACGACGACTTTAGCTGCATCACGAACGTCACCGACGCCACGGGGCGGTCATGGCCGATCTCAATCGATCCGGATGTCGGCGCGATCGCGGAAAAACGCTCGACGACGGGAGCGTTGCTGCTGCGCAACGCCTTCGACTCGCAGGGGCGCGTCACGAACCAGGTTTCCGCGACTGGTGGCGCGTGGCGCTTCGGATACGCCGGACGCGGCGCTTGGAGCGAAGGTCCTGACGGCGCGCGGGAGACGTTCCGCTTCGACGACAGTGGACGCGCTCTTTCCCGCACCGACGCGCTTGGTGCGACAACGCGTTTCGAGCGCGACGCCTCCGGACGCATCGTGTGCGCAACCGACGCCCTCGGCACGGAGACCCGCATTGCCTACGACGAATCTGGCGACTTGATTCGCATCCGCGATGCCGCCGCCGACGAAACTCTCGTCCGCGAAACTGCGCTCGCCCGCGACGAAACAGGGCGCGCTGTCGCCGTCACGAACGCGCTTGGTTACGTGGCGCGTTTCGCCTACGACTCGTGCGACCGCCAGACCGCGGCCGCTCTTCCCGACGGCACCATGATTTCGAACGAATGGACCGCAGCGGGACTTTTGTCGGCGCAATCGCTACTCGATTCCTCCGGCACCGTCCTCCGCCGCGACGAATGGACGCACTCTTCATGCGGTCTCCCAGTCGCGCGCACGACATTCGGCGTCGCGCTCCCGGGGCATGGTGTTTCCGAATCGTATGCATGGGACAACGCCGGGAATCTGGTTGGCTGCACCGACGCGCTCGGCCACGTCAGACGCTGGGCATACGACGCTCTTGGCCGAGTCACGAACGCGACCGACGCCACCGGCGCGCAGACTCGTCTGACATACGGCCACGACGGGAATCTCTCCACCATCACGGACCCGCTCGGCCGGACCGCCACTTTCTCTTGGAACGCAGACGGCTCGCTCGCCGCCGCAACGCGTCCATCCGGCGCAACGGCGTCGTTCGGATACGACGCGCTCGGCCGTATTTCCGCCATCACAAACGCATCGGGCGCGGTTTCCAGCGTCGCGCGCGACGCAAATGGCCGCATCGTTCTTGCGGTGGATCCTCTCGGCGGTGAAACCGACTTCGCGCGCGACGCGCTCGGCCGCGTCACGGATACGCTCGATCCCATTCGCCGCCACAGCGCCGCGCGCCACGACGCGCTCGGCCGCATGGTGCAGTCGATTCGCCCGTCCGGCGCAGCGGAGTCGTTCGGATACGACGCCCTCGACAATCTCGTCGCCATCACCAACGCGGAAGGACATGTCTGGAGCGTCGCCCTTGACGCGCTAGGCCGCGCCGTCGCCGCCACGAACGCCGTCTCAGCGCGGGTCTTTTCCGCATCGTGGTCGCCGCTGGGACTCTCGTCACGCACCGACGGACGCGGGGTGCGCCTCGATTTTTCCCGCGACGCATTCGGGCGCATTCTTGAAATCTCCGAAGGCGGCACCAACGTGCTTGCATCAATTTCCCGCGATTGCGCCGGCAACGTCGTCGTCGCCTCGAACGGAAACGCCCGCCAGACATTTTCCTACGATGGCGCAGGCCGCCTTGCCGCCGCATCTATGGCGATTCCGAACAACGGCCCGGTCTGTTCGTTCGCGTATGGCCGGGACGCCGCCGGTGCCATAACCAACAGCACCTACACTCCCGGATTTTCAATCGCCCGCTCCTACGACATTGACGGCAACCTCGTCTCGCTCTCGGACTCTTTCGGCCACACGTGGAATTTCTCGCGCGACGCGCTGGGCCGCCGCACGGCGATTCGTCATCCCGGCGGTGCGATCGACAAGACCACATACGACCTGTGCGGCCGCGTGAGCGCGTGGAGCGCCGCAAACGCCCAGGCGCGGACTCTTTCGCGCAACGCCGCCGGAGAATGCGAAGAAGAATGCGTCACAGCGGGGGCAGTTCCCACGCCACAGGAGACATTCCGGCTTGAGCTGGAATTCGACGCCGCCGACCGCCCGACGGCGGGAACGCTCCGCGACGGTTTCGGAAGCGCTCTGCGGAGCGTCGAGTTCCAGCACGACGGCGCGGGCGCGCTCTCGCTTGTCACCGTCGCAGGAACCAACCACTTGGCCGCCACCCACGACGTATTCGGACTGCCTCGTTCGATTTCGGACTCAACCGGCACAACGGAAACGTTCCTTCGCGACGCATTCGGCACCGTCGTTCGCACAGAAACATCGGCACCAGATGGCACGTCGAATGCGCGCTTATGGATCCCCGATCCAGCAGACCCCCTGCGACGCCCGGTATTGGAATGCGACGCAACGGGCGGCGTCCTCCGCGCGTACATCTGGGCCGAAGACAGACTGCTTGGCTTCATCGACGCCGCCACCGGCTCGCTCACGCTCGCGCATACGGACTTCCAAGGTTCCGTCGTGGCGCTGACCGACTCCGCCACAGGAGAAATCCTGCACCAGGCGGCATACAGCCCCTTCGGCGAAAATTGGGGCCGCGCCGGCACCAACCCCACGCCATTCGCGTGGCTTGGAGCATGGGGCGTCCGCTCCGCGTTTCCAACCGCGTCCGCCGCATCGGGAGCACCGCCTGACGGCTCCGTCGCGCCGTTCGCGGCGCTCCACCTCACGGCAAACCGCCTCTACAGTCCGGCCATCCGCCGATTCCTCTCTCCCGATCCACTCGGCCCCGCCGGAGGCCTCAACCTCTACGCCTACGCCAACAACGACCCGCTCTCCTACATCGACCCGCTGGGCCTGTGCCCTACTGATGACTTGGCAGAGTATCGTAAACAAATTAGGGATTACATCAATCAAATCCCAAGACCGGCGAACCAGAATACACTATTCGCGGGATGGAAAGGTCAATTTCATCTTTTTCATGGGGGCTTGATGTTTCATGGCGGTAAAAGCAATCCATATAGTATGGATTTGAAACAAAATTCAAAAATAGCAGCATATTATGTTGCAGACCATGGAATAATGTCTCCAGCAGAAGCGGGCAATTATCTTGCTGGTTATTATGCTGGTTTTTCGCACAACTATCTTGTTTCGCTCGGTGTACATCTGGGTGGAATAGGGTATTCAGCAATCGGATGGACGCTTTGGCGCCTAGGCTTGACTGACAGACAAGAAGATTTTTGGGATAACGAAAGTCAACCAGCTCTTGACAAAGGTTTCTTTGACGGAACAGTTGATTATTTGGAAGGGTTGTGATGAAATTCAACATTAAACAAAATGTAAACCATTCAAAACTCGGACTTTGGGAATGGGAGTTGTTTTTGACCATCTGCTGTTGGTCGGCAATAGTGATGATGTTTTCACTTGTTGAATTCGCACTGATGGTAAATGCGGCGAATCCAGACATCTGGTTGACACAATCACGAAAAGACAAACTCGCCTTTTTGGCAAACAAAATCATCGGAGACGCAAATTTGAGCGCTGCAAGTACTTTGCGTGAAATAAATGGAATTGGGGCCAGATCATTCGAGACAACGAATGGACGCGTTCGGTTCTTCTTCCCCGTGGCGGTTAGAAAATTCGCCATTTATGAAAGCGACGGAACGGAAGTCAGACCTGTTTTCATTCCTTCAACAGAAAGAATTTCACCTACAAGATGAAACGGATTGCGTTGGCATTTTCAATTGTCGCGACAGTTGTTAGCGCGACCGTCCCATGCGCGGTTTTTACCTTTGTCGCCGCTAGTGGCGGGGAAATCGGGTCAATATGCATGAATTGGGTTGCCTACGGAAGACTGACGATGTGTTCCGGATTCATTTTGGCTATTCTGGTTTTACATGGTTTTCTGCCTTCACGGCTTATTGGATTGACTCGTACTCCATGGACCGATTTGACAATTTCATTTCTATTGACACCTATTTTATTGTTTTCGTTCGGAATGCTTCTCTTTATGGGATTCATCTGGATTCACTGGTTCGTAGAATCAATTTGAATTGAACGACAATCAGAGAAATGAAAACAACACTCGTGTCCATTAGTATTTCCTGCATCTGGGTCTTTGTCGGATTTGGATTTCTGTTGCGCAGCCGATCAGTTGGAATCGCGTTGCGGCGATTCCGGCGTCAGTCCCCGGCGATTCACGCCGCCGCTCTCCTGTCCGTGATCGTGGCAGTCGCGATTGGCGGCAGCAAAAGTGACGGCGGGATCGGGAATCTTCGCCCATTGAGTTCGTGGTCATCCTCGTCGCGCGGTCAGGGACTTTTCGGCGACACAGAATCTTGTTCGCCTCCCGCATCTGCGGATTTGCGGTTTTCCTCGATCTCAGTTTCCTCGAACACTGTTCTTTTTGAAGCGGTCTGGCCGCAGGACGAGCCGTTGCCGGAAGTTGCGCTTGACGTGTTTTCTTCGCCGACGCTCGATGGCCCATGGATCCTGTCGGAGACAGTTCCAGCTCTTTTTCCTCCGGTAGAGGTCTCTGTCGAGATCGACACGAACAGCGCCTCCGCGTTCTTCCGCCTTGGAACGAAACTCGACACCGACGGAGACGGGTTGTCCGACGCTTTTGAAGGCCTGGTTTCGGGGACCTCGGCTTGCAATCCGGACACCGACATGGATGGGCTGTCAGACACTGAGGAATTTTCCTCTAGCTTGAATCCTCTGCTTCCCGATACCGACGGTGACGGCATTTCCGATTTCGATGAATCTCTTGCGGACACCGATCCGCTTGTGCCAAACGCGCCTGTTACCACCACGCTTCGCCACTACCGCGACAGCGACGGGCGCCTGGTTGCGTCATTTTCGAGTTTCTGCCCGGCATTTTCGTCATCAATACTGTCCACGACTGGAAATCCAAGACTTTCACATTCAAGGAGTCCGTAGGCCGCGAAAGAGTTAGGGATGTCATCGGACATCACTTGTGCCATGCTTGGAAGCGTTCGTCGTCTTGTCGCCGTCTTCTCCTGCGCTGTTGCGGCAGTTGCCGCAGCGGCGGGGGCCGCGCGAAACTCCGCAGCGAAAACCCGGGCCAGGCGGCTCGGAGCGTCGACGGCCCCATGGTCGACAGCAAGATTGCGGCTCTCAAGGGGTTGAAGTTGAGTTTAAGATTGAGTTTGAGGTTTGCGAACGCATGAAATTTTTGCGCGACAACCCCGCAATGGGTGTCGCGCCAAATATTTCATGCGCTCGCCATGAGAAAATATCGAAGGGGCGTTGCGAAATGGGACGAAAAGGGGTATCCTCCGTCCCGCGATTTACCTAAACGCTTTCGTTGAATTTCCGGATTTCCACACAAAAACGGCGACTAATCGACACCATGCATCCCTACCGCACACACAACTGCAACCAGCTCCGCGTCGCTGACGCCGGCGCGACCGCCCGCCTTTCCGGCTGGGTGTTCCACAAGCGCGACCACGGCGGCATCCTTTTCATCGATTTGCGCGACCATTACGGCCGCACCCAGGTCGTGGTCCATCCAAGTCGCCCGTTCTTCCAGGTGGCGACCGACCTCAAGCTCGAAAGCGTCGTGACCGTGACCGGGAAGGTGGTCGCCCGCGGCGAAAGCGAGGTCAATCCCGACATCGACACCGGCGCCGTCGAACTGGTGGCGGACGAATTCGTCGTCGAAAGCGCCGCCGAACAGACGCCGATCTACCTGGCCGGGGACGGAAGCGACGTGGGCGGCGAGGATCTCCGCCTCAAGTACCGCTACCTCGACCTGCGCCGCGAATCGCTCCACAGGAACATCGTGTTGCGCTCCAAGGTGATCTCATTCCTCCGGCGGCGCATGGAGGACCTTGGCTTCCGCGAATACCAGACGCCGATCCTCACGTCCTCCTCCCCGGAAGGCGCGCGCGATTTTCTCGTTCCGAGCCGCATCCATCCAGGGGAGTTCTACGCGCTGCCGCAGGCGCCGCAGATCTACAAACAGCTTCTCATGGTTGCAGGATTCGACCGCTACTTCCAGATAGCGCCGTGCTTCCGCGACGAAGACGCCCGCGCCGACCGCTCTCCGGGCGAGTTCTACCAGCTCGACATGGAAATGAGCTACGCCACGCAGGAGGACGTCTTCGCGGTGATGGAGGATGTGATTCCGGCGACGTTCCGCGAGTTCGCACCGGACGGGGCGAAGGTGGACGGTGCGCCGTTCGTGCGCATTCCGTACCGCGAGGCGATGATGAAGTACGGCTCCGACAAGCCGGACCTGCGCAATCCACTCCAGTGGATCGACATGAGCGCATTCTTCGCCAAGGCCGGCTTCAAGGCGTTTTCGTCGACCGTCGAGAAGGGCGGTCTCGTCAAGGGACTGCTCGTCAAGGGCGCAGTGAAGCAGTCTCGCACTTGGTTCGACAAGCGCGAGGCAAACGTCAAGGCCAACGGCGGCAAGGGGCTGGGCTACATCACCTGGACCGATGCCGGTGAACTCAAGGGCCCCATCGCGAAGTTCCTCACGCCGGAGCAGCTTGAGGAAATGAAGGCGCTTGCCGGAATGGAAAAGGGCGACGCGCTCTTCTTCATGGCCGCGCCGGTCGCCGAATGCCACCGCCTGTCCGGTCTCGTGCGCACCGACATAGCCGAAACGATGGACCTCGTCGAGAAAAACGCCTACCGCTTCTGCTGGATTGTCGATTTTCCGTTCTTCGAGACCGACGAGGAAACCGGAGCCCTGATCTTCTCCCACAATCCGTTCTCGATGCCGCAGGGCGGCATGGACGCGCTTGTGAACAAGAATCCGCTGGACATCGTCGCCTATCAGTACGACATCGTGTGCAACGGCATCGAGCTTTCAAGCGGCGCGGTGCGCAACCACCGCACCGACGTGATGCTGAAGGCGTTCGAGCTGTGCGGCTATCCGGCGCAGGAAGTCTACGACCGCTTCCCGGCGCTCGCCAACGCCTTCAAATACGGCGCCCCGCCTCACGCGGGCGTCGCGCCGGGAGTCGATCGCATGGTAATGCTTCTGACAGGTTCGGAGAACATCCGCGAAGTCATCGCGTTCCCGATGAACCAGAAGGCCCAGGAGCCGATGATGAACAGCCCGCACCCGGTTTCGGAGAAACAGCTCCGGGAGCTGCACATCAAGGTGCGCGCCCAGAACGTCAACTCCGGGGCCGCCGCTCCGACCGTTCAGCAGTAGCCGCCACCGGCGGCGCAGTCACCGCAACAACGCAATACGCCAAAAGCCATGTCCAAATCCGGCAGAAGCGAAACCGCGATCGAACTTGCAGTGGGCGCGTTCGTCGCGATTGTTTTCACCGGTCTTGCGGTGTTCACCATCGCCATTTCCGGGAAAAGCCTTTTTCGCAAGGACGTGTTCCAGCTCGAAACGGTGCTGCCGGACGCAATGGGCCTGCGCCGCAACGACCCCGTAATAGCCAAGGGCACCACCGTCGGCGCGGTTTCGGACGTCTTCTACGACAAGGATGGCGTCCACGTGAAGGCCAAGCTCGAAGCGCCTGTCGAGTTCCACGAGGGCTACGAAATAACCGTCGTGGCGACGTCGATTCTCGGCGGGCGCCAGTTGATGCTCCGCGAAGGCGATCCTTCCGCTCCGGTGGTTCCGGAAGGCACCGTGCTCAAGGGACTTCGCCCGTCGGACTTGATGGAAGACGCCGCCGCGGCAGTCGCCAAGGTGCGCGAGTTTCTCGACACCGACGCTCTCGACAACCTCCGGGCGTTCTCGGAAAATCTGAAGAACATCGGGGCGCGGCTCGACGCCGGCGAGGGAACTCTCGGGCGGCTGCTTTCGTCCGACGACACCATCTACCGCAATCTCGACGAAGCGGTGGCCGACGCCAAGGCGGCGATCGCCGACCTGAAGTCGATCGCCGCGCGACTGGAAGCCGGCGAGGGAACTCTCGGACGGTTGCTTTCGTCCGACGATACCGTCTATCGCGACATTTCAGAGGCGGTCGCCAACGTGAAGTCGATTTCCGCGCGCCTTGAGGCGGGGGAGGGGACTCTTGGCCGACTCCTGTCGTCCGACGACGAATTGTACCGCAACGTCAACGGCACCGTCGCCGATGCCCGCGAGCTTCTGGACGACATGCGCGAAGCAAACACGCTTTCGACGTTCACGTCCCTACTTTTCAGCGGATTCTGACGCCGCCTCACCGGTCGGCGTGGCCCGCATTCAAACGCAATCAGGCGCGAACGCGCGCGGAATCCAGACATGACGAGAGAAGAAGTCTCCGGCACGGACATCGCCGTTCGAACGGCTGGCGGCGTCTGCCCAATCGTCGCCGAATCCGGCGCACTCGGCAAACTCGGCGCGATCGCCGCCGCAGCAGTTCGCGGTCGGTCGGCCTGCGTCGTGACTGATTCCAATGTGGCGCCGCTTCACCTCGAAGCCGCCGTCAAACCGTTGCGCGACGCAGGGTTCGCCGTAGCAACGCACGTGATTCCCGCCGGCGAGCGGAGCAAGACCCCCGAAGGCCTTGTTTCGCTCTGGGACGCTTTTTCCCGCGCGGGCCTCACGCGCTCCGATCTGGTGGTCGCGCTTGGCGGCGGCGTCGTGGGCGACCTGGCCGGTTTCGCCGCCGCTACCTGGCTTCGCGGCGTAGCCGTCATCCAGGTGCCGACATCGCTTCTGGCGTTCGTCGATTCGTCAATCGGAGGAAAAACCGCAATCGACCTGCCAGCCGGAAAAAATCTGGCGGGTGCATTCCATCAGCCTGTCGCAGTGGTGGCCGATCCTCGCTTTCTGCGCACGTTGCCCGCACCAGAAATCGCGCAAGGCATGGCGGAAGTCGTGAAGTACGGCTGCATACTGGACGCGGATTTCTTCTCCTTTCTTGAGGGCGTTTCGACGCGGGGGCCCGGCGAATCCGATTTCGCAAGGATCATAAGGCGATGCGCCGAAATGAAGGCCGACATCGTTTCGCGCGACGAGCGCGAGGGCTCGCTGAGGAAGCTGCTGAACTTCGGGCACACAGTCGGCCACGCAATCGAAAAGACGCTGGGCTACGGCGTCGTTTCGCATGGCGAGGCCGTGGCGGCAGGCTCGGTGGCGGCAGTGCGCATCGGCGAGGCGCTTGGCGTGACGCCCAAAGGCTCCGCGAATCGCATCGCCGCGCTGCTGCGCGCGTTTTCCCTGCCGGATGGCGCGGCCGCGATCGGTCCCGAGGCCGCCGATCCGGACAGCATCGCCGCGGCGATGCTCTCCGACAAGAAGAAATTCGGGGCCGACATACATTTTATCCTGCTCCGGCGCATCGGTGAGGCAACCATATTCCCAATGACCGCCGCGAAGATCCGCGAGTTTCTTCCCGCCGCGTTGGCGGCGGCGGACTGAGGCGGCGGCAATCAGGGAACGAAGATAGCGCAGAAGGGGAGTCCTGGGGCGCCAGTGGCTTCAAGAATCCGCCGCACTTGCGGGGAGGATGTGTCGGAGCAGTCGATGCGGAGCGGGATCGCGCCAAGCGCGTCCACTGCGGAAACGACTTCGGGATTTTGAAGCGTTTCAGCGTCGAAGCGAGCGCATTCGCGGCACCAATCGGCGGCGAGATCGAGCAGCAGCGGCGCCTGCAGCGCGCGGGCGGTGGCGACGGCGGCCGTCTCGTCGACCAGCCATTCAATTTGCCGCGACGTAGCGGCTCCATCGCCGCCGCCGAGAGTCAGGCCGGCGCGCTCCTGGCGTTCGGGCAGCGCCAGCCGCACCATGGAGACGAGCTGCCAGATTGCAAGGGCGGCGAATACGAAAGCATAGCCACGGCGCAGACGCGGCATCCAGTCGCCGGGGCGCGGGAGGAACGCGATTCCCGCTCCCAGCGCCGGCCACGGCAATGCCATGCCGATGCCAAGCAGGAACGGAAGCGCCGCGCCGAGTGCAGGCCGCCCCGCCGCGGAGAAATCGGCCGCTAGCACCAGCGTGGAGGCCAGCACGGGCGCGACGCACGCCCCAGACAGCAGCGCCGCAACGGCGCCGAGGGCAAACGCGCGTGCGGCGTCGGCCATTTTTCGCGAGCCGACTGGCTTTCCGGCGGACGTACCACCTGGATTCCCAATGCGTATCCGCGATCGCAATCCGGAAAGGTCGAATGACACAAGGTCAGCCGACGCGGCCGAAAAAAAAGCGAACAGAGCGAACAGAGCGGCGTGAAACCATGGCGATCCGTGCCAGGCTCCGAATGCCGCGCCGCCGCGCGCGGCCGCAAGTCCAAGCGATCCGAACGCCGTGGCAATTCCGGCTCCGTAGAAAAAGCCGTTCGCCGCGCCACGCCGCCTCGATCCCCCTGATGTGACACCTGCTCCAAGCAGCGCCAGATTCACCGGAACAAGCGGCAGCACGCAAGGCGAGAGATTCAGGAGAAATCCGCCGCCAAGCAATGCCAGCGCAAGCAGCAGCACACCGCCTCTGGAATGCGCCCGCGCAAGAGCCCCTGCGGCGTTCGCCGGATGGTCGGTGCCTTCGAGAAAGTCCACGAATTCGCGAGGCGAAAGCGCTCCCATGCACGAGCGCTCCATCTGCATTGATTCGACGCCGCCCGCGCGGATCGCGGCGCCGCCCGATTCCGCCTGGGCTGGGCCGACGAATCGGCAGACGCCGTCCTCCCCGCATACGACTCCACTTGGCAGCGCGGCGGTGACGTCGCCGTTGGCAGCGGGGGCGGCGGGGAGGAGAACAGCAAACGCAGCCGCGAGAACAATGCCTGCGACGATTACGCAGTGAGCGGCGGCGGGCGACATGCGGCGCGACGACAGGGCTGGGGCGGCGACTTGTCTGCCGCGTTCGTTTCTTGTGTTCGCGTTCATTCAGTCGTTTTCGGGTGCCGTGTTTGAGAAAGGCGGGGGCCAGACGAAGTCGCGTGTGCCATCGGGGCGAAGCCTGCACACCGAACAGGGCCGCGATGGAGTCACTCCGCGAATGCGCGGCGCGGTGCGGGTGCCCGCGCATTCGGACGACGGCGGCAACCCGGAGACTTCGCACACCTGCGCCTCCTCGACGGATTGCGGCATCGGTGCAAACCAGGGCGCGGAAGTTGGATCGGGGCGAAGTGCGCGGAAAATGCCCCACGCGAACGGAGCTGCGGCCGAGATGCCCGTTATGGCGGCGTCGCCGAAGCGTCCTGACTGGTGCCCGCACCATACGGCAAGCGCAAGCTGGGGCGTCCAGAGAGCGGTCCAGGCATCGCGGCGGGCCGCGGAGGTGCCCGTTTTCCAGGCCGCGCGCGGAAGATCGCCGTCGGCACGATGCCCGAATGCAGCCATCGAGCGTTCCGGCCCGGAAAGGATGTCCGACACGATCCAAGCGGCCGCGTCGCCGTCAGAGGCCTCTCTTGCGAGCTTCGCGTAGGCGCGGGCGAGATCGACGAGTCTGATTGGGGCGTTGCCCACGACGATTCCGAGGCCGTGGGCATTGGGGTCGGTGCCAACGCTTGGAAAACCGGCTTCGCGCACCGCCGCAAGCGCTTCGACAGGACCGAGGCGCCGCGCGACGTGGAAAAACGGAATGTTGAGGGAACGCACCAGCGCCTCGTCCGCCCTGACCGCGCCGCGGTGCCGGTCTCCGGAATTTGTTGGACGAAACGCGCCGAATTCAACCGGAGAATCAGGAAGGGCTTCGGTCGGGGCGAGCAGTCCGCGGCGCAGCGCCCGCGCGAACACGAATGGCTTGAGCGTCGATCCGGCGTGGCGCAGAGCCAGTGCGGTGTTAACCTGTCCGTCTTGCGCCCCAAAGTAGTCGCCGGAACAGGCGAGGGCGATGACGTCGCCAGTTGGCACGTCGACTAGCACGGCCGCCGCGGAGCATCCAAGTGTCTCGGCGCGCTCGCGGACGGCACTTTCGAGCAGCGTCTGCGCCTGCGGGTCGAGCGGCGTCGTGAAATCGGCGGCGCCGGCCGGGAGCAGCTCCGCCGCAGCCCAGTCGCAGTAATGGGGATGGAGGAATGGACGCGGATCGCGTCGCACCAGCGGGATTTCGGCGCGCGCCGCGGCCACGCGGTCAGGCGGCGCGAGTCCTAGCTGCTCGACGCGGGTGAGGACGTAGTCGCGGCGGCGGAGCGCACGTTCAAGCCATCGGTCTGGGCGGAAACGCGACGGCGCCTGCACGATTCCGGCCAGAAGCGCCGCCTCGCCTAGCGACAGGTCGTGCGGATCCTTTCCAAACCAGCCGTGCGCCGCCGCTTCGGCGCCGACAAGGTTCGAGCCGAAGGGAGAGCGGTTGAGATACTGGGAGAGGATCCAGTCCTTTGAGCGCGCGCGCTCCATCTTGAGCGCCTGCACAAACTCCACCCATTTCCATCGCATGGTGCGCGGATGCGGGGTAATGAGCCGCGTCGTCTGCTCGGTAATGGTGGATGCGCCGGAAATGCGGCGGCCGAAAAAGACATTCTGCGCGATGGCGCGTGCCAAAGCGCGGAGGTCGGCGCCACCATGGGAAAAGAAGCGCTTGTCCTCGGAGGCGACCATGGCCTTGACGAGCCAGTCATCGCGCGAAGGGACATACCAGGGGCGGCAATCCGTGTCGCCCGGACCTAGTGACACGCGCATCACGGCGCCTTCTCTATCTCGCAGCACGACCCCGGCGGGAAACGTTTCCGCTTCGGCCAGCGGAGGCTCGATGAGCGCCCACGACACCGCGACTGCGACGACCGACGCCACTGCGGACGCAATCGCTGCCGCGAGAAGCGCGCGTCGTATCGCGCGCAATATACGCCGCGCGGTCATGACGCTCCGCCGCTTTTTCGCGCGGCGCGAAAATCGAGCAGGTGACCGAACACGCGCAATGCTGCACGCGCCAGAAACGCGACATCCGCAAGCGAGCGTATGGAGCGCAGCTGGCGCCAGACAAAACGCGGCGTCGCGAATGAGGCGTAGAGTCCGCGAACCAGGGCGCGCAGTTCGTCGTCGGGAATCGGGCAGCGCATCACGGGCTCGCGCATGTCGTAGCGATCCCAGTCCTCGGTGCGAAGCCAGCCATTCTTGCGGCACTCGCGGAAGAGCGGTGTGCCGGGGTAGGGGATGACGATGGTTGCCTGCAGGGTGTCGATCCAACCCCGGTCGAAAAGCGAACGGGTGAGCGCGATCGTGCGGCGGGCGTCATCGGCCGTTTCCCAGGGATAGCCGATCATGCAGGTGACGTGCGGGCGCAGGCCGGCCTCGTGTGCAAGCCGCATGGATTCCTCGACGTTCTTGGCGAGCGGGCATTTGTTGATGCGTTCGAGGGTTGCGTGCTGCGCGCTTTCGAGTCCGAAGAGGACGAATTTGAAACCCGCCCGCGCCATGAGCCGGTACTGCTCCGCGTCAAGCGCTCCGGGAATCATGTTGCAGCCGAGAGTGACGCGACTGGCGAGCCCGGAGGCGACCATTCCCTCGCAGAATTCGCGCAGCCACGCGCCGGTCGGGAAGCATCCGGAATCGTCGAATATCTCCTTCGCGCCACGCCGCTCTACGAGATGCCGGATTTCGTCCAGCATCTGTGACGGAGTCCGCCGGCGCCATTCCGGGTAGAGGGTGGTCCAGGAGCAGAACGAGCATTTTCCCCACCAGCAGTCGCGCGCGGCCATCGTGTACGTGCCCGGCAGGCGACGGAAGTTCCCGTTGGCGCGGCTGTAAAGTTCCCAGCGGGTCAAGTCGCGGTCGATTTCCGGCAGTTCCTCCAGATTGTGTTCCCGGTTGCAGAATGGGCCCGTGGTTTCGGGTTTCCCGTTAGCGCCGCGCCACCAGATCCCTTTGGGGAAATTCGCCTTTAGCCGCTCGTCCGTGTCCGCGCCGGCCGCAAGCGCGTCGGCCAGCTCGGCGACGGTGAAATCGTAGTCGCCCCCGCAAAGCGCGAAGTCGGCTCGCGAATTCGCAAGCGTCTCTTCAGGCATAGCCGTCACGTGGTCGCCGCATAGGACAATGCGGCATTGCGGCGCAATCTCCTTGAGATGATCCACTTTGCGCCAAGTGGCCTTTACCACCGGCGTTTTTGTTTCCAGCAGGAACAGGTCCGGACGAAATGCGGTGAAGCGCTCGTCGAAGCGTTCCTGCGTGAGGCCTTCCGCTATGCCGTCGAGCCAGAGCACTTCGTGGCCGCGCTTTTTCAAAAGCGTTGCCGCGGACGCCGGCACCATCGGATAGACGAATGTCGGACGCGAGAACCACTGGAACTGCCGGTTCTGCGAAAGAAGCGGAACTCCAAGATCCGATTCGAGCGGGACGTATCCTACAGCTATGCGCATGAGGTGGACGGGTTGGGGAGGAGGGAGCGGCGAACCGAGGGAGGGCTGCGGCGGAAATGGGAATCGCCAGCCTGTCAGGAATTCCTGCGGTAGCGAAGGTAGAGCGCGGCGTCGAGCGACACGAGGCAGAGCAGCGCGAAGTAGAACCAGAAGAGCCAGTGAAGTCCAGGCGCAGGTGCGCCGTCGGCTGCGGCCTTGGCGCCGGTTTCGCGCCACAGCGCCAGCATCTTGCCGATGCCGGCGACGTAGCCGATCATTATCAGCGACAGAAACACAGGGCTTTTCCCGCGGACGACCTTGGTGCGCAGGGTCTTTGCTATGGAGAACGGCCAGCTCGCGCCGAAGCATACGAGCATCAGTGCCTCAAGAACGGAAGAGAGTGTCATTTCAATTCAGCGGAAGTCCGTTGTCTTTTGCGGGAAAGCAGAAATGTCGCGCCCACGAGAAACCGGTCAAGCAGTACGCACGCGAACAGCAGCGGATGGCGCAGAACGCGCCGCCATTTTCCATTTTCGGCGAAGACGCCGAAGAACCGGTAGCGCATTCCAAGCTGCCGCTTGAGCGCCGGATGTCCGGCGCCCCATTTGGCGACATACCTGTCGGCGAATCCTGAGTAGTAGTCCTTTTTGCGCAGGTGCCGCCGCCACGTGAAAGCGCCCTCGTCGTGAAGCAGCGCTCCGTCCGTGATAGCCGTCTTGGCCCCGGCATCGGCGCACTGGATGTCAAGATCCCAGTCCTCGAAAGCCGAGAGGTCCTGGTCGTATCCGCCTGTCTTTTCCAGGAGTGTTTTGCGGAAAATGCGCAGCGCGTCTATGCAGGTGCCGTCGTAGAACGAACGTTCAAAGTCGCGGACGCGAATCCACCAGGAGTTGCCGACTCGCTTCTCGCGGACGTACAGCGCGTCGGGCGCGCCTGGCGCGGCCGTCCTGCGCAGGATTTCGTCGAGCGTCGCCTCTGGCAGGCGCATGTCGGCGTCGAGGAAAATCACCCACGGGGCGGTCGCCTCGCGCCAGCCGCGATTGCGCTGCGCGCTTCGCTCCGGTCCCTGTTCGAACACGCGTGCGCCGGCGGCGGCGGCGATTGCGGCGGTGTCGTCGGTGGAGTGGTTGTCGACGACTATTGTCTCCACCTGCCCGCGCGCCATCGCGGCGGCAAGGCAGGAAAGACACGCGCCGATGTTGGACGCCTCGTTCCGCGTCGGAACAACTATTGAAAGCAGCGGAGCCACGAGTCTCGTTTCAGAGTTTGAATCCGATTTCCGGCTCGGCGGGCAGCGAACTCAGCACGTCCGCAAGAAGCTGCGCCGAGTTGTCCAGGTCCTCCAAGTCGATTGTCTCGACCGACGAGTGCATGTACCGCAGCGGAATGGAGAGCTGGACGACCGGGACTCCGGCGCGCGTGTGACGCATGACGAATCCGTCGGTCCCGTTGCCGCGGTTGCGCGGCTGGATTTGAAGCGGGATCCCGGATTTTTTCGCCGTTCTCCGGAACAGTTCGCAGGCAGAGGGATCGTAGTTCGGCCCGACTCCGAGCACGGGACCGCCGCCGAGCGAAATTTCAGCCACGGATTTCGGCGTCCCCTGCGGGTCGTCTGTCGCGAACGTGACGTCCACGCTAATTCCGAAATGCGGGTCGATCCCGTATGCGGCCACTTTTGAGCCAAGCAGTCCAAGTTCTTCCTGCGTGGCGCTCACGAAATGCAGCGCAACTTTCGGGCGCGTCCCGGAAAGTCGCCGCAGCGCGTCCATGACCACGAATACGCCGCAACGGTCGTCAAACGCACGGGCGCTCGCCCTGGTTCCGCACAATCTGCGGAAAGGCGCGTCGGCGGTGCCGAATGTACCGACGGGCGCCACGGCCTCTGCCGCCGCCTTGGAACTGGCTCCGATGTCGATCCAGAGTTCGTCGATTTCTCCGACTCCGGCTTCGCGCTCCTTCGGTTTCATCAGGTGGATCGCCTTGCGACCGATCACTCCCGGCACCTGCCCCCTGGGGCCCATCAGAAGGACGCGCTCGCCGGGCAGCAGCTGCTTGTTGACGCCGCCGACAAGCGTGAAGAACAGAAATCCGCGTTTGTCGATGTACTGGACGAGAAGTCCGTTTTCGTCGCAGTGCGCGTCAATCATGACGCGGTACGGCGCGCCAGGGTTCTTGACGGCGTGGAGGTTGCCCATCCGGTCGAGGTGGATTTCGTCCGCATGGCCTTCGACGTACTTTGCGACCAGACGCTGCCCTTCGATTTCGCGGCCGCTTGGAGTCTGGGTTTCGCAGAGCGCGCGAAGAAACTTGAGTTGTTTCGAGTCTAACATTGGATGTGAGGTTGATTGAGGTTGATGTTGTCAAAGATGCTTGGCGCGTCAGACGGCGTCAAGGCAGAAAGAAGCGGCGAATCGTCAGGACTCCGCGCAGACGGCCTCCGGGCATTGCGTCCGCCGAAACGGCCACCGCGACGCCGCCGCGGGAAAGCGCGTCTTCGATCGATTCCACGAATGCCGTTGCGTCGGGCGACGCAAATGGAACTTCCTCTTCGGCGACGCGGAGCGCGGAATCGCGCACCTGGCGAAATCCGGCCGTGGCGCTTGGCTCTTGCGGACTGCGCCCCGCCGCGTCCGCAACGAGGGCCCCAAGCGCCGCACGGTATTCGCGCTCTGCGGCAAGTTCCTTTGCAAGTTGGCCGTCCTGCAGCTCCGCCTTGATGGCCCGCGCCGCCGCCGAGGCCTTTCCCGCGGCGGTTCCACGCGCCGCCGCCAGCGCGACGAGCGCAAGCGCCGCCACGATTGTCGCCGCGCAGATCGCGGCGCTGCGCGCAATCGGGCCGCTGGAGCGAGAGATGTCGTCCGCCATGTTCATTCCGCCTGGTTCTCCGTGCCCGGATGGACGTAAAACGCGAAGCCGCCGCCATCACCGGAAACGCTGACCGGCGCTTCCGCAAGCTTCGTGCGAAGCCCCGCGGCGGCCGCGGCGTCGGCGAATGCACGCGCGGCTTCCGGGGTGGGGGATTCTCCCGACGCCGAAAGCGCGTTTCCGCGCAGTTCCAGATGCGAAAATCGCACGCCTGTGGAACGCGCGGCCGAGAGGGCAGGGCGGAGCCAGGCGATTGCGTCGGGGGCCGGCACTGCGGGATCGCGTCGCATCCGGGCAGCTTCGCTCGCTTCGGCCAGCGCGGATGCGCCGCGCGTCGCGAGGCGGCGTCCGGCCAGCGTCTCAAGAGCCTCGTCGCGTTGTCTCCTGACGTCCGCGAGCTCCCTTTCCGCCGCGCGTGCCGATTGATCGGAAGCAACGGCCCATAGAGCCGCCGCCGCGAAAAAGACGATCGATGCCGCGCGCAACGGGCGCAACGCCGAGGCGGCCACTCCCGAATCGGCGAATTCGCCGACTCGAAAATCAAGATCGCCGATTCCAGGACCGCCGAGCGCTCTGTCGAGCGCCGTTTCCGGTGCATCCGGGACCGCCATCGAGACCAAGTTTTCCCCCTGAAGCGCAACCCGGAGTTCGTCGGCCCCGGATCCCGTAAGCATTAGCGCCGGCGGCTGGTCGGACACACCGATTCCAGCAAGCGCGACTGACAGATTCAGCGCTGCTGCATCCGCGCCGCCGCGAAACGGCACCACGGAACGCAGTTCGTCGCCAACGCCTGCGGCCACGAGCGATTCGCCGCGTCCTTTGTCGAAATGCACGACTGCGCGCACAGAGTTCGCAGGAAGAGGCTGCATCGCGCACGCCCAGCGCCAAAGCGCGGGACCGGGAGCGACAACGCGTTCGGGTTCGGAAGCGCCGGAGCCGGAGCGGGGCGCGGCCAGAAACGCGGAGAGATCGCCTTTGCGCACCACGTTTGCCGGGACGAAGCCGTCTGCGGACCGTCCGCCGTAAAGCGCCACGCAGTCGCCGACAGGGAAGGGGAGGCGAGTCGACAGCAGGGAGGGAAGCACTGCCCGGAGCTTTCTCCGCGAGAGCGGCGGGGCCTGGATCCTAACGAACAGAACCGCCGACGCGGGCATCGCAACTGCTGTGGCGGATCGTCTCTTCATCTCGTTTGGGTCGATGTCGCAACCTGCGCGTTCGCAGACTTGGACGACGGTTCCGCCGCGCCCGCGGCAGATGCCGCCGCCGCAGTTGCGGCAGCCTGCGCCCGAGCGATGGATTCCTCGTACGCGTGGTGTACGTGGTGATGGTGCTCTCCCGATGAACTCGACGATGAGTGGTGGTGGTGCCGGCGACGCCTGCTGCCGGATGACGAACTGTCGCCGCCGGCGGCTTTCTCCTCCGCGTCGCGCAGTTTCGCTTCCTTCCAGGACTGCCAGGAGTTGAGTCCTGTGGAAAGAAACAGCCATCCTCCGCCAATTGTCATGAGACACCAGGCCAGCGACAGCATTTTCTCCGGTCGCAGCGACGGATCGTTGTTGCGGAACGCCACGCCAAATATCCCGAGTCCAATCACCAGCAGAATCAGCGGAAGGATGAACGCAAGCGCGCGCACGTCCTCGCGATGGCGGATTTCCTCAAGTTTTTCCATCCTGAACCGCCGATGCCGGTGGTGGTGGCTCCGGATGCGCCGGACGCCACCGGGGATGGACGTCGGCGCCTGCCGCGGCGCTTCTTCCTTGGCCTCGTCCGCTATCGTTACGGCGGAACTGACGGCTTCTGCCTCCTCGGGAGGCAAGTCTTCGATGGCGGTAAGTTTTTTCATGGATGTGTCCGCAGATTCTCCCCGAAATATGCCCTACTGTCAATCATTTTGCACTTGATTAATGGTCAACCAGGGATATTGGAGGAGAATCCTCCTACTTGCGATTCATTTCGCGAAACAGAATCTATATTATGCGACATAGAGGTTTTGTCTTGCTTTTTGGAACCTTTTGTGACAAAATTTCCCCACGCCTTTATTAACCGAAGAAACATGCCTGCCGTCCGCCGCCAGCCTGCATCCTACCGTCAGTTCGATCCTCTTCACCAGGTTTCGCTTTCTCTGCATTACCTGACGAACATGGTCGATCCGAATCTCGGTTGTCTGCCTTATGGTTGCGTTCAGCCATGGTCGGCCACGCCATGCGCCGACCACCTTCGCGCCGACGATGCCGTGAATGCCGCCTTGTGGCTCGAAGGCATTTCATGCGCACGTGAAATCCTCGAAACCGACCAGGGGGCGGACGTGGAGGACGCGCTCCGCACTTTGCTTCTCGCCCCGGACCGCTGGGACGAAGCAACCGGGCTGCGTTTCCCCGCTCCCAGGCCGTGGTCAGGTCCCGAAGGCGAATGGATCGCGCTTTGCGAATGCGGCCCGGTCCTTTCCGCGCTCGCCCGAATCATCGAGAAAAATCCCGACGATTCGCTTGCCAAGGCCCGCGCCGCCGGCATGGTCGCCGGTCTCCGCAGTCTCACAATCCGCCACGAGGCCCTCTATGCCCCGGGCGGCATACTCACGGTCGAGCCGCCGACATATTCTTTCCCGGCGGACATCGTTGTCCGCGGCCGCGGTCTGGTGCCGGAGTTGGCCTCGGGTTACGCCGACGCCAATCTGCGCATCTGGTCGCTGATCGACCCGATCATGCGCTACCAGCAGCTGACCGGCGACGAGGTTGCGCTCGATCTTGCGACCGGTCTTGGCAATTTCGCGACTACCGTTTCGCATCCATTCGGCTGCAAGTCGGAATTTTTCGGCGACGTCCACGCCGCGCTCACGACCGCGATCGGTCTCGCTCGTCTTGGGCGCGTCCTGTCGCGCGACATCTACGTCGCGCGCGCCAAGGCCCTGTACGATTTCGTCCGCCGCCAGTCCTCGTCGTTTGGCTGGGTGCCAGATTTCATGCGCTGGCAGCTTCCAGGCGACGTGCGCGGCGACGCTTCCTGCACCGCCGCCCTTCTCGTCTGCGCTCTCGAACTCATTTCGTGCAATTTTCCCGAATACTGGGATGACGCCAACAAGCTGTGGCGCAACCAGCTCGCGCAATTGCAGATCGAAGACGTTTCCTTCGTGCCAGACCCTCCGTCCGGCGCGAAGCTTGAGTCCTCCGGGCGCCGCACCTACGATCGCATACGCGAGCGCCTTCCCGGCGCGTGCTGCGGCGCTTCGTCCCCGGCGTTCGTGTTCCTCGGCACGCAGCGCCTTGTTTCGGCGCGCGCATCAGCGGAGGTTCCGCGCGCGCATCTCAGCGCATGGCGAGTCTCGATCGAAGACACTCGCGATCTGGTCACCGTCAATTTCCCGATTGATCGCGACGCCAAGTCCGTCAAGGTCCGCGTGGGATATCCGAATTCCCCGATAATGCGCGTCAAGATGCTCCGGACCTGCCGGCTCAACCTGCGCGTGTTCCCGTGGATGAACCTTCCTTTCGAGGGCACTCAGGACGGGCGTCCGATCGGGATTGAGCGCCGCGAGGACCACATGCTCTATCCCAAGCTCAAGAAGGGCGTGACCGTCGAGTTCCACCACGACATGGCCCAAAAGCACGTGCTGGAAAACGTCAATTCCCTGGATTTCTACGGGATCTGGCGCGGTCCGGACATGGTGGATCTCCTCCCCCACTCCACCGGTCCCGGATACCGGCTCTACCAGACGAACGCGGAAGCTCCGCGCGAGCCGGTGCCGCTTCCGACCACGCCGCCGGAGGATCCTGTCGAGCCTCTTGGCGAGCCGGCCGTCTCCCGCGAGACCCGCCTGAATCGCCGCAAGGCCCCCAGGTCCTGATTCACGCCCTTCGTCCGTTAATTTCGGCGCGGCGGATCGAAGACCGGACTTCACGTGAATCCCGTCTGCAGAAAGCGAGGCGAATCATGCACAGATTTTTTTCACGATTCGAAGGTTTCTGCTTCGTTCCCGCCTTGCTCTCCGTTTTGACGTGTTTGCCAAGCCTTGGCACCGATTCGGCGACTGTTCCTGATTCCATCGTCGCCGAATCGCAGTCTTCGGATTGTGAAAAAATCGCCCTTTGTGCGGCTTGCGGACGGGAATTGCCGCCCGCCGCGCGCTTTTGTCCTCATTGCGGCGAATCTGTAGCGCAGAAGTCGCACACTGCCGCGACTCCCGAAAGCACGAACCAGGCGGCTCCGGGTGCAATCCCCTCCCCCGCCCCGGAGTCCACCGTCGCGACTGAAGCGGCCACGTCGGCGCCGTTCGACGATTGCGCGGCAATTTTTGCCGAATACAAGGATTCCAATCCGGCTGTCGCCCTGTTCGCGCT
The DNA here is from genome assembly GCA_946624575.1 of uncultured Verrucomicrobiota bacterium. Lineage (GTDB taxonomy): Bacteria > Verrucomicrobiota > Kiritimatiellia > RFP12 > UBA3636 > UBA3636. The sequence goes on from CAMOSH010000003.1 coordinate 43,346, forward strand.
GCGCGAAGCGCAGAGCGTTCTTCGCGGCCAGGGCCAGTCCTCTGACGGCGAACGCCGGCTTCGGTCTCTCGCGGAAACCGAAAAGCGTTTATTTGACGCTCTCGATCATGTGAACGCCGCCTGCAAGTCTTGTTCCGGAACCGGAATCCTCAAAGATTCAGCCACCCGGAAAAACACCGGCGATGGCGGTCGGAAGTCGGGCGGCGGCTTCGTCTCCCTTGAAGACGTAGCGGTGGGGCCCCGCGAAAAGGCTTCGGCCTCTTCTGGAGGTGTCAAATGCCCGGTGTGCGGCGGATCGGGCGCGGCCAGCCGCGTCCGCGACCGCAAGAGCCTCAAATCGCTTCTCGCGCTGGGGAAACGCGACTTTGACGCCGCGGCGGATTCTCGTCCGGCGCTCTCCGCTTGGCGCAGGAGCCAGGCGGAGGCCGCCGGAAACGCAATCGCCACGTCCCCGGCGGATTCGCAGCGCGATGCGCAGTCTTCCCGGCGGCATTCGCATTCCACGGCGGATGCCGAAACTCGCGAGTGCCAGACCTGCGCCGGCACCGGTTCGCTGCCTTGTCGAGCCTGTTCCGGTTTCGGCAAGATTCTGTGTCCCGACAAGGCGTTTCACCAATCAGCCGCCGCTTCGGGTGGCGCCGCCGCAACGCTGGCTCGTCCTTCTGCCGCGAAGTCCGGATCGTTCACATCCATCGAGCAGACGCAGCTTCGCCCGCATGGCCAGGATTCAGCTGTGGCTTCCGATTCGAGATGCCCTCTTTGCGGTGGTCGCGCCGGGTCTCCAGCCGGAGCGGCGCGGTGTCCCGCCTGCGGTGGTTCCGGGTACGAGGCCTGCGGGAGCTGCGGCGGCTCCGGGGAAAAGAAAGGCCGCCGGAATGGCTGACTCGTCTGGCTTTCCTCCGGTTTTTCCAGGCTGGGAATGCCTGGAGCGTATCGGCTCCGGGGGAATGTCGTCTGTATGGCGTGCTCGCCAGATCGCCGTCGATCGAATCGCCGCGCTCAAGATACTCGATTCGTCCCAGGCGCGCACAGATGCGGAAATCGACCGTTTCCTGTCCGAGGCGCGGTCTGTCGCGACGTTGTCGCATCCCGGCATCGTCCAGGTGATCGACGCCTTCAACGCCTCGGGCCGTTTCTGCATCGCGATGGAGCTCGCCGAGGGGCGTCCACTTTCCACCATCATCCGCGAAGACGGTCCCGTTCCCGAAGACACAGCGCTGGCCATCGCGTCCGCGGTAGCCGACGCGCTTGACTACGCGTGGTCCCGCGAAAGGCTCGTTCACTGCGACATCAAGCCCGAAAACCTCATTGTCGCCCCGGACGCTTCCGTCAAGGTGACTGATTTCGGCATCAGTCTCTCCACGCGCATGATTGGCAGCCGCGGCGGCGACGATTCCCGCGAATCCGAGATCTGCGGGACCCCGGCCTACATGTCCCCGGAACAGGCCGGAGGCGCCGCAAATCTCGACCCGCGCACCGACATGTACGCGCTTGGCGCCACGCTTTTTCACGCAATGAGCGGGGCCTGCCTTTTTAACGGAGTTCCGGCGAACGACGTTCCGCAACTCCAGATTTCCGCGGAGACTCCATGGCCGCGTGATGTGAAAATCTCCTCCGCGACTCGACGCCTCCTTGTGCGCCTGTTGGCGAAGAATCCGGATGACCGCTTCGCCGATTGGAAAGCGGCGAAGCGCGCGATCGATCTGGCGCGCGCCGGCCGCAAGGTTCCCGGCCCCCTGCCGAATCCGGAAGTTGCGTCTTCCACGTTGGCGCCATCGGGTCTGCGGCTGCTTCGGCGCCGCGTGGTGGAGGCCCTTGCCCCGCATCTGGCGACCGCGCGCGCACGCCGATTCTGCCGTCTTTTGATTTCGGCGGCAGTCGCGGCCGTCGTCGTTTCCTGCGCCATCGCGGCCCACGGCGCAATCTGCGCCGCGCGCTGGGACCGAGCTGCTGTCGCGCTCGCAAGCGCGCCCGATGCCGCCGATCGCATTCGCATCGAGGAATTTCTCGCATCGCCGCGCGCCGCCGCGCGCCCCGATCTTCAGGCTCGCCTGACCGCCGCAGCACAGGCGCTTGACTCCGCCCGCGAAGCCCAGCTTGATGGCGTAGTCTCTTTTGTCGGTGCCGGCGCTTCGCCGCTTGCATCGTTCGGCGCCTCGGCCGCGGCGGCCGCCGCCGTGCGAGAGTATTCGGGGCCGTTCGCCGCCGCCACGCGCGGGCGCCGCGAACGCCTTGCCATTTCCTTCGAGCGAAACTCCAGTCGTTGACAAATTTCCACCTCCGATTCTCATGCCATGAGCGACCAGCAATCCATCACCGATCCAGTGTTCGCCGCCGCGGGCGCCGTTCCGGGCGCCGAATCAGGATATCTTCCAGACGCGACCCAATACCCCGTCGGCCGCCTTCTCGCGGGTGACGCCGAGGAGGTCGAACGCGCCCGTCGCCGCTTCTTCGCGCAGCCGCTGGACATGTTCGTCCCGAACAACGGTCCATATCCGTTTCCAATGCACCGCACTACGCTGCGCGGAACTACGTCCGTCTCCGGCCCCGGCACTTTCCGCGGTTCGGAGCGCTCGACTCTGACTTTCGGCCCCGCACCCGATCCGGGCTGGTGGATCGACCGCGCCGACATGGCCGACCAGTTCCCCATCGCCGTGGACGTCCGCAATGTCTGGACGACTGCGCGGAACATCGTCCTTCGCGCCGGCTCCCCTCACAACTACCTTCGCATGGTCGAGCACATCGTCGCTTTTCGCGCCGGTCTCGCCCTCGACGACGTGCAGGTCTCCGTGGCTTCCGGAGATCCTCCCCTGTTCGACCGCGGCAATCTGGACATTTACGAAGCAATCGAAAAGGTCGGCGTCGCGGAAACGGACACTCCGGCCACGTTCATGACAGTCCGGGAGCCCGTGACGTTTGGCGGGGCGCGCGGAGACTTCCTGACGTTCCTTCCGGCCGCACCCGGGCAGCTCGGGCTGCGCGTTGACTGCGCAATCGACTGGAAAAGCGTCATCGGCAGCCAGCGCGTCGTATTTGATGTGACGCCCGCGTCGTTCCGCATCGGCGCCGAGGCCCGCACGAACGCCCCCCTGAAGGAATATTTCTACGCCCGGACCGTAGGCAAGCTTTTCGCCGAAACCCGCAATCTCGGCTACACGAAGAGCAACATATTGATCCACGGGCGCCGGCGGTATCTCAACGAACCGCGTCTCCTCTGGCGCGGTCGCTCGCTGGAGCCGGTCTGGCACCGTGCCACACTCGACCTGCTAGCCGCCGTCTCGCTCATGGGCCCGCATCGCTTCGCCGGAACGATCGTCTCGTTCCGCGCCGGGCACACGCAGGATGTCAAAATGTGCTCCCGCCTCGTTTTGCACCGCCATCTCGTCCCGCACTCGTGAACCCGAAGCGCCTCACAGTAAAGTTCGCCGTCGCCGCCACCGCGCTGCTTTCCGGATGCGCTTCCCCGACGACAGGACGCGTCCGCGACGCGCATTTGCTCTGGTCTGGCGACCCCGCAACGCGCAAAATCGCCTCCGTTCGTCAGGCCGGTCCGTTCTACGAGCGCGTCGAGACCGCCGACGGGGCGTCCCGCTCGTCGATTCGTCCGTTCATCCGGACGAAAATAGAGGCCCCGTCCCAGGATGCGACGCACCTTGAGGTGCTGTGGCCTCTGTATGCCCGAGAAACGCGCGGTCGCGAATCGGCCTGGCGCTTTCTCGTTTTTTTCGGGATGGACAAGGATTTCGGCGACGGCGATGCGCCGCTCGATGACGACGATGCCGTTGCCGACACCGCCGCAGGACGCTCGCCGCAGGACCGAACTTGGTTTTTCCCGTTCTGGTTCTCAGGCACTACGCGCGACGGTGAAGACTATGCCGCGCTTTTCCCCATCGCCGGCACGATTCGCGAAATGTACTGGCAGCGCATCCGTTTCGGAATGTTTCCGGTATGGTGCGACTGGGACAGGGCCGGGCACCACACCTGGAGCGTTCTGTGGCCGTTCGTGCAGCGCCAGACCGGCGACGGACGCGACGCCTGGAGGATCATTCCCTTCTGGGGGCGCACTCGGGTCGAAGGCAAATTGGAGTCGCATTTCATACTCTGGCCGATCTGGACGAGCGCCCGCCACTTCGGTGTCAATCCCGGCGAGGACTGGATGCTCTGGCCCCTGGCGGGCGGCGTCGATCGCGCGAACGAGTCCGCGACTCTCGTTTTGCCGCCTTTCTTCCATTTTGCGCACGGTCGGGGCAAACTCCCGGATTACCGCAAGATCAACGCGCCATGGCCGCTTGTGATGCTGCGCGACGACAAGTATCGCCATTCGCGTTGGTTCTTCCCTTTCTGGTTGCACCGTTGGACGACCGACGGCAAGGCCGACAACCTTTCCGTGCTGTGGCCGTTCTGGCATGCGCGTCGGCTTGACTCTCCCGCCGCAACTATCCGGGAATGGTCCCTGTTCCCGATCCTTCATTCGTCGCGCTCCACCCGGCCCTCGACCGATAGCGGCGACGCCTCGCTTGAGGAATCGTATTTCCGCGCATGGCCACTTTGGTCGGTTCGCGAGGACCCCGAAAATCGCTTTGTTCGGATTCCCGACTTCTCTTTCCGCCGACGCGCCGGGCAGCTCGAACGCAATTTTCTGGGAATGTTCACGCTCTACACGGCCGGGCAGTCCAGGGACTCGGAGTCTGGCAATGTCCGCATCGACCGCGAGGCCCTATGGGGCCTTTGGCGGCGCGGCCGTGACGACGCCGGCACTTACAGGCTCGACAGAATCTGGCCCCTATGGGAACGTCGGGAGGAGAATGGCGCCCGCCGCTGGTCGGTGCTCGGAGGCCTTTTCGGTCGCGAGTCTGTCGATGCCGATTCTCCATCGCGCTGGCGCTTTTTCTTCTGATTCCCACCGCCGCGCAACGGCACCCGCGCCGTCGCGCGGCGAATCGTTCCCGTCCGTCTAGCTGCGAACACGAAAGCGACGGCCGCGACATCCACAAAAGGATGCGCGGCCGTCGTTGGGAAACGTTTTCGTACCGGAACCTTACTTGTCCTCGGCTTCGATCTTTTCCATGATCTCGTCCGAGATGTCCGCGTTGTGGTAGACATTCTGGACATCGTCGTTCTCGTCAAGCGCATCGACAAACTTGAGAATCGCCTTCGCCTGCGAAAGGTCGTTCACCGCCACCGTCGTGCCTTCCATGGGAAGATAGACGATTTCGGACGAAACGGTCGGGATGCCCTTTTCCTCAAGCGCGGTCTCGACGGCCTGGTAATCCGCCGGAGCGGTCGTGATTTCAAATCCTTCGTCGGTCGTCTTGATGTCGTCGGCACCGGCTTCGAGCGCGACTTCCATGAGGAAATCCTCCGTGACTGGAGTCTCCCCTGCCATCGCGTCCTTCGCGATGAGGATCTGCCCCTTGCGCTCGAAGTTGCGCGACACGGCGCCGCGCGTCGCGAAGTCGGATCCATTGCGCTTGAACACGTGGCCGACGTCGGCGGCGGCGCGGTTCTTGTTGTCGGTCAGCACGTTGACGATGATGCCAACTCCGCCCGCTGCGTAGCCTTCGTACGTGATTTCCTCGAACGCGGCGGCACCGGCCAGTTCGCCGGTTCCCTTCTTGATCGCGTTTTCGATGTTGTCCTTGGGCATGTTGGCCTTGCGGCCCTTTTCGACGAGCGTCCGCAACGCCGGGTTCGTGTTCGGGTCTCCGTTCACCTTGGCGGCGAGCATGATTTCCTTTGCAATGCGGCTGAAAATCTTGCCGCGCGCAGCGTCGGTCTTGGCCTTAGCGTGCTTGGTCGTCGCCCAGTGGCTGTGTCCGCTCATGGGATATTCTTCCTTGAATTGTTTTGTTTGTTAGGTGAAAATTGAAACCCGCTCCCGGCTTTCGCCGGAATTGCGGTGCGGCGAATGATATCAGAACGCGCCTCTTTTGCCAATAGTGTTTTTTTCGCGCACGCGCATCGGCGAACCGGTGGTGCGTTGCGCCTCCGGTCCGCCGATGCGGGCGGTTGGGGAATGTCACTTCTGCGACGGCAGCTTGGAGAGCGACTCCGACAATTCCGCGTCCGTGGGGATCTGGTCCCCCATCTGGCGGTCGTTGTACTTGGCGTAGGCGGTCAGATCGAAGTACCCGGTGCCGGTCAGCCCGAAGAAAATCGTTTCCTCCTTTCCTTCGCGCTTGCAGCGCAGGGCTTCGTCGATCGCGGCGCGGATTGCATGGCTCGATTCCGGAGCCGGCAGCGTCCCTTCGGTGCGCGCGAAGAACTCCGCCGCCTCGAACACGGAAGTCTGCTCCACCGAAACCGCCTCCAGAAGGCCGTCGTGGTAGAGTTGCGACAGTATCGAGCTCATGCCGTGGAAGCGCAGTCCGCCGGCATGGTTGGCGCTGGGAATGAAGTCAGCGCCCAGCGTGTACATCTTCGCAAGCGGACAGATGCGGCCTGTGTCGCAGTAGTCGTAGGCGAATTTGCCGCGCGTGAAGCTCGGGCACGACGCCGGTTCCACGGCTACGAACCTGTAGTCCTTCTCCCCGCGAAGCTTTTCTCCCATGAACGGAGCAATCAGTCCGCCGAGGTTGGAGCCGCCGCCGGCGCAGCCGATGATGACGTCCGGCTTCACGCCCAAATTCTCGAACGCGCGATGCGCCTCCAGTCCGATGATCGACTGGTGAAGCAGCACCTGGTTCAGGACCGATCCCAACACATAGCGGTATCCATCATGCTTCACTGCGTACTCCACCGCTTCGCTGATCGCGCATCCGAGGGACCCCGTCGTTCCTGGATGCTCCGCGAGTATCTTCCGCCCGACTTCGGTCGTGTCCGACGGTGACGGCGTCACGTCCGCCCCGTACGTGCGCATGACTTCCCTGCGGAATGGCTTCTGCTCGTAGGAGCACTTGACCATGTAGACGCGGCAGTCGAGTCCAAAATGCGCGCACGCCATCGAGAGCGCAGTCCCCCACTGCCCTGCTCCGGTTTCCGTGGTCACACCTTTGAGTCCCTGCTTCTTGGCGTAGTACGCCTGCGCGATCGACGAGTTGAGCTTGTGCGACCCCGATGTGTTGTTCCCCTCGAACTTGTAGAATATCTTCGCCGGAGTGCCAAGGGCACGTTCGAGAAAGTACGCCCGGACCAGAGGAGACGGACGGTACATCTTGTAGAAATCCACGATTTCGCCGGGAATCGGGAAATACGCAGTCGTGTCGTCCAGTTCCTGCGCCACGAGTTCGTCGCAGAACACGTGCCCGAGTTCCTCCGCCGTGCATGGCTCCAGCGTCGCCGGATTGAGGAGCGGGGCCGGCTTGTTCTTCATGTCGGCCCGCAGGTTGTACCATTCTGTCGGGATTTCATGTTCGGGAAGATAGGTTTTGTACGGGATTTCGGGCATCTTGTTCATTTTCCTGTCGAATTTCTTGTTTCCGCGCCAAAACGCGCAACGGCCCGGACGATACTACTAATAGAAACGCATGTCAAGAAAAAGTTTGCGATTCTGAAAAAACTTGATTTCGCGGCGGCAATTGACTAGACTCCGGCCGTGCAACGCACCCCCGTTGCGCGAATAGTTTGCGCGCCTGTCGCCCAATTGGATAGAGCGTCAGCCTCCGGAGCTGAAGGTTGTGGGTTCGAACCCCGCCAGGCGCACCATTTCAAAACCCCTGTAAACACGCACAAAAGCCAATGTTTACGGGGGTTTTCTCTATCTTGCGGGGTTCGGGCGTGTTCGGGCTTTACCCCCCTATTCCCTGCACGAATCATCACCACAAAATCACCACGGCATCCCGGCGCGCATCCCTTGAACGCCACGCGGAGCGGCCTTGACCGCCGCCGCCCTCGACCCCGTAGCGGCCACGGAGAGAGCCAGGAAGGGCCGTGCCGCCGTCCGGTGGTGCAACTATCCCCGACCGCCCACGCCCCCTCCTTCCTGCGCGTTCCGGCCCATCTCGCGGCGAAGTCCCGCTGGCGTCCGTCCGTCGCCAATCGCCCCGGCCGACCGGACTCCAGAGTGGCGTATGTCGGGCCGCGCGGAGAACGTCCCCGCGTTGTCAGTCGCGGACTTGACCTGCGATGAATCCTGATTGAACGGTATGTATTCGTTTGTTGGGATTCCATCGCCAGTCCCGTCCCCGGCGTCAACGACACTGCGGACAATCGGCCCGTCGAACTGGTCGTCCATGTGGTACATGGTCTCGTTTACAAGCCCGTCGATGCTTGTCCCGCCATCCGGGTTGTCTTCGTCGGCTTCGCCGAACAGGTCGTCGTTTCCGTTGAAGTTGGCATCGACAATGCGTGGATTTCGAATGTTCACGAAAACGCCATACGGGTTCTTCCTGTATGATCTGGCGACGTCGCGTTCGTCTGCGGTGTAGATTGCACCGGGGTATATGCCGCCATCCAGATCGCTCCCGTGCCACACGACCAGCGGCTCGCCGTTCTCGTCCACGACCTTCGACACGGACGAGGGATTGAAATCTGAAAAGAAAAGTGCTAGTTTTCGGTCTTGACGGGACGTTCGCGCTCCGTCAGGCGACTCGCTCCTACCGGTCTGGAATTCCGGCAAGGTCGAGTCGTTTCCTTTTTCATACACTTCGACCGACGTCACCTCCGCGCCGTGGATGTTGTTTTGAGCGCCCTTGCCGGGATTGTCCTCCCGGACCGTGAAGCGGACATAGTGTTCTCCCGCGGCGTCCGTGAATTTGTTGACATACTGGTGATATGCCCGGATGTTCGGGTGCGCCTTGTGGCCCTCGAACTGTGTCTCGTTTTCGCTCCAAGCCTTTACGGATGTTTCGAACAGTTTCTTGAACGCGCCGATATAGTTGCGCTTGTAGACCATGCGGCCCGCGACGTTCGCCGGAAACCTGGCCTTGCGTCCGTCGTTCGCGTTCGGCACTTCTCCGAATGTCTCAAACGCTTCCGCAATCGCCGCCTTGTCCGCAAGTGGTGCGTATCCGGAAATGTCCAGAGCCGGAAGTTCACGGATTGCGGCGGGGTCGATTTTATCTTGCCACCCCTAGGAATAGTAGCGCGCTTCCCAGTCACCGAACCAGCGCTTGAAGTTCTCCGTCCGCACCTGCACCCATTGGCGCTCGGCGAGATGCGTGTCGGCGCCGTTGGGCGCCTTCATCCAGCCGGGCTTCTTTGAGCCGTCCGGGTTCGTGTAGCGGGCGACGACTTCGTCGTACTGGCGCGCAGCTTCGGCGAGTTCGGCGTGTGCGGCGGCGGGGGCCTCGTCTGGCGGGTAGAAGCGGGCCGGGCCGATGTCGAGGATGGAGCCGACGATGTCCAGGCCGGTGTCGGCCACTACGTCGTCGTAGTCCACGTGCGTTGCGGCGGCGACGGCGGCGCGGCGCGCTTTCTGCATGGCCTTTTCTCCGGCGACGCCCAGCTCCGCGCCTTCGCCCATGCCGTGGGAGAAAAGATCTGTGGCGCGCGACATGATGCGTTCCTGCTGCATGTCGCCCAGGATGTCGGCGAATGCGGCGGTGCCGCGCTTCTGCGCGCGCGCTTTGATGTACTTGTCGGCGGCGGCGCGGGCGTCGGCGACGCTTTCCTTGCTGCCGAGCCGCCGCGCGATGGTGGCGTAGTCCGCGTCGGTGCGGTTGACGTAGCCCAGGCTGTCGGCGGCGATGATGGCGCGGACCATCACGTCGGGCGCGGTGGAGGTAGGATCCCACGCGTCGGCGCCCTCGCGCGGCCCGATGGAGGCTTGCGCGCCGGGGTTGACAGACGCCGGGGCTTGTGGCAGTGTTGCGGGCCGAACCGATCCTCCGTTAGAACCTCCTCCTTGAAGGAGCTCCAGCGTTTCGCCCGAAAGCGAACCGATTGCGGCAAGGGTCGGTTTCTCCATGTCTGCGATGTCGAACGCGTACCGTTTTCCGCTCTTCGTTTCGAGTATGAGAAGATTGCACGGATAGACGTTGATGCCCATGCCGGGAACGAATACGCCAAACTTGGTGGGGCAACGATAGAACATTGCACCATTTTTGAACTGTCCGTTCGTGTGCTTCGGAGCCTCTTTCGGGCCGAGAGGCGTTGTTGCGAGGAGGTCTTCGAGGTTGACGGCCGCGCCAACCTTCGCCCTCCACAATTTCGCAATCTTTCGCTGGCTTTTGGCCTGTTCGGAATTCCAGAACTCTTTGACGAACTTTGGCGAGACCTTTACTGGCTTGTCTGTTGGCGCGCCGAGTTGTGCAAACTCCTTGCCGACAATCGTGTTGCGGAGCATGTCCCGGACTTTCGTTTCGTCTTGAGCCTCTTTTGCCGTCAACAACGAATTGGCTACGACCATCATGTCCCGTCCGTTGATCGGGACGATGCTGTAGCGCTGCTCCCCGTCCACCCACTTGTGGTCGACGCGGATGTTGTCGTCGCGGAAGGAGACGTAGTTCCAGCCGGCCTCGTCGCCGTTCTTCACGCCCTTGCCGCCCCACGAATCGACCGGGTACTTGATGCCGTCGATGCCGGCGCGGGCGAGGAACTCGGAGGCGGCCTTCGGGGAGCCGAGGATGGTGGCGATTTCATGATAGAGCGTCTCGCCCGTGCCGACGGGCCTTCCGTCCTGCAACAAGTCGGAGAGGTCGCCCATCGTATTCCCGGCGTCTCGCCGTTCTGGGAACGCGCCGCCTTCCTTGAACTCGTCCGCGAAATACATGTCCCGGATGGCGTCGCGAATCCACTTGCGCTGCTCGTCGCTGACCGGCTCGTACCACTTGAGCAGGTGGCGCTCGGTCTCCTCGCCGTCCGCCCGGTCCGTGAAGAACGTCTGCTCGTAGAGGTTGCTTTGTTTCGGTTCCACCCTCCATTCAGACCCTTCGATCTCCTTCAACGCGCGGACATAGAAGTCGTCGTCTCCGTTTTTGATTTCCTCGCGAGCCGCTTTTTTGGCCGCTTCAACTGGATCGGACTCCTCCCGGTTCATGTTTATGAGCCATTCGCCGGGAGATTCAAAGTCTCCATTTCCGAGAAGTCGTCCATCCTTGTAGATGTTTCTGTCGTCCTTACCGACTTTTCCATACGATTCCGCGACGCCGCGCTGGTTGCTGGCGTAGAGCCCCCAGCCGTACACCTGCGAGCCTTCGCCGGTTCCGACGTGCTGGAGCGAGGGCGCGTTGTCGATGCGGTAGCCGGTGACGTTGCCGTCCTTGTCCAGCACCGGGACGCGCTCGGCGTAGTCCGCCGCGCTGCCGGTGTAGAGGCCGGAGATGGAGTAGCGGGGCCGGGCCGGGAGGTTCGCGTTCTGCCACGCGACGGCCCCGTCGTAGTCGCCGTCGAAGGTCTTCTCCTCCACGGCGTGGCCGGGGTCGGCGACCATGAACACGATTCGCGGCATCCCGTGCCGCTCTCCGAAGCCGTGGCGCTCGCGCGCCGGGTCCTCCGGCTCGAACGATTCGTCGTAGGCCATGCTCGAGGCGCGCTTGAAGCCGAAGGCACTCTCGTAGAGGCTTGGAAGATTCGTCTTTCCGGGGAACTGGTAGCAGTCCAGTTTTGTTCCGCCAGACTTCTTGATGAGCGGGAATACGGTCCGCAAAAAGCCCTTTGTCCCTAGGGAAAACACCGACACGATGTTTCCGTCTTGTTCCACGGCGAAGCCGGAAAGTCCGTCTTCTGACAGCCAGCATTGCACGTCGTCCCCGTAGGAATCGTGCAGGTCAACGGCGTCTCCGTGCTTTAGATACTGCCTGACGATCGCGAAAACGTCATGGAAGGTCTGGCCATCCACCCGACCGATGCGCAAGTCCGCGCCGGTCTTTATGTTGGTCAGTAATTGAACACCATTGCCGTTGCGGCGGTATCCAGCCCCCACCCGTCCCGCCAGAACGTCGGCAAGTCGTCTGCGTAGTCCCTCATCAGCCGTTCGTTCTCCGCTGTGGTATTGGGATACCACTTCTGGAGGAGTTCCGCGACTTTCCTCTTGTAGTCGTCGAAACTCATCGTCTGGTTCGGGTTCTGGCTGGGCTCGCTGGACATTGCGGTTTCCTTGTTGGGCGGTTATTGTATCCGCATTGCGGAGGAAATCAAGGGGGCGCGTTCCGCGCACGGCGGGGAGCGAGGAACGGGGGACTTCGCCCCCCGCACCCCCCGGGGCGGCGTCGGGGGCGCGCTCGGCGGGGGTCACGGAGTAGCGCACGTCGGGGCGCGCGGAGAAGACGCCGGTGTTGTCCGTCGCGGACTTGACCTGCGAGGGGGAGAAGACCGCCCATTCCCGGTTGAGGTCGCCGTTGTAG
>CAMOSH010000004.1 GCA_946624575.1 uncultured Verrucomicrobiota bacterium
GCCTCCGTGCCTCTGTGTGAGAAAGTCTGTTCGTGTCAACTGCGTTTTTTAGGTTAACATTTGCGAGCAATGGGTATGATGAAATTCAAATTGTCAATGTGCCAAACCACTAGCCCGCGTCCCAGTCGGCTTTGCGGCCATTTGTCGAGTCCCCTCCGACCGGTATCCGGCCATCCGCCGTCAACTTGACGGCGCGGCCGTTCATGTCCCGTCCCCGGTCACTCGCCATCACCATGTTGAAAAAGTTGATAATATCTTCACAATTTGCGTTTTTCCAACATATTATCAAGTTGATAATTGCCCAACAACCAAAAACGTGCATTGGGAAATCAACGCAATTATCAACAATTCAATCAACAAGTGTTGATAACTTTTTCTTGCATCGAAACTGGGGGTGTGGGAGAATCTTGGGCCATGCAACCCATGCTATCAAATGAACAGCCATTTCATCTTCAGGCGCGCAAGGCGCGTCTGAACGCCGGGTTGTCGCAGATGGAACTTGCGGCGAAAGTAGGCTGCCGCCAATCGCAGATTTCAACGTTCGAAGCCGGGATTTCCGGCAAGATTTCGCGCGAAACCCTGGGCCGCATTGCCGAAACGCTGGGAATTGCCGCACCGGCCGCCGAAACTGGAGCAGAAAATGCTCCGGGGCCGGCAACCGGCGCCGCCGGCGCGGTCGCGGCGGGGCAGTTCGGCTGGAGCGGGGCCAATCCCGGAGCGTTCGCCCCGTCCGGAGACCTGAACGCCGCCATGTTCCCGGCGGCGCCCGCGCTCGCGTACTGCCCGGACTGCTCGTGCCTTTCCAACATGCCCTACTTCATGGGCGGCGAGCTTCGTTTTCTGCCACTTGGCCTGTGCGGCGCCGGCGCCAGATGCACGGTTTGCGGCGAAGTGCTTGAGCGCCGCTGCCCGCATTGCAAGGCGCCTGTGCGCGGGCGCGGCGGCTGCTGCGCGGCCTGCGGCGGCGCGCTGATGGCCCTGCCGCAGGGCGCGGTGGCCGACGTCGAGTCCTGGGTCCGGGCACAGCGCGCCGCAGTGTCGGCGTACTTGGCGGCATTCACCGGCGCGGGGCCGTGGGCTCCGCCGCCTGCCGCTCCGGCCGCCGCGCGCTTTGCCAACGGCGCGGCCATGCCGGCCGCTCCCGGCATCTGGCAATTCGGCGTGGGATAGAGCCATGACCGCCGCCTCTGGCACGGACGACTGGGACGCCCTGTGCGCGGGCCTGCCACAGGAGGCGCTCGCCATCGTGTCCGAGCTGCTCGGCGCGTCTGAAGACCCGGCCGCACGCGCCGCGGGGCGCAGGATAGAGTCCCGCATGGGGCTTGTCCTCAGCGCCGAAAGCCCGGACGGGCACCGCCGAATTTTCACGGCGCTGCCGATGTTCCGCCCCGAATTTCGCCGCCGCGAACCGTTCAATCCCGCGAACTGCAGACAGCTTTCGCCAAACGACGTCCGCGCCTGGTTTTCTCCGGGCGGCCGATTCTCCGAAGCGTCCCCCGGATGGGAGAGCCGCCCGGAGCAAATCGAAATGGCCACCGCCGTGGCCGACGCCTTCAACGGCTCCCACCACGCGGTTGTGGAGGCGGGCACCGGTGTCGGCAAGACGTTCGCGTATCTCGTGCCCGCGGCGATGTGGAGCGTTGCCAACGACACTCCGGTAATCGTCAGCACCAACACCAAGAACCTCCAGGAACAGCTTTTCCGGAAGGATCTGCCACTGGTGGCGCGATTGCTGCGCTCGCCTGTGCGCTTCGCGCTCGTCAAGGGGCGCGGCAACTACCTATGCCTCTCCCGCCTGGAAAACCTGATCGAACGACGAGAGGCGGAACTGGTGCGCGGGGAGCTGCCGGCGCTAGCGCGCGCCGTCGCATGGGCCTTTTCCACGCAGGACGGCGATCTGGCGTCCTTCCATCCCGGCCCGCCGCCCCCGGACGCCGCGCCCGGAATGCGCTTCGCCGACAGGATTTCGTCCAATGGCGATGACTGCCGCGGCCGCAAATGCCCGTATTTCCAGCGCTGCTTCGTGCAGAAGGCGCGCGACGCGGCGCTTGCGGCCGACGTGGTCGTCACCAATCACGCCGTGTTTTTCGCGGAACCGGACGACAAGCCGCTGGCGCTGCCCAAGGCGGCGCACGTGATCTTCGACGAGGCGCACAATCTGGAGGAGGCGGCCACGGCACATTTCGAGCGCGAAATCGGGCCGCGTTCGCTAAGGCGGCAGCTGCGCAGGATTCTCGCGCCTCAGCGCCGCGCCGCCTCAGGCGGAAAGGGCGGCGCCGCCGCCGCACTTGGAACGGGCCTGCTGCCCGATCTTGAGAGGACTCTGCTTTCCGGGCCGGTCATGGCGACTCCGCAGGCGCGCGACGCGATGTTCGCGCTCGTTTCGCGTGCCCGGAGCGCCTGCGAGGCCGCGGGGCGTTCTGGTGCCGCTTGGTTCCGCGCCCTTGCCCTCTCGCTCGCGGCCGACGGCAATCCACTGCGTCTGCGCCAGCAGACGCTCGAATCGCGCCACTGGCAGGAGGCCGCGCCGCTGCTGGCGACGTTTCAGGACGATCTCGAAGCCGTCTTTTCCCTCGTTTCGCTTTTTGCCAAGGTCTTCGCCCCGCGCGTCGACTCCGACGGAGCAGCGGTGCCGCCGCCGCGCACCCCGGTGCTGCCCGCCAGCGGTCATGGAGCCGCAGGCGGCGGTCGCGCCGGAGGGGAAATCCCCGCCGGAATCCCGCTTGAACTCTCGCCCGCAGCCACCGCCCCGGCTCCGCCATTCTCCGCGCCGTTTGCCCCGCCCTCCCCCGCTTCGCCATTCTCCGCGCCATTTGCACCGGGAATCGCCGGCGCAGGCGGGCCGCAGGCGCGGCCGCTTGGATCCACGGTGACCGACCTGGCGCGCCGACTGGAAATCGCCGTAGCCGCGCTTTCCGAAACGATTGCCGACGTCGAATTCCTCTCCGCCGTCTCCGACGAAGACTGGGTCTACTGGATCGAGCCGGCATTCGCCCCCGGCGGAAGGAGATTGCCGGAAGCGGGGCTGCGCGCGGCGCCGGTGGAAATCGCCAGATTCCTGGCGGAGGGACTTTTCGCCAAGCGCGACAGCGTCGTTCTCTGCAGCGCCACCATGAGCGCCGGCGGCAGCACGAAATTCCTTTCGCGCAGGCTGGGACTGGATTTGGTCAGGACGGCCAATCCAGGCGGCGTGGTGGAAACGCGCCTTGGTTCGCCGTTCGACTATCAGCGCCAGTGTCTGGCCGCGGTGCCGATGCACCTGCCCGAATCCATGGGGCCAGGCGGCGGCGGCGACTCCCCGGACGCCCCCTTCCCGGTCGCTTTCGGCGACATGACGGCGCGTCTGGCCATCGCCGCCCGCGGCGGGACCCTGGTGCTTTTCACCAGCTACCGCACGATGAGGGCCGTCGCCGCAAGAATGCTGCCCGCGCTGCAAGAAGCCGGCATCGCGCTTCTCATGCAGGGTGCGGGAGCCTCGCGCGAGGAAATTACCGCGCGCTTTCGCGACGGCGACTCCCCGTCGGTCCTGCTTGGCACCGACTCGTTCTGGGAAGGAGTGGATCTCGTTGGCGACGCCCTGCGATGCCTCGTCATCGCAAAACTCCCCTTCGATTCCCCGGGCAACCCGCTCGTGGACGCGCGCGGCGAACGCGTCGCACGCGACGGCGGCAATGCATTCAGGGACTATTCTCTGCCCGCCGCCGCCATACGCCTGCGCCAGGGATTCGGCCGCCTCATACGCAACAAGGGCGACCGCGGAGTCGTAGTAATAGCCGATCCTCGCATCTGGACGAAAAACTACGGCGGCGTGTTCCGCAGGGACCTACCAGTAGAGGCGCGCCGCTTTTCGGACACCGATTCGCTCTGCGCGGCCGCAGCGCCTTTCTTCGCGCGTTGATTCTCCGCTTTGCCGGATTTCCGGATCGTCAGATCACCGGATCGTCGGATTGTCATCTTGAAGTAGCGGCCCTTAGGCCGTACCCAACCTTTTCAGGTCATTCGGTTACAAACTTCATTGAAATCGACTTCCGCGCATGACCGACATCATCGAAGAACTGAAGCAAAACAAGGAGCTCGGCGCCAAAAGGCTGGTCGGCGAATACAGGGCCGGTCTGCTCGTCCTGGCGCAGCGCCTCTGCAACGACGCCGGCGACGCCGAGGAGCTGGTGAACCGCACGTTCGCCGCCGCGATCGACGGCATCGACGGCTTTCTCGCGCAGTCGTCGTTCTTCACCTGGCTTTGCCAGATTCTCGTGAATCTCAACGCCAACGACACGCGCCGCAAGTCCTGCACCAACGAAATCTACCCCGGCGAGCTGCCCGACGTCGCCGACGATTCCGCGAATGACGCGGTGTACAAGGCGCTCGACGCCAAGGCGTTGCGCGACGCGATCTCGACGCTCCCCGCCGACATCCGCAAAACGCTCATGATGCACTACTTCATGGACCTTTCCGTGAAGGATGTGGCGCGGCTCCTCGCAATCCCGGTGGGAACCGTGAAGTGGCGACTTCTCTACGCGCGCCAGATTCTCGCGGTGAAGCTCGGCGCCGCCGCCAGAAAACCCGGCGTGAAAACGCTCCTGATGGCGCTCGCCCTCTGCGGCCTCACCGCCCTCGGCGCGGCGGTTTACCGCATCGCCGTTTCCTCCGGCGTTTCACAGGACACGGGCGGCGAAGCCGCAATCCTGGAGAGTGCAACCGCCGATCTCCCCGATCTCCCCGATCCCTCCGATCAACCCGATTCCCCCAATCCCCCCGATCCATCCGATCCATCCGGAATCACCGGTTGGACCGGAATCACCGGGTGGACCGGAACCAACCTTCTACTTTCAACCAAAAGAACAACAGACATGAAGAAAAAATCACTCCTCGCAGCCGCGCTTGGCACGGCCGCCCTTGCCACCACCACCGCCTCCGCCGACACGCTCCACCTCACCGCAAGCGACGCTTCCGGCAAGTCGTCCTTCATCACCTGGAACGTTTCGGGCGGCGGCACTGCCACGCCGTCTTCCGGAAACGACTATGTGAACGAAGGCTACACGATTCGCACTCCAAACAAAACGAGCGGCAATCCAATAACGCAAGTGTTTTCAGGTGGTTCGCTGACAATGGGAGATTACTCTGCAGGCAAAGCAGGAAATCTCGCAATCACCCAAAACACGAACCAGGTCATCCGGTTCGACAACGACGGCGTGGTTTTGAGATATGGCCGCTTCGTGCCGTACATCAGCAGAAAAGAGATTACATACGCGGGCACGATTACTGTCGAGTCACCGAAAGGTCGCCCATATCTTTTTGAAATCGCCGATACATCAGGCCACCCTGCCAACACCAACGTATTTTCGGCCACGATTAAAGGCGGGGCGGACGCCGAATTCGCGATTGTGAACAGCGGAGCCGAAAACCCCAATGGCTATGCGATCCTTCAGCCCTCGACCGATACCTCATTCGCGGGAACGTTGACAATCGGCAAAGTTGATTACGGTTTACGCCCGACCGCATCACTCTATCCCGTCCGCGCCGAATACAGAAGCACAAGGACATGGCCCGGAACGATTCACGTAAAGGAAGGATCGCTGCTGCGGGCGCAATACGGAAGCACGCGATGGACGATGGGGACCCTCGTCCTCGACAGCGGCGCGACTCTCCATCTGCGCGTGAACGGTAGCAACTTCTCAACCATTACCCTCACCGAATCGCTTGATGTCGCGGAGGGGGCGATTCTCGACATTGGGGGAGCGCCAGGGGAAAGCGACAAGTCTGCCAAGGAGTGGGTTGTCATGACGCTTCCGCAGGAAAAGGGAACAATACCTCTCGAAAACTTCACTCTTTCCGGCGTCCCGTCCTTCCCGTCCGACCTCCCCAAGTACACTCTTGAAACCAACGCCGTGGATGGAGTCTGGCAGTTGATTCTCAAGAAATCCGCACATGACTACCTCGCCGTAAATGACGACACTGGCGGTTATTCGGCGGTCGCGGAGGTTCCTTCGGCCATGACGACAGGAACGTCCTGGGCGGGCGGCGCCGCGCCAGGCCCGGGATGCGACTATGTCGCGCAAAAGGACAAAGGCGGTCTGACTGCCTATCCGATAATCCGCACTCCGTATCAAAAAACACCGTATGTTTTCCCCGGCGACTCCCTCGTCCTCGGATCGGGAGGCCAGCTTCTTTCATGCTCCAAGGAAGTGGAGTTCCCGCTGCTCGTCCTCTCCGCTAACACGACATACATTCTGTCGCTTCCCGGCAATGGTACGCATCTGCGCGGCGCAATCCAGACGGTCGGCGGCTCCGACACCTATCCGCAGAAGATCCAGGCCTACATGAGGGGACTCAACACCGTGGACGCCGACATGTCCGGAAATGGCGCGATTTGGGTGACGGGGCGCAATTCTTCAACCAATCCTTTCGGCGACATAGAGTTCACGGCGCTCAACACGAATTTCACGGGCAAGATCAAGGTCTGCGCCGTGGGGCCGACTGAATCATCGGCTGCCAATCCGCCATCGAATTCGGATTACAGGCACGAGCGCGTCTTCGTGACGGACGCCCGCAACCTCGGCGGGGCGCTCGACGAGTTCCGCGCCGACGCGCTGGAACTGGCCGACTACTCCGTCCTGGAGGCCCGGAACGACGTTGACCTCAACGTCGCGAACCGCGGCGTGAAGGTGACCGGCAACGCCGGCTTCGCCGCGCCCGCAGACGTCACGCTCGCGATCTCGAACGACATCACGTGGAACGGCGCGGCCAGCAAGACCGGCGCCGGAACGCTCGCCCTCGGCGGCGCGCCGCTCATCGCCTCCGGCGCCACCGCCGAGCTTGAGGTGCAGGAGGGCTTCCTCCAGGCGCTTTCAACCAACGCCGTGAACGGCGTCTCCGTTTCGTTCACTGACGGCGCGTACCTGCTGGTCGATCCAGCGGCGACTGGAGACGTCGCGACCTTCGGCGCGGTCGATCTCTCGGATAATCCTTTCGGCGGCGATCTGCCGGTGGCGTTCGCGCTTCCCGCGCTGGCAGGCGAGTCCGACAGCTACCGCTACCCCAACGTCGCCGTCGCGACCGTGAAGGACTCTGCAACGGCCTCGGCGCTCAGTCTCTCGGCAAAGAAGATCAAGGGCCATGGCGTCACCTTCGCCACCCGCACCAACGATGACGGCACAGTGACCATCCTCGCCTCGATCAGCCAGAACGCCTTCGTCATGGTAGTGCGATAACTGGAAGCCTAGGAAGTCCTGGGTAGCCCTAGGAACCCTAGGAACCCTAGGGAGCCCTAGGAGCCCTAGGGAACCCTAGGAAGCCCTAGGAGCCCTAGGAATCCTAGGAACCCTAGGGAGCCCTAGGGAGCCCTAGGAACCCTAGGGAGCCCTAGGAGCCTAGGAGTCCTAGGGAGCCACAGTCAAATAAATTTGAACAGCATGAGCATCAGAGTTTTGCAAATCGGAGTTCTTTCGGCCGCCATTGCCGCCACCGCCGCCACCGCCACAGCAAACTCCGCCTCCCCCTCCGCCGCCACCGCCACAGCAAACTCCGCCACCCCCTCCGCCGCCGCCCCTGCGCTTTCCTGGCACCTTCCCCCCACCGCCCGCATCGAGGGCGACAGGCTGATCGTGGAAGTGCCGAAGGGCGACCCGGAGCGAACAGTCGAAGCCCACGCGCAGTGCACGACGCAGCTCGACCTCTCGCCCTACCTCGCCGGCGGGCGCGGCCTGCATCTCTCCGTCCGCGTCCGCGCAAGCGATATCACCAAGCCGGACTACCGCTGGAACGGCGTCAAGTGCATGTTCCGGTATGTTTCCGACTCGACCGGCCAGCTCGCGCACCCCGGCGCCGTGCTGCCGATCGGCTCGTTCGACTGGCGCACGGCCAATCTGCATCTGAGTTTCCTCAACACCCACGGCCTGCCCGTCGATGGCAAGGCGACGCTCGTCCTCGGCCTCCAGGGCTGCTCGGGCCGCGCCGAGTTCGACCTTTCGTCGCTCTCCATCGTCTCCGAGGACGTGGGCGTCCCGTTCGCCGAATACCGCGACTACGCAGTGGAATACCCGGAGGGCGAAGGGCCGGATGATCCCGGCCGCCGGCGCTGGCGCGGCTGCATGTCTCCGGGCGGGCGCTACACGACGGAGGAGGACGTCGAAACCCTCCACCAGTGGGGCGCGACCCTCATCCGCTACCAGATCAACCGCAACTGGTGGAAGCTGGATGACAACCAGGACCTCGACGAATACGCGCGCTGGGTTGACTGGCGCCTCGACAACGTCGAAGACGTGCTGCGCTGGTGCGAAGCGCGCGGCATGAAGGTCTGCATCGACCTGCACGCCCTGCCTGGCGGCAAGTGGGGCGAGCGCGAACGCGAGCCGCTGGAAATGAACATGTTCAGCGACGACCGCTACGCCGCCGCCTTCGTCGATACCTGGCGGCGCATCGCCACGCGCTTCAAGGGACACCCCGCGCTCTACGGCTACGACCTCGTGAACGAGCCCTCGCAGCGCCGTCCGCTCAGGCACAGCTTCTGGCAGATCCAGCTCGACGCCGCCCGCGCCATCCGCGAAATCGACCCCGTGACGCCGATCGTCTTCGCCGGCAACAACGCCTCGCACGCACCCGACTTCCGCTACCTCGTGCCGATTCCTCTGGACAACGTCATCTACGAGGTTCACTGCTACCACCCGCACTCCTTCACGCACCAGGGCGTGTCCGGAAATGCGTTTTCCACGGCCGAGCACCCGATCACTTGGCCGGGCGCCGATCCGCGCACCGGCGAAGTCTGGAACAAGGACTGGCTGCGCAAGCAGCTCCAGCCCGTGCGCGACTTCCAGCTGCGGCACCACGCGAAAATCTTCGTCGGGGAATTCAGCGCAGCGGCCTGGGCGCCGGGCGCGGAAAACTACCTGCGCGACTGCATCGACCTCTTCGAGGAATACGGCTGGGACTGGACCTACCACGCCTTCCGCGAAGCGCCGTGCTGGGATGTCGAGAAAATCCTGCCGGAAGGCATTGAGCCCTCTACCAGCAACAACAAGCTGCTGATCGACGCCCCGGCCGACACGCCCCGCAAGCGCGCCCTGCTGGACGGCCTTGCGGAAAAAAACAGTTGACTGCAAAAGCGCGCTGCGGTAGCATCCCTCCCCGAATTTCACGAATTTCCGCAACATAGACCCCAAAAAGACATGAAGCAGATATACCAGCCCTCCAAGATCAAGCGCGTCCGCAAGATCGGATTCCGCGCCCGCATGGCCACGGCCGACGGCCGGAAGGTTCTCAAGCGCCGCCGCCAGAAGGGCCGCGTCCGCCTCACGCAGGTCTGACAAACCATGGCCGGGGATTCACCGGCAGGCGATACAGACACATCGCCCAAAGCTGCCGCCGCGCGCCCCGCCGCGCGGCGGCGGGTTTTTTCTTTCCCGAAAGAGGCGCGCATCGCCAACCGCGCCAGATTCCTCGAACTGTACGCCGCTCCCGGTCGAAAACTCGCGGGCAAGTTCTTCGTGCTGTTTTCAGGACCCGCGCCAGAAGGCGCGGAGCGCCATCGGCTTGGCGTGACCGCAGCCAAGCGGACGTTCCACGAGTCGCACGAACGCAATCGCGCGAAAAGACTGCTGAGAGAGTCGTTCAGGCTGGCGTGCGGAAGCATTGGCGGCCAACCGCGCGACTTCGTGCTGGTGGCGCGCCGTCCCATTCTTGGCGCGAAATGCGGGCAAGTCCGCGCCGAATTCGAGCGGCTTGCAAAAAAGGCCGTCAAAAACGGCGCCCCTCAGGGCGGACAGTCCGCCGCCAGTGACTCCGCAATGGACGCCACCCACGGCGCCGCAACGACCGCCGCCAGTGACTCCGCAACGACCGCCGACCACGGCGCCGCAACAGTATCATGAAGTTCATCGGGATATTCCTGGTGCGCGCCTACCAGGTGATTCTCGGTCCGCTCATGGGCGGGTCGTGCCGATTCGAGCCATCATGTTCCAACTATGCGCTGGAGGCACTTGAGCGACATGGACTGCTGCGCGGATCCTGGCTTACGCTCCGCAGGCTGCTGCGGTGCCATCCGTTCGGAGCTCACGGCCCGGATCCGGTGCCGGAGCGCTGGCCGGGCTGGTTTTCCAGGTCCCGGAAATGA
Source organism: uncultured Verrucomicrobiota bacterium (assembly GCA_946624575.1). Lineage (GTDB taxonomy): Bacteria > Verrucomicrobiota > Kiritimatiellia > RFP12 > UBA3636 > UBA3636. Next base: position 10,109 of record CAMOSH010000004.1, read on the forward strand.
ACTGACGAGTCGGGGAGCGCGGCGTTCACGGCCTCACTGTGCGCGGCGGCCGCGCGGACGAGCGCGGCTGAATGCAATCGGCGATCAGGACCTTGAGGTCACGAGCGCGATGCCGGCCAGGCACAGGGCGACGCCGAGAATCTGGCGCCAGCCAACGCTCTCCCCAAGGAAGAGCGCCCCGACGAGCAGCAGCAAAACGGCGACGGCGCTGTAGGTGACAATCGGCCCGACGCTCGCGCTCCATCCCGCGCGGTACAGGCACAGGAAGCCGCCTTCGAGCCCGATGATCGCCAGGCCCAGCAGGTAGTTTGCGATGTTGAGCGAACGCAGCTGCGGGACGATCTCGGCGCCCCTGGTCGTGACAAGCAGCATCGCAAGCGACGCAACCCCAGCGATTCCGTAGGCGACGACGAGCGCGGCGAACGGGTTCACTCCCTTTGCCGCTCCGCGCGACGAGAGCTGATAGACGAGATTAGAGCCGACGATCAGAAAGAGAGGCCAGACGGAGTGTCCCATGGCGGTGCGGTGTGAAATGCTGTAAGGGAGGCGAGAAGGGGAAAGGTCGGCCGATTATGAACCGCCGCGGAAGGATGTCAAGCGCAAGCGTCCAAGCCAACTGCGGAAAACCGCCGCGAAAAACGCGCCAAGGCTTGACGCGAAAGCGGCGGTCGGATATTCTTCCCCCCGTTTTACGAAACCGCATACACTGGAACAATCATGCCCTACACAGCATCCGATCTCCGCAAGGGCCTCAAGCTCCGCTACGAGGGCCAGCCCTACACCATCACGGAATACAACTTCACGAAGCCCGGCAAAGGGCAGTCGATCTACACCTGCCGGCTCAAGCACATGCTCACCGGCAACACGTTCGTGAAGAACTTCCGCGAAATCGACACCTTCGACGAACTTGACCTTGAGGAAAAGACCGTCAATTTCTCATACGAAGACGGCGACAATTTCGTGTTCCTCGACTCCGACAGCGAGCAGATCGACATCCCGGCGTCCCTTCTGGGCGACAAGAAGTACTTCCTCGAAGACGATCTCGAGTGCAAGATCCTCTTTCTCGACGGCAACCCGGTCGAAGTGACGTTCCCGACGTTCGTCGAGCGCAAAGTCGAGTGGTGCGACGCCGGCGCCAAGGGCAACACCGCCGCCGGCAAGGTGATGAAGAACTCCCGAGTCGAGGGCGGATACGAACTCAAGGTCCCGATTTTCGTGAACGAGGGCGACTGGATTCGAATCGACACGCGCACCGGCGAATACGCCGACCGCATCATGGGTCGCCGTTGATTCGGCTGGCGGCGACCTCTCACATGGAGACATTGGCTCCACACCGCGGTCGCAGGCGGACGGCGGCATTTCTCCGCGCCGCCGCGTCGGCGCTTGCAGCTGCTTTTGCATTCGGGGCGGCCGCCCCCGCGTTCGCGATCGGCCCGCATGAAGTCGCACTGGTCGTCAACGAGGAATCCCTCGACTCGATATTGGTGGCTTCGGTATGGGCGCGGCTGCGCTCCGTGCCAGCGCCGAACATCGTCCGCGTCCGCATTCCGCGTGGCGCGGACGGGCGCTTCCCTCTCGCCATCTCCAAAGAGAAATTCAAGTCGGAAATCTTCGAGCCCGTCCGCGAAGCGCTCGAACTCGGCGGCGCCGGGCCGCGCATTCTGGCATGGGTGTACTCTTGCGACTTTCCCCTGCGCGTAGCCGCGACCGAGGACGGCTCGGTGCCAGGCCCGTCAACCAACGATCTCTCGCTTGCCGGCGCGACATTCCTCGGGACCGCGACCTGGCCCAGTCAGGGATCCGTGGCTTCGGGTTTCCTCTCATCCCCGCTTTACGCCGGACCGGACGGCCCGGACAACGGCACGGCGCTTCCCGCGACCGCGTTCGACCGCGCTCGCACCGACCTGCTGGACCGGATGCCGATTCCTTCTGCCATTCTCGCCGTAACCGCCAAGGGCGGAATTTCGGCAACTGAGGCAGTGGCGGCGCTGGAGCGCGCGGCGGCGGCGGACTCCACTTGCGCCACCGGAGTCGTCTGCTTTGCGCGCCGCGACGGCATTCGCGACGAAAGCCGTGCCTGGCAATACGGGCGCGTGGCGGAAACCGCGTTTCCCGCAGACGGGCCGCTGCATCCGCTCGAAGTCCCCGTCGGGTCGCCGACGCCGCACGTCCAGTACGCCGGCTACATGACCGGGGCCACGACGGTCGATTCGCCGCCGCAGCTGGCGCCCGGATCCTACGCCGACCATTTCACGAGCTACGCGGCCGCGTTCGAACTGCCGCAGCAGATGAAGGCCACACGCTGGATTTCTGCGGGGGCGGCGTTCACATCCGGCATGGTCTGCGAACCATTTGCAATCTGGCCAAAGTTCCCGACGGCGTGGATATTCCCGCGTCTCGCCGCAGGCGCGACGATGATCGAGGCGTTCTACTCCTCCGTGCGCTCGCCGCTTCAGATACAGCCCATCGGAGACCCCCTTTGCGCGCCCTGGGCGCCGAAGACGCAGACCGAAATCGACATAATCGGGGAAGACGGCGCCACCAGCGCCTCCGCCACGTTCTCGGGGCTGGTGCGAATGCGCGCTAAGCTTGAATTCAACGCCGACGACGCCGCAGACCCCCCGCAGTTCAGGTACTCCTGGTTCGTTGACGACAAGCCACGCTCCACCGGAGAGCTTTTCATGTGGGACGCCGGCATGGAGGAACCTGGTTTCCACGAGGTGCGACTCGTCGCAAAGCGCACCGACATGCCTGAACGGCCACAGACATTCGCGATCCGCGTTTTCGAAACCGAAAAGCCTTCATACGGGGGACCGTGGTGAGGCGGCCGGATTCGACTGCGGAATTTCCGGCGGCGGTGCCGTGTCGCGCCGCCGCCAGTTTGTTTTTCGCCGGTCTTTTTTCCGTTGCGGTCTGCGGCTGCGGCGCGGGACCGCGCTCGCGGCTGGAGGCGCTGCAGCGCGCCGAGACCGCCGACGCCGAATTCGCCGCGGCGCGCGAGGCGCAGCTCGACGGTCGCATTGACGACGCCCGCCGGATATACTCAGACTTGACTATCGCGCGCCCGCTCAACGCAATGGCGCATCTCCAGCTCGGCATACTGCTTCAGGACAGCGCAGGGGATCCAGTCGGCGCCATCGGGCAGTACGAAGCGTATCTGCGGTTGGCGCCGGATTCGGAAAAGGAAGCACTTGTTCGCGAGAGGTTGCAGCTGTCCCGCGACCAGGTCGCACGCCGCCACGGCGCAATCGAGCGCGCAAGCGCAAGCGATGCCGACGTCGAGCGCGTCTCCTCCGAACTCGCCGCCGTCAAGGCTGAACTCGATTCCACCCGCGACGCCCTGGCGGAAGCGGAGGCGCAGCGGGACAAGGCGCAGGATGACGTCCTGCGCCTGCATCGCACGATATCTGGACTTCAGCGCCAGATTGACATTCTCCAGGGCGGCGGCGCCCCGGTTCGCGGATCTTCGGCGGTTCCGCCAACCGGCGACGGCGCCCGCACCTATCGCGTGAAGCGCGGCGACACGCTTCTCTCGATCGCGCAGCGCACATACGGCGACGCGACGCGCAACCGGGACATCCGCGACGCCAACCCGGGAAAGGTCGGCGAGGGCGACGTCATCCGCGAAGGCGACGTTCTGGTCCTGCCCTAGAGTTCCGGCAAGGGAACCGCTTCCGGGGCCGCCGCCCCGAGCCTGCGGAAAAGAGCAATTTCCGCTGCCATGTCCGCGGCGCGGAAAAGCGATGTACCGGCGACAAATGCGTCAGCGCCGGCCGCCGCCGCGACCGGAAGCGTGTCCCGCCCCACCCCGCCGTCGACCATGAGCCGCAGGTCCGGCGCGACCGCGCGAAGGGCGCGAAGCGTGTCCATCGGCTCCGTCATGAACCGCTGCCCGCCAAAACCGGGAAACACCGTCATGCACAGAACCTCGTCCACCAGGTCGAGCCGTTCAAGAGCCGGCGCGGGCGGCGTGCGGGGATTGAGGACCAGCCCCGCGCGACAGCCAAGCGCGCGTATCGCACGCAGCGTCGCGGAGACGTCGCAATCCGCTTCCGCGTGGATCTGGATCGTCGTGGCGCCGGCCTTGGCGAACGCCTCGACGTAGCGATGCGGATGCTGCATCATGAGATGCACGTTGCGCGGCAGCGCCGGCGCGACGCGCGTCGCAAGCCCGACAAAATCAGGACCGAACGACAGATTGGGCACGAAATGCGCGTCCATCACGTCGATGTGCAATTCGTCGGCGCCCGCGTCCGCGCAGCGCAGGATTTCGCGTTCGAGATTGCCAAGGTCGGCGGCAAGAAGAGACGGAAGGATTGTCATGGGAAAATTCCAGAAAATGGCACCGGGTGCGCGCGGTGCCGCAAGCCCGTGACGCGGATTGTATCCCCGCGCAACCACCCGGTCAATGGCGCCGCCCAAGGTTTCCCAGACTACCTAGTTTTTCTAAGAGGTTCTAGGAATCCTAGGAAACCTAGGCTCCCTAGGGGTCATAGGTTTCCTAGAGACCCTAGGTTTCCTAGGTTCCCTAGGGTTCCTAGCGGCCCTAGGTTCCCTAGCGGCCCTAGGCTCCCTAGAGGTCCTAGGAGTCCTAGGGGTCCTAGGTTCCCTAGCGGCCCTAGAGTTCCTAGGCTCCCTAGGATTCCCTAGCAACCCAGCTGGAGGCCGCGCTTTGAAGTTCGTCGCGGATGTGGTATCCTCCCGGCCATGCAAACCGAACTGCAACTTCCCGGAGCTTCCGGCGACGGCGACGCCGAACGGATCGCGCACCTCCGCGCAGAACTTGAGCGCCACACCTTGCTTTACTACCGCGACGCAAAGCCGGAAATCCCCGATTCGGATTTCGACGCCATGATGGCCGAACTTGCGGCGCTCGAGCGAAAACACCCCGAACTGGCCGACCCGAATTCGCCAACGCAGCGCGTAGGCGGCGCACCGACCGAAGGCTTCGAGCCCTTCGAGCATCTGCTGCCAATGCAGTCGCTCGAAAACACCTACGACGAATCCGACCTTGACGCCTTCGACGCCTCGGTGCGCGCGGCGACGGGACTGGAAGCCGTCCCCTACGTTGTGGAACCGAAAATCGACGGCCTCGCGTTCTGCGCCGTTTACGAACACGGCGCGTTCGCCGCCGCCGCGACGCGCGGCGACGGACTCACGGGAGACAACGTCTCGGCTTGCGTGCGCGGAATCCGGGCCCTGCCGCTGCACGTGGCGACGGACGCACCGCGGCTCGAAGTGCGCGGCGAAATCTACCTTCCCAAGAAGACTTTCGCGGACATGGTCGCGGAGGCAACCGAAAACCCGGGCATCGACAACATTCCGGAAAACCCGCGCAACGCGGCCGCGGGGCTGGTGACGGGCTTCGGATCGGCGGCAGCCGCCGCACCCGGTTCCGCGAAATTCGAGCAGAAAAAGCTGCAGGCCGAATTCCGCAGACGGCTCGCGGTAGTGCTGTACGGTCTCGGATGGTGCCAGGGCTGGAAGGAGCCAGACTCGCAAAGCGGGCTCCTTGAGGCGCTCCGCGAGCTGGGATTCCCGTCGCAGCCCGCCTTCTGGCGCTGTTCTGGAATCGCGGAAGTCCGCCGCGCGATCGAGGAACTCGGCGCAAGAAGGCACGAGTTTCCGTTCGAAATGGACGGCGCTGTCGTCAAAGTCGACGACCGGTCGCTGCACGCGCAGCTTGGCGCCACGGCGAAGGCGCCGCGCTGGGCGCGCGCGTTCAAGTACGCGCCCGAACGAGCCGAAAGCATCGTCGAGGCAATCACTGTGCAGGTGGGGCGCACGGGCGTGCTCACGCCGGTGGCCGAGCTGCGCGCCGTGCGCCTGGCCGGTACCACGGTGGCGCGCGCGACGCTGCACAACGAGGACGACGTCCGCCGCAAGGACATACGCGTCGGCGATCGCGTCTGGGTGGAAAAGGCGGGCGAGATAATCCCGGCGATCGTGGGCGTCCGCAAGGAGCTTCGCACGGGCTCGGAACAGGAGTGGCACATGCCGGAAACATGTCCGGCATGCGGCCATCCCGTGTCGCGAACTCCCGGGGAAGTCGCCGTGCGGTGCACCAACCTGCTCTGCCCTGCCCAGCTGGAGACGCGCATCGTGCACTTTGCCTCGCCTGCCGCGCTGGACCTGGAAGGCGTGGGGCCGGACGTCGCCAAGGCGCTCGTTTCCGACAAGGGCATCCGGCATCCGATCGAACTATTTTCGCTCCTGCCGGGCGAATGGCGCGACCTGCGCTTCGACCGCCCGGCGCGCAAGGCCGCGCCCGACGCAGAAAAGGACGCCGCCGCGCCCGCATCCACGGGAACTTTCGACTTCTACGGCTCCATGCAGTCGGAGGAGGGCGACGAGCGCCCGCGGTTTGGCGAAAAGCGCGCCCAAACCGTACTTGACGCGCTTGCCAAGGCGCGCTCACTGCCGCTTTCGCGCTGGATTGCCGCGCTTGGCATTCCCGACGTCGGGGAGGCGGTCTCCCGCGACGCCGCCAAGATACACCGCGACCTGCGCGACCTGGCGCATTCGGAAATCGTGTCCGCCGCGCTCAGGCTCCACAAACTCCAGGACAAACTGGCCGAACTGTCGCCGAACAGCCGCGCCAACCGCGCCCTCGGACTTGCAGCGCGCGTGGCCAACGCGGAAGCCTACGAGAAGACTCTGCGCGAGGCAGAGGAACTCGGGGAAAGGCTCGTGCGCGAAGGCGTGGGTTCTCGGCTGAAATCCGGAGGGGCCGCGCCGTACACCTGCGTGATAAAGCCCGAGGCCGCCAGAGCGCTGCGCGGTTACTTCGAGTCGGAAGACGGTAAGACCTTCATGCGCGGAATGGAAGCCATGGGCATCAATCCCGTCGGCGGCGCCGCCGCCAAGGGCGCCGCCACCGGTCACGCCGCCGAATCCGCGCAACCGGACGGCGCGACGGCGGTGGCGGCGTCCGAAGCGCCGCCTTCCGAAGCAAAGGCGAATGATGCCTTCACGGGCAGGACGATCGTCGTCACGGGCACCTTCCATGATCTCAAGCGCAAGGAACTGGAGCGCATGCTCCTGGAACGCGGCGCAAAGATCGTCGCCTCGGTATCCAAGAACACGGACATGCTTGTCGTAGGAAAGAACCCCGGCGCGGACAAAACCGCAGCCGCCCGGCGCTTCGGCACTTCGCTGCTGGACGAATCCGCGCTCCGCGCGGCGCTCGGGCTGCCGCCAGTGGTGGAACAGGGCACGCTTTTCTGAAACGTCCGCGCCAGCGCCCGAAACCAGGACGGTCCGGCTAGCGCAGGACGCGCACTTCGCGGGCGAGTCGCACTCCGCTCGCCGCCTCCACGCGCGCGGCGACCACCTTGAAAATGGCCTCGACGTCGCTAGCCGTCGCGTCCGGTCCGGTGGCGATCACGTTGCCGTGCCTTTCCGACACAAACGCGCCGCCGATGCGCGTCCCCTTGCATCCGGCCGCGTCGGAAAGGGCTCCGGCCGGGCGCTCCGGGGCCGGCGGATTGCGAAATGCGCTCCCGCAGGAGCGAAGTCCGGAGAAATCGAAGCGCCGCCGCCGCGCCTCGTCCATGGCCGCGGCTACCGCGCGAGAGTCTCCGCGAACGAGCCGCAGCCGCACCGACAGCGCGATGCATCCGGCCAGTCCGGGGCACTCCCGGTATCCGGGCGCGAGTTCGGCGACTCCCAGCCGCAGCACCGCCCCGTCGGAAAGGCGCAGGACGCGAGCATCCGCGACGACGTCGCAGAACGAGCCGAACCTGGTGCCGGCGTTCATGGCCAGCCAGCCACCGACCGTTCCGGGAATCCCGGCCAGCGCCTCCAGTCCCGAAAGCCCGAACGCCCGGCAATAATCCAGCAAGTGGACGCCCGGATACGCGGCCCCAACCTCCAGTTCGCAGTCGCCGACGCGCGAAACGAACGAAAACTCCTCGCCGCGCAGCCGAAACACGGGAACATGGCAACCGGTGGGCGCGACAAACGTATTCGTGCCCGCGCCGACCACGCATGGCGTCACCCCGGCCGCGCGCGCGGCGGCGACCGCCGCGCGAAGCTCCCCTTCCGATCCGATTTCGGAAAAAAACGGCACGGGGACGCGCGTCCCGTATCCGGAAATCGCCGGCATGGCGGGCGGCTCCGCAGGCGGAATCACCGCGGCAAGGCGCGGTGCAAGCGAATTGACATCCCCGGCACCGACGACCAGCACCAGATCGCCTGGCCGGATCGTCGCGGCCAGATAACGGAAAGCTCCCTCCAGACCGTCCGCCAGAACCGGCGCCGGAACGCCCGCCGCCGCCTGCCGCCGGAATTCGGCGTACAGGTCCAGTTCCGTGCCACCCGGGACCGGCGCCTCGCTGGCGGCGTACACTGGACACAGCACAAGCGAGTCCAGCCCCGCAAATGCAATCGGAAAATCGCGCAGGAATGTGCGCGTCCTGCTGTAGCGATGCGGCTGGAAGACCGCAATCACGCGCTCAGGACCAAGACTGCGCGCCGTGGCGACGAGTGCCGCGATTTCCGACGGATGGTGGGCGTAATCCGACACGACGGTAAATCCCGCCGGCGACCCGATGCGCTCGAAGCGCCGGGCCGGGAGCGACGCGCGCTCGCGCAGAACCGCGGCCGCGTCCGCCGGAGCGATTCCCAGCGCGGCCGCCGCTGCGATCGCGGCCGCCGCGTTGAGGGCGTTGTGCCGCCCGGGCACGCCAAGGCGAAGTTCGACGACGGGACGCGCCGCCGCGCCGGAGCTTCCCGGAAGCCGCAGCGTGAAGCTCTGGCCGCCGCAGTTGCCGCGCCAGTCCTCGACCCTCCAGTCCGCGTTTTCGGAAAAGCCGAACGACGCGCGCGCGCCGCCGCCGGGCGACGAAACCGCCACGTGCGACGCGCGCGGATGATCCGCGCCGTATATCACCGGACCGGAAGTGCGCGCAATCGCGCGCCGGAAAACATCCTCGAACTCGTCCACCGACCCGAAGCGATCCACATGGTCGAGATCGAGATTCGTAAGAACGAGCGCCGCCGGCCGGTACTTAGCCAACGTGCCGTCCGACTCGTCGGCCTCGGCCACGAGAACCGTCCGGCGCGCCGCGCCGAAGGAGCCGCCCGCAACGCCGCCGGGAAACGCGGATTCGCCGCCTATGCACCAGGCCGTGGTCTCCGGTCGCAGCGCCTTCAGGATCGCGGCCAGGAAAGTCGAAGTCGTGGTCTTGCCGTGCGAGCCGCAAACCGCGACCGTGGGAACGCGCTCCGAGAGCGCGGCGAGGACGTCGCCCCTCGCAACGACCGGGATGCCGGCCGCGCGCGCCGCCGCCAGTTCGGGGGCCGTGTCGGCTACCGCCGGGGTGCGGACCACCAGGTCCGGCGGTCGCGAATCTCCGGTCCGGCAAAGGACGTGACCAGGATCGTGCGGACCGCAAAAAGGAATTCCCTCGCGCTCCAGCCAGTCTGCCAGGCCACCGCGCCGTTCGTCGCACCCTGTCACCTTCCAGCCCAGGGAATGCAGAAGCCAGGCCACGCCCGCCATCCCGACGCCGCAGGCGCCGACGAAGTGCGCGACTCCGGGCCGCGCCGGGAGCCAGACCGCTTCGCCGGCCACTCCCGCAGTTTCTTCTCTTGTCGTCGTTTCCTGCATCGGGATCTTCTTCTTCGCGCAATTGGCTCGCTTGCCGCCACCGCCCACGGACTACGACGCGGACGGCGCCAATGGCGGCAGTTTCGGATTCCGCAGGCGCTCCGCCAGCGCGGTGCGGCGCTGCAGTGTGGAATTGTTCTTTATGGCCTCGGCAACCGCCCACGGCGACCCTATCACGCACACCAGCTTCCGCCCGCGCGTGATGGCGGTGTAGAGAAGATTGCGCTGGAGCAGCATGTAGTGCTGCTTGGCAATCACGATCACCACGGCCGGGTACTCGCTGCCCTGCGACTTGTGAATGCTCGTGGCGTACGCGTGCGTCAGCTCTTCCAGCTCCGTAACGGAATAGACGACGGAACGCCCGTCGAAATCAGCCTCAAGCGAATGGGTCTCCTCGGAAACCGATTTCACGAAGCCGATGTCGCCGTTGAAGACGTCCTTGTCGTAGTTGTTGCGAATCTGCATCACGCGGTCGCCGACGCGGTATGCGCGCCCGAACCGCACCAGGGCGGGACCTGTCGGGTTGAGGACGCGCTGGAGCTCGTCGTTGAGATTGTCGGCGCCAAGCAGGTTCTTGCGCATCGGCGTAAGCACCTGGATGTCCTGAAGCGGCGACAGGTTGCAGCGGCGCGGTATGCGGCGCTCGACCATTTCCAGCACCCGCGAAAGTGTGCGCTGCGGGTCGTCGCAGGGCACGAAGAAGAAATCCGATGTCTCCGGATCTTCGGCGGGCAGAAACGGCTCGCCCGCATTGACGCGGTGGGCGTTGCGCACGATCTGCCCTCCGGTTTTCTGGCGGAAAATCGCGTCAAGCCGCGTGAACGGGACCACTCCGGAGTCTATCGCGTCGCGCAGGAAATTGCCCGCGCCCACGGAAGGGAGCTGGTCGGTGTCGCCGACGAGCACGACCGTGGCCGAGGCGCGCACGGCAGAAAGGAACGCCTGCGCCAGCTCGATGTCGATCATCGAGCACTCGTCCACGACGAAGACGTCGGCCTCGACCGGATTTCCGGCGTCGTGCACGAATTTGGCCTCCTGCGGATTCCATTTGAGGAGGCGGTGGATCGTCTTGGCCTCGCGGCCTGTGGATTCTGACATCCGGCGCGCGGCGCGGCCTGTTGGCGCCACGAGCCTGACGTCCCGCTTCTTCGCGCTCCAGATGTCGCACAGGGCCTTTATGATCGTTGTCTTGCCGACGCCTGGGCCGCCGGTGACGATTGAAAACTTGTGCTCCAGCCCCATGCGGACGGCTTCGGACTGCCGCGCGGTCAGGGCGAACGGAAGACGCGCGGAGACCCATTCCACGGCCGCCGCCGCCGCAAGCGGCGGATAGTCGGACCGCGTGTCGAGAATTGTCAGTATCCGGCGCGCCACGGCGCTTTCGGCGCGGTGCAGGCGCCGCAGGTAAAGCCGCCCGCCGTCGTCCACGATCCTGCCGCTTGAGGTTTCTTCGCGAAGCGCGTTTTCCAGCGCGTCCACCGGAATGCGAAGCTGTTCGGAGGCGCGAAGAAGCAGTTCCGGCGCCTCCGAGTAGCAGTGCCCCTCTTCGGCCAGCGTCTGGAGAACATGGTAAATTCCGGCCTTGGCGCGCAGCGGGGAGTCGAACGGCAGCCCGACCTTGCGCGCGATTTCGTCCGCCTTCAGGAACCCGATTCCCCAAATGTCCGCGCAAAGCCGGTAGGGATTGGCTTTGACCATGGCGACGGTGTTCGATCCGTACTGCCTGTAGATTTTGGCGGAGACTGTCGCGGAAATGCCATGCCCCTGGAGAAACAGCATGGCGTCGCGCGTGCCGCGGTTGTTCTCCCAGCCTTTCTTGATTTCGCGCCGGAGCCTTTCCCCAAGTCCGGGAATCTCCAGCAGTCTGCCGGAGTCCCTTTCCAGGACGTCGATCGTGTTCTCGCCGAACCGCTCGACGATTTTCGACGCGAATTTAGGCCCGACGCCGCGGATGATCCCGCTTGCCAGGTAGCGCTTGATTCCCTCGGCGGAAGTGGGCGCGACGCAGATGATTTCGTCCGCCTTGAACTGAACACCGTGCGCGGGGTCGCGGACCCATCGTCCGGTCGCGCGGATGTCCTCGCCAGCCCAGGCAGTCGGGCAGTGCCCCACGACCGTCGCCACTTCGGCGTCCTTGCGGAAGCCGTCGCCGCCAAGCTTCACCGTGGCGACGAGCCACCCTGTCGCGTCGTTGTGGTAAACGATGCCCTTGACGGACCCGGAAATCGTCTCCACGGCGCCGGTGACCTCGTGCTCTGCCTTTTCCTTCCTCGCCGCAGAGCGTCCGCCGCCATTGGCGGCGGCGCCGGCCCACTTGCGGCGGAACTGGCCGGAGCCGGCGTTTGCGCGCTCCGCGCTCATGTTCCGCCGTCTCCCGGAGTTTCGGCAACTGCCCGCTCGACCGCCGCCGCTACTTCCTGCGGCGAAACGGCCGTCATGCACGCCATGTCCCCGCGCGGACAGACCCGCCTGCGGCATGGGGCGCGCGCGCAGACCGCCTCCGGAGCGCGCAGCACGCGGTGCCGCGATCCGCAGGGGCCGGTGCGCTTGGCGGACGTCGGCCCGAACGGCGCGACGCATGGAGTTCCGACCGCCGCCGCAAGATGCATCGGCCCGGAGTCGTTCGTGACAAGCGCGGCGCAACGGCGCAGCACGGCGGCGGACTGAAGTATCGAGAGCCGGCCGCACAGATTGACGCACGGGACTGCGGCCGTCGCCGCAATTCGTGCCGCGCCGTCGCGATCGCCCGGTCCGCCGAGCAGCGCAATGCGCCCTTTGAGCCTGTTCGCCACAAGCGAAATCGCGGCCGCGAAGCTGTCTTCGGGCCAGTTTTTGCTCTTCCAGCGGGAATACGGCGCAAACGCGACCAGAGGCCCGGCGGACTGTGCGGTCTCCGGTTCCGGAACCAGCCCAAGTTCGGCCGCCACGTCATCCGGGACCGGAGGCAGACGCAACGGGAACGCCGGGACTTCAGGAACCGCGACTCCAAGAAAACGCGCCGCGTCGAAGCACTCGTCGACGGCATGCCGATTTTTGTCGCGGCGCCCGGCAAGCGCGCCATAGAAGAACCGGGAACCCTCGCGCGCGAACGACGGCCCCAGCAGCAGCGCGCCGGGAACACGCCGCGCCGCGCGCGCCACGACGGCGCTTTTGAGCAGTCCCTGAAAATCAACGACCAGGTCGTACTGTCCCGCTTCGCGGCGCAGCCGCCGCAACGCCCTGAACCACGCCAGCGGTGACGACGGTCGCGGAATCTCGATTACACGGTCAACGCACGAAAACGCCGACACCAGATCCGCGCAGGCAGGTTGCACCGCCCAATCGACGGTCATTCCGCCGGCGCGCGCCAGTTCGCTGACCGCAGGCAGCGCATGAAGCACGTCGCCAAGCGAACTGAGCTTGACGACAAGCATGCGCCCGCCCGCGGGAAGTCCCGCCATCTTTGATGTCCTAGGCTTCTTCCTCGCCGTCTTCGGGTGCGTCGAACGGAACGGCCGGCTCGGGCTGCATCGCGTCGAGATTCGCCTCCAGCCAATTGTTCCACGCAGCCTCGCCAAGCGATTCCTCGATCGTCTGCTGGACGCGGTCGCGAAGCTGGCCGAACACGGTGCCGGCCTGAGGTTCGCGCCCGACAACCTGGAAGAAGAGAACGCCGCCGGGGACTCCGATTGGATCCGGGCACATGTCGCCGACGCCGAGATGGATCATCGACTGGGCCACGGCTCGCGGCGAGGCGACCGGAGTTGCGCCGGACTGCGCGTCGATCCAGGAGAACACGAAGTTCGTGCCGGGAGTCAGACCGGCCTGTTCTGCCGCCGCAATGAAGTCGGCGCCATCGGCCATGCTGCGGGAAATCGCGTCGTTGGCCTTGGCGACGTCGTCCTGGAAAAGACGGGAGGCCTTGTCCGCGCGCGCGTCGTTTTCAACTTTGGCGGCGATTTCGTCCTGCGGGGGAATCCGCGTTTCCTCTTTCCCAAAAAGGAACGCGACAACTGCGGCCGAACGGCCGTCAGCGCCAATCGCGTCCGTCACCAGATCGCGAACGCTGCCGCCGTCAAGCTCGAACACGGCCTCGGTCAGATTGCGCCCAAGTCCAGCCGGGACGCCCGAAGGAGCGGAGTCGGCCGAAAACCAGTCCGTCGTGACGACGGTGCGCCCTGCGGCAACCACGTCGGCCGCGAAATCGAAATCGTCGGGGTTCTGGTCCTGGCGATCGAAGTAGACGTCCGCGAATTCGGCGGCCGCGCGATAGGCCATGTCGGCGGCGCGCTGCGACGCCAGCGCCTTGCGGATTTCGTCGGAGACCTCCTCGATCGGACGCTGCGTCTCCTCGCCGTCTTCGCCCTTCACGACGTACGACTGAGCATTGGCGTCGTAATACTCGTTGATGTCGTCCTCGACGATTCCCTCCGAACCGTCGAACTCCGAAGCCTTGAAGGCAACGTAGAGCGCCTTGCGACGCTCGGGCACGCGATACGCCTCCGCATGGGAGTCGTACCAGTTTCTGATTTCCTCGGGCTTGATGTCGACCTTCTTCGCGTCGTGCGTGTCGGAAAGAGTCGCCTGGCGGATCATGAACACGTCCCCGAGGCCACGGGCGCGGTCTTCCACGACCGACGGCGCCGCCCAGGGAGAGCCGGAGACAAGCGCCTGGAGGAGCCGAATCGTCAGTTCGGCGCGGACCGCCTCCTGGTACGCGACTGGCGTGAAGCCGCGCGCCCGCAGAAGCCGCTCGTACATGACCGGATCGAACGCACCGTCTTCGCCATGGAACGACGGATCGTTGCGGATTGCGCGGGCCAGTTGCGCGTCCGACACGGAAATTCCGGAACGACGCGCGGTCTCAAGCGCCGCCAGGCGCTTCCAGACGTCGCGCGAGGTCACGGAATCGTCGCCGCGAAGAAGGCGTGCAGCGTTGTCGTACGCCGCTGGATCTACGGGCTTTCCACCAAGTCGGCCGACGCGGCCGTCACCTTCGCGGACGCGGGCCCTGGCGCTGAATATGTCCGACGCTCCGAACGCAAACGCGACGACAATCGCGAATGCCGCCCAGACCCATTTGTTTTTAACCATGTTGTTGAACTTGATTATGAACATGGCGGTGATCCTGTCTCTTGAAAGAAAGCTGTGTTGTTTTTACATTGAAAAGAGGCGCCCCAGCGATGCGGGCCAGGGACGCCTCTTCGGACAAACCCGGGCGGCGTTCGCCGCCCGGTCGTCGATTAGAGACCGCGCCAGGGCGTCGGCGAAGGATTGGTCGGCTTTGGCTGCTCGCGCTGCGGACGAGTACCGGAAGTGCCAGTCGAGGGGCGAGTCGGAGGCGTGAGCTGGCCATCCGTCGGCCTCGCCCCGGAAGGCGTGGTGGGAACCGGATTGTACTCGTGCTGCGTGTTGTCGATATCCATCGCGTCGTCGATGATGTTTTCGACCGGAAGGTCGCCATCATCGGCGGGTTCTTCGGTAGAGGAGGGAACTTCCGGGGTCGTGCCAGTGTCGCCGGGCGTAGCGCCGGTGTCGCCAGGCGTAGCGCCGGTGTCGCCGGGCGTAGCGCCAGTGTCGCCGGGCGTAGCGCCGGTATCGCCGGGCGTCGTGCCAGTGTCGCCGGGCGTAGCGCCAGTGTCGCCGGGCGTAGCGCCAGTGTCGCCGGGCGTAGCGCCAGTATCGCCGGGCGTAGCGCCAGTGTCGCCGGGCGTAGCGCCGGTGTCGCCGGGCGTAGCGCCGGTGTCGCCGGGCGTAGCGCCAGTGTCGCCGGGCGTAGCGCCAGTGTCGCCAGGCGTAGCGCCAGTGTCGCCGGGCGTAGCGCCAGTGTCGCCGGGCGTAGCGCCGGTGTCGCCAGGCGTAGCGCCAGTGTCGCCGGGCGTAGCGCCAGTGTCGCCGGGCGTAGCGCCGGTATCGCCGGGCGTAGCGCCGGTATCGCCGGGCGTAGCGCCAGTGTCGCCGGGCGTAGCGCCGGTGTCGCCAGGCGTCGTGCCATCAGCAGCAGTTCCATCAGCGGCGGCGCCATCAGCAGCGGCACCATCAGCAGCGGCCTCGCCATCGGCGGCGCCATCCTTCTTCGCGCCTTGACCCTCGCCAGCTCCGCCAAGCGGGGAGTCGGAAAGGAATTCCTGAAGGTTGTACTTGTCGGGACGGAGAGCGGCGAGAACCTTCTTGTAAAGGATCTTGAGAGCGTCGCCATCGGCGATTTCCTCGGAGGAAACGCCAGTCACGACCGCAACGACCGCGGCGGCGCGATCCGCAATCGCTGGATCGGCGATGCCTTCGGAAATGGCGGCAAGAAGATCGTCCTTTTCAGGCTTTTCACCGGCGACTGCCGCAGCGGCGGCGGCGGCGGCGAGATTGGCCGCCTTGTCGGCGTCCGCCACGTTGGCGAAAGCGGCCTTGACCGCCGCAATGCCGGCGTCGGCATTTTCCGCCGTGAAGATGCCGCGAGCGATTTCGATGAGCTGCGCGAGATCATCGGCGGAAACGGCTTCCGTCGTGGCCTCGGCCGCGCCAGCGGGCAGGGTGGCCGCGCCGAAAAGCGCCATAAGCGCCGACGCAGCAATGGTGGTTTGGATTGATGTTTTCATTGTGCTTTTGGATGTGATTCCGGCGAACGGCCCGCCGTGCGCCTCATGTTGTTGTTTTCAAAAAAATGCGCGATGCGTTCTCTTGCGTCCAAGACCGTGAAATGTCGATGCGTTGACGCTACCACTCCTCGTCGAACCCGGCAAAGGCGTCGGTGCCGCCGGCGGCCGAATCGTTCGCGTTGCCAGCATCGTCGCCAAAGGACTCGAATCCGCCGAAGTCATCAAACCCGGCGGCGTCGCCAGTTGCGGCGGCCTCGCCATCAGCAGCATTTTCAAACGTTGGATTTTCGCCGGAACCACCACCGACGCCGGTCTGGCCCTCAAGGTAGTTGAAGCTTATCAGCTCGCCTTCTTCGGCGCCGGGCGCAGCCGGCTGCGAAACCATGACCGAAATGGCCATGCGGTGGCCAAGCGCCGCGTACTGCCGCCAGATCTTGCCGACGGACCTGGCGCGAAACGCGCAGGTCTCGGTGGCGTCGGCACCCTTTTCGAACACGACCGCGAACTCGCCGCGCCCGGTCGCAATGCGCGTGAAATCCTCGGTTCCGGACACGACGACTTCGGTGTTGCGCTTGATGCGGTTAACCTTGAACTGGCGGCCAACAAGCTCCATCTTCCCGGCCGGCGAGACGAAATGGCATTCCCAGGACGGCGTGGCACCGGACTTCAAACGAAGCACACGGATCTGGTTCTGCTCCGACATCCGGACAGCTTCGCAAATCGGTGTGCGCACCGAAACCGCATTGAGGTTGGACTCCGCGTCGGCATCGCCGGCTCCGCCGGTCTTGGCAACGGGTGCGGAAAGAAGAGTAGTGACCGCGCCTTCAACAAGATTCACGACCTTGTGGGGCACAGGCGCCCCGCCCTCGGTCGCGGATTCGGCCGGCTCGTCGAGAACTTCGGCTACGGCTCCGGGAGAAAGGCGGAACCGGAAATCCGGGGCGAGGGCGACCAGGGCCTGCGGACGCCCAGGCTCCAGGCCGGCCTTGCGCGCGGACTTCTCCTCCTCGCGCGTGAGAGCGGCTGGAACTTCAATCCGCGTGCCATAGGGATACGCATGGGCCTCCTTCGCGACATCGGACGAGCCGTCTGGCCTGACGACGCGCACCTGCCCCACGACTTTCGACAACACGAAAAGGGGTTCGAACGAGGCCGCTGACGCCTCTAAAACGCCGCCAAACACTGCGGCGACGGCCAAAATCGCGCTGGTACCGGAAAAACGCATGGACGAAACTCCAAATCGGTGCAACTGCAAACGCGGGCGATGATACCCGCATCCATTCGCTTTGTCAACGGATTTTTATCTGCGGACTATGCGCCTCGCGTTTGCCCTGCGGCCTGCATGGCCCCCCTTCACTAATCGCGGGGATTGTGCTACCATTGGCGCGACGGACAAAACAGTCCGCCGCACATCTGCCATGAAAAATCACCGCTCCGGCCAGACAATGGTCGAATACATAATAATAGTAGTTGTCATCGCCATCGCGGCGCTGGCCGTGTTCGGACTCTTCGGGGACGCCATCCGCGAAAAGGTCGGCGGGGCGACGTCGTCGCTCACCACAACCGACATCGCCGACAAGGCGCAGGACGCCGCTAGCGGATCTTCGGCCTCGACGCTTCGCTCAATGGACGTCAAGGGTGTCGAAATCGACGAATGACGCGCGCCGCCACGGCGACCGGTCCGGGCAGGCGCTTCTGGAAACGCTGATCGCGGCCCTGGCCCTGCTGACGCTGCTTTCCGGGTTGCTACAGCTCGCCCTCCTGTCCGGCGGGCGCGAAGTTCTGCGCCACGCGGCCGCGCGCGCGGCCCGGGCCAAGTCCGTCGGCTTCAACGACTGGATGGCGCAAAAGGCGATGCGCGTCGCGGCGATTCCGGTCTCCGGCCGCATGACCGTGCCCGGGCATGCCGTTGACGACGGCGCGGGCGGCGGCGACCCGACCGACTTCGAGCTTTCGCGAATTCCCGGATACCTGGCCGCCGAAAACCACTCGCGGGCGGCGTACGAGCTTTCCTACGAGGAATGGGAACGCGGAGCCCCAAGCCTCGTCGGCGCGGCTTCGCCGCACGGGCACGGGACAGTGCGCTTCGCCGCGGCCATGGACTATCCCCTCCGAATGCCCTTCGCCGGGCTGCTTGTGCCGTGGGCGACGCCCGACGACGAGGGCGTCCCGCGCGTGAGCATCGAGGGAGCGGCCACCGCCCCAGACCATTCGGCCCTCTACCTTGCGGGGCCGGATTGAACATAAATGTCGCAGTTGAAGTGTCACACAGAGGCACAGAGGCACGGAGAACATTGGAAAATGGCTTTTGAAACCTTTGAAATCGCATGCGAGGCTTTCACCCAAAAGGTGCATTGAAACTGGGAACCATGTGCATCCATAAAACCATCAATCTCTGTGCCTCCGTGCCTCTGTGTGAGAAAGTCTGTTCGTATCAACTGCGTTTTTTAGGTTGAAAGCCGTTCCGGATTTCGCGGATGCCGCCGCGAAGCGCGTCGGCGCGGCTTTCGGCGCCATACTCGGCTCGCTGTGGCCGCGCTGCTGCGAAAGCTGCGGCGAACCTTGCGACGAACCGCTCTGCGAAACATGCCGCCTGGCTATGCCGCTGCGCGAAAACGCGCTCTGCTGCGCAAGATGCGGAAAAACGCTGATCGAAAGCGACGAAGCCGCGGGCTGCGTGCAGGGAGTCTGCGCCGCATGCCGCGCTTCGCCGCCGGCGTTCGACCTGGCTCGCAGCGCGGTGTCGTTCCGCGGTCCGGCGCGCGCGCTCGTACACGCGCTCAAGTATCACGGAGCGCCCTGGATTGCGCCGGTCATGGCGGAATTCATGCACGCCGCGATCCTCGCGAGCGCCCCGGACGCGCGCCCCGACATGGTGGTTCCCGTGCCGTTGCACCGTTCCCGGATGAGGCGGCGCGGATACGACCAGGCTCTCGCGCTTGCCACGGCTCTCGCCGCAAGGCTTCGCGTTCCATGCGCCGGCCGCATCCTACTGCGGACGCGCCGCACCCCGACTCAGACGCACCTCGGGGCCGACGAGCGCCGGGCCAACTTGCGGAACGCCTTTTCCTACGCGCCGGAAGCCGCTTCAGAGCTTTTCGGAAAATGCGTGATCGTGGTGGACGACGTCATGACCACAGGCGCGACTTTCGGCGCCGCCGCGCAGGCCCTTCGATCCGGGGGCGCGGAGCGGATTCTCTGCTTTTCGTTCGCCAGAGACTGATGCGGCGCGTTCGGCGCCACCCCGTCCGGCCACCCCGGCAAGCCTCGTGGCGAGGCGCTACGAACGGAGGGAGGAAATGAATTCCTTCATTTCGCCGACGCTGTGGCCCTCGATGCACTGGCGATGCCAGATTTCCAGATTGATCAGCATCCAAAGGCGGAAATTGTGGTCGGCCTTGCCGCCGATGTGCTCATCTACCAGACGGTCGATCGCGGACTGCCGGAAAAGGCCGAGCTCCACGAAACGGGATTGGGCGAAAAGCCTTTTCTGGAAAGAGGCAAGGTCGCCGCGCAGCCATTTGGCGATCGGGAAGCCGAAGCCCTGCTTCTTGCGGTCGATCAGCTCGCGGGGCAGATACCGAGCGGCAACCTGGCGAAGCAGCCACTTGAGCCCGCGGTCCCGTCCCTTGAGCTTCAGCCCGCATGGAAGCGACGCGGCGAATTCGGTCACTTTGACGTCGATCAGCGGCGGACGGATTTCGATGGAATGCGCCATGCTCATGCGATCCGAAATCGCAAGCAGCTGATCGGGCATGCGCGTCATCAGGTCGGTGTAGAGCATCTTGTCAAGATGCTCCGAGGCAGCGTCGGAATTGAAGAACCCGAGAATCTTGCCGACGGAGTCGGAATCTGCAATCCGCGACTTGGCCTCGTCAGTGAAAAGCGCCTCCTTTTCCTCCTGCGTGAACCGCAGGACCGACATTGAGCGGGCGTATGCCTCGCCGTCGCTGCGCGCGTGTCCGCCGACGTCGTTGAGCCAGCGCAGCTTGCCGGCAAGGCTCTTGTAGCCGAAGCTCTCGGGTACGAGACCAATCGCCGGGCCCAGGACCCCGCGGCGCAGGAACCCCGGGATCAGCCCGTACAGGCGCGCGAGCTTCTGCCCAGCAAAACGGTCGTATCCCGCGAAATTCTCGTCGCCACCGTCGCCGGAGAGAACGACCTTGTCGTGCTTTGCCGCAAGACGCGAAACGAGGTACACCCCCACGCCGAACGGATCGGCCGGCTCGTCCATGTGGTGGATCATTTCGGGAATCGTCCCGACAACGTCCGGCTCGGCGATTTCGCTTATCCAGTTGAGGCCGTACTGTTTCGCCACGACCTCGGCCCAGGGCAGTTCGGAGAGATCCTGGTCCTTGACTCCGATGGAAAACGCGTCGAACGGCTTGCCGGTGAGCTTGGCCGTCATAGCCGTGACGAGCGAGGAATCAATGCCGCCGGAAAGGAACGTGGCAACGGGAACGTCCGAAAGCAAATGAAGCTTCACCGTGTCGAGCAGCAGCGCCTCCAGCTCGTCGGCCAGCTCCTGCGCCGAGCCCCTGCGCTTTGGCTCGAAGGTCGAAAGAGACCAGTATTTTTGCGTGCGGACGCCCTTGCCTGGCTCCCAGACCGCGTATGTGGCTGCGGGCAGCTTGACAACCCCCTTGAAGAGGGAACGGTCGTCCGGAAGGTAGCGCAGCGACATGTAGTGCCAGAGCGCCTCCATGTCGACCTCGCGCGGAAGCAGTCCGGAGGAGAGGACGGCCTTTGGTTCGGAGGCGAACGCGAAGGAGCCGTCTGCGCCGCTGGCGTAGAACACCGGCTTCTGCCCCAGATGGTCGCGCGCAAGAAGAAGGCGGCGCCGCGACGAATCCCAGAGCGCAAACCCGAACATTCCCCGCAAGTGGCGGACGCAGTCGTCCCCGTGCTCAAGATACAGCGGAATGACGATTTCGGAGTCGGAGCGCGTCTTGAACTGGTAGCCCTTGGACTCGTACCTGGCGCGGAGTTCGGGATAGTTGTAGATTTCGCCGTTGCACACGAGCGCGATCTTGCCGGAGGGATCGAAAAGCGGCTGCCTGCCGCCGGAAAGGTCGTTGATGGAAAGGCGCCGCTGGCCGATGGAGTAGTCCGGACCGTCGAAGAAACCCGAATCGTCCGGACCGCGATGCGCCATCAAGTCGCACATGGCGCGAACCTTCGCGCCGGAACTGGAACTTCCGAAAAAACCGGCAATGCCGCACATGGGAGGAATGAAACGCTTGGAGGAGTGGGAAAAACGATGACGGAAGGACCGGAACGTCCAACCGCCGCCGACGGAACCGGGAAAGCACGGAAAAGAGCGAGGAATCAGGCGGCCGGTCTGACCGCATCCGCCTTCCTGCGGGCGCGCTCGGCCTCGGCTTCCGCCTTCTTGCGGGCGCGCTCGGACTCGGCCTCCGCCTTCTTGCGGGCGCGCTCGGCCTCGGCTTCAGCCTTCTTGCGGGCGCGCTCGGCCTCGGCTTCCGCCTTCTTGCGGGCACGCTCGGCATCGGCCGCCGCCTTGAGCTTGCGGCGGCGCAAAGCGGAAAGCTCGCGTTTGAGCGGGCCGTGCGAAACGAGCAGCCGCTCGACGTCGACCGCCTCGGCAAGGGAAGCTTCTGACCCCTCCCGCATGAGAAGGCGCGCAAGTTCGTCATGATTGGCCGGATTCCAGAATTCGCGCTCCACCACGTTGGTTCTCCACCAGGCGAGCGCTTCGGGAAGACGGTTGTTCGCGACAAGGGTCTCCGCATAGTTCCAGCGGATTTCCGAATCGTATGGATTGAGAGCCAGGGCACGCGCGGCGAGTTCCGTCGATTCCGCAAGCGCGACCGGCCAGCGCTCTTCAGAAGTTTCCGGATCCGTCGCCTCAAGGTACGTGACACGCGACGCCCACGACGGAAAATACCAGTTGTGCGGATAAAGTCGTTCGGCGCGACGGCACAGGGCTACCGCTTCAGCGCCATTGGTGACGGCCGGCACCTCGAAACGCGTGCCGTTGAAAAATCCGAACTTGGCGCGGCGATACAGGCGCTGCGCGACCGTGGCCTTCGAGGCGTATACGCCGCCGACGGAACCGACGGCGACCATGACAACCCCGAGCGCGGCGCAAAGCAGCCGGGACGGAACGGACCGGCGGGTTCCCTCTCTGGAGGCAGCGGACATGTCTCCGCACCCCCGAATCAGAGCCACCGCTCGCGGGCCGTGAGGATGTCGCCCGGAAGCACAAGCGGATCGTCGATGCGGCCGCGCGCGATAAGATCCAAATCGTAGACGGTCTTCACGCCATCGCGTGAAATCTCGATCTTGCCGTTGGCGAAATCGTTGACATCGCCGGCCTGGATGATGGCGCGGCGGAGCGTGAGCCCGTCGGTCCACGGAAGGGCACCCGTCTTGCGGGTGGCGCCATTGACGTAGTAGACCTGCTCCTGCACGACGTTGGGGCAGACAACCGTGACGTCGAGCGTCCGGTAGTAGCCGGACTCGATGTACGTGTCGCGGATTTTCTTTTCGGCCTCCGAGGTCGTCATTCCGCCGACCTTGATGTCGCCGACGAGCGGGAGCGTGATCAGTCCCATCTCGTCTACGACGTCGGAGATGGTGCCGCCCTGGGTGCCGGCCCGCGTGTGGAGCACGACGTTGACCTTGTCGTCCTTGCGCAGGGAGCGCGAAACGCCGCCGTCAGGCAACGCGGGCGCGTCCGGCATGCGCGGAATCCAGGCGGAGGAATTGGAATTGGACGGAGGCGAGACGTAGTCGGCGATGTGCCCGGTGGAGGCGCATCCGGCCGAAATCACTGCCGCCAGGACGACGACTAGGGCTTCAAAACGTGTCTTCATCGCAAAATTCACTGAACAAGGCTAGGCGTTGCCGGACGACTGGGGGGATCCGCCGGGCGCCGCGCCCGCCGCCTGGGAATTGGGAGGAGGAGAGCCGGCGGTCGCGCCGCGGGACGCCTGCCGGCGACGGCGGCGCGACGAGCCTTCGACGTCGCTCGCGTAGTAGTAGTAGTACTGGTGCTCGTAGTAGTACGAGGAGCCGCCGTGCGCCGCGTTGACATTGTTGAGGATGACGCCGATGAAATTGCCGCCCATCGCGATGACGCGCTCCTTGGCGCGGCGAATGAGGGCGCGCGGGTACTTGCGGTGGTGGACCACGAGGATGACGCCGTCGCAGAGACGGACAAGCTGCGCGGTGTCGGACACGCCGATCATTGGCGGCGCGTCGACGATGATTCTGTCGTAGCGGTCCTTGACGCTTTGGAACAGGTTGGCCATCTCCTCCGTGTCCATGAGTCCGAACACGCTGGAGCTGGCAATGCGCCCGGCCGGAAGGAAGTCGAGATTCGGCTGCGGGGTCTTGACTATCGCTGAATCGAGCGACGCCTCGCCGACGACTATGTTCGAAAGACCCGGCTGGATCGAGACGCCAAGCGTCCGGTGCTGGCGCGGGTGGTAGAGGTCGGCGTCCACCAGAAGCGTGCGCTCGCCGCATTCGGCGTAGATCCACGCGAGGTTGAACGCGTTGAGGGACTTGCCCTCGCCCGCGGACGCGGACGTGAGAAGCAGCGCCTTGCCGGAGCCCAGCGCCTTGTTGTTCTTCACGTTCATGCGCAGAACGCGGTACACCTCGTAGTGGGCGAGACGGGCGTTGGGGCTGTTGAGGGAGCGCTGCTTCTGCGGCACGATGCCGATGACGGTCGCCTGCAGGAAGCGCTCGACTTCCTCGGCGGTCTTCACCGTGGTGTCGAGGTATTCGACGAAGAACGCGAGAACTATGCCGAAGAAGAGGCCGGCGACCACGGAAAGCGTGACGTTGAGCGCGAAGTTCGGCGAGACGGGGAGCGGCATTTCGGCGACCTTGGCGGCCTGGATGATCTCGACCGAGGTTTTCGGCAGGTCCAGGCCGATGCGCTCGTCGTCCATCCGGTTCTCGATCTGGCTGCGGCGCGCCTTCAGGGTCGCGATGTCCTTGTTGAGTTTTTCCAGTTCGATCGAGACGCCGGAGGAAGTCTTGCGCTCCTGCTCGGAAAGGAGGCGGACCTGTTCGGCGTACATGTTCGCCTCGTCCTGCGCCTGCTCCCAGTCGAGGCGAAGGCCGGCCTTGACTTCCTCGACGCGGGAGCGAATCTTGGACGCGAGACCCGCCAGAGCGGTGCGAACCTCGACCACCTGGGGGTGCTGTTCGCCGAAGCCCGCGCTTTCGAGCGAGGCGAGACGAAGCTCGGCCTGCGTCTGTTCGGAAAGAAGCGGCGTTATGGAATTGTCGCCAGTGAGATAGAAAATCGAAGTCGCGGCAACCGCGGGATCCAGTTCGACGATGCGCTCGTAGCGGGTGCGCTTCGCGTTGGCGTTCATCTTGGCGTTTTCGGCCTTTGATGAAAATTCGGCGATGCGGCGGCGGACGGTCTCGGCGCCGGCGTCGCTGTCACCCAGCAGCGTGACGCCGTACTTGTCGCGAATCGTGCGGAATTCGTCCTCCTTGGCGGATATCTGGCGCTCCAGGTCGCGGACTTCCTCGGCGAGCTTGGCCAGGCCTTCCTCGATCTGCCCCTTCGTCTTTTCGCGTGTGTAGGTGCGAAAGACATTTGCGATGGTGTTCGCGATTCGCGCGGCGACCTTGGCGGCCTCGCCCTCGGGCTTTTCCGGGCGTTCGAGCTTGACGGTAATCGCGATCAGGTCGGTGTCGCGGAAGATGGACAGCGTCGTCTTGCGCTTGACGAGGGCGACAGTGCGCTCGAACATGTCCTGAGCCGACGAAGTCGCGCGCCAGCCGTATTCCATGCCAAGCTCCTGGGCGAGATTGCCCTCGCGCACGACCTGCTCGATCACGGGATCGGACTTGATGATCTCGAACTGGGTGCGCAGGAAGATCGGGTCGTAGCGCACCTGCATCCGGTTGTAGAGGTTGATGCTGGGAGTTTCGCGCTGAACCTCGATGACGGCCTGCGCCGCGTAGACCTTGGGCATCCGGCGCGTGACGACGATGCCCACCAGAATGAGCAAAATGGAAACCGCAATGACGATTTCCTTTCGCGAATACAGTATCTGCCAGTAGTCCAGAAAATGGACGGCCTCGGCCGGTTCCTGCGCCTGGGACTGCGGCTGCGCCGCCACGACCGTCACCGGCAGCGCCGGAATCGCGGATTGCTGGGATGCCGCCGAACCGGCGGGGGAAGCGGAATCGTTGGCTGTCATCGCTGTGGAATTTCCAAAAAAGAAAGCCCGCCGGTCTCACGCGGCCGACGGGCTCGAATCGTCCTGCCCGCAACGGGCGGGCGGCGCGGCGGCGCCACCCGTGTGCCCGCACGCGGGAAACGGATTAGTACAGGTCGACTTTGGCTCCGACGCCGATGATGTTCTCGTCGTAGTCGTTGCCGATGTCGTTGTCGACCTTCTCGTAGGAGTAGTAGAGCGTGCCCGTGAGCCATTCGTAGAACTTATAGCTGGCGGCGACGCGCCCGTAGAGCGTGTTCTTGTCGTACTCCGTGGCGCCGTTGTTGGCGGCCTTGAGAGCCTCGGCGTAGCCGTAGCGGAACGAACCCTGGTCGATGTCGTCGCTGAGTTCGTACTTGCGGGTGCGGTATTCGCAGGAGGCGTTCACGCGGAAACGACGGTCGGCGTCGAAGTACTTCGTGAGAGTGACGTAGCCGGCCGTGTCCTTCTGAGAGGAGAACGGATAGGAGTCGGAGTAGTGCGGCAGGAAGCGGAAGCCGGCCAGCACGCGCGTGTCGGAGAGCTGGAAGAGGCGGAGCTCGACGTTGACGCTCGCGGCGTCCTGATCGTCAACAGAATCGGCCTCGTATTCGCCGCGGGCCCAGCCGATGCCGGCGTAGACGTAGTTGTCGCGGTTGCCGGCGAAGTCGACGATCGACTGCGCGCCGAGCGTGTAGACCGTGTAGCCCTGGTCGATCTCGTAGCCGGCGTTGCGGGAGGCGTCGGACGCGCGGTCCCAGTCCTGCCAGTCGCCGAACACGCCGAACGCGAGATAGCGGGACGCGACATGCATGAAGTCGAGCCTGGCGCCGTATTCGTCTTCGTCGCTGTAGTCGGCAAGTTCCTTTTCGTCATAGCGCTTCACGCGCCAGCGGCCGCTGACCTTGACATAGTCCTCGCCGATGAGCTTCTGCGAAACGGACGCCGTGACGCGGTTCTGGTAGTACTCGTGGTCAAGGCGGGTATCACGGTTCGGATCGTAGTCGTAATCCGTGCCGTAGAAGTAGTCGCGCATTCCGGTCCACCAGTAGTTCTCGCCGAAGGTGACGCGGGTGCGGGGGGTAAGCTTGTAGTCGAGCTTGACGAACACCGAGTGGTCGACCTTGTGCTTCTCCTTGCCCTTGGTCACTTCGTCGTACCAGCGGATCACGGGCGAATACCCTGCCGAGAAGTCGAGCCTGTCGTCAATCTGGCGCTTGAGGCGGAGCGTCGGCCCGATGTAGAAGGAAGTCTGGCTCTCCTCCTTCTGCGGGACGCCCGCGCGCAGTGTGCCGTTTTCAACATTGTCGCGGTTATCGGTATGTGCGACGCCAAACGATGCGGAAAGTCCGAAAAGACGATCCTGCTCCGCGCCTGCGGTCTGAACAAAGCCCGCGACGGCCAAGGCTGTGGCGAGCGAGAGCGACGTGTACTTCATTGCTTGATTACGAATTCGCGTTGAAACAGAGAAATCTTCCCCTTGTGCGGTTGCGCGGCAAAGGATAACCGCCGCGGGGTGGTCAAGTCAAGCGTTTTTTTTCAACCGCCCCCCCCCCTTTCAACGCCGCGGGGTTTCCGATATACTTGGCCCGGCGTGCGCTGACGGAGGCGCCGCACGTCAATTTCCGGCCCCTGCAGGAACATGCAACGACTTTTTCTCATCTTTTCCATGACGCTCGCATTTGCGGCGCCCACGACCTTTTCCGCGGACGCTGCGGCGCGAGCCGCCGAAAACACCGGAGCCCCGGCAGGAGCCCCGGCAGGAGCCCCAGCAGGCGACCGGACCAACGTCACCGACGGGCTGGCGGCCCTGGTCAACGGGACCCCAATCACGATCGGCGACGTCCTTCGCGAACAGCCGCGCTGGCTCCGGGACGAAGTCGCGGGAGCCCCGCGCGACGCAGATCCCGAGAAGCTTTGGACGACCGCGTTCAGGAAGGCCCTGCGCGCGCTGGAGGACAAGGAGCTCGTTCTGCAGAAGTACCGCGCGGGGGACATGAGGATTCCCCCGCACGCCGTGGACAGGGCCGTGTCCTCGATCCTGGCCAACAAGTTCGACGGCAACCGTCCGGCGCTTCTGGCCGATTTGTCAAGGCGGAAGCTCGGCTGGGAGGAATGGCGGAGCGGACTGGAGGAGGAAATAATCGTATCCTCGATGAAAAACGCCTTCGCCGACGGCAGCGCGACCGTCTCTCCAAGCGAAGTGGCTCGAACCTACGAGGAGCAGAAGGCCAGTCGCTTCTCCACTCCGGAGCGCGTCCAGGTGTTTCTGGCGGCCCTGCCAGACTTGAAGGAAGCCGGGGAATTCGCGGAGAGAATCCGCAGCGGAGCCGATTTCGCGACGCTTGCCCGGGCTCACTCGACTGACTCGCGCGCCGCGTCCGGCGGCGACTGCGGGCTGGTGACGCCGCGCGACGAATTCGCCCCCGCCCTTGCGGCCGCGGTGGAGACTCTCGGCGAGGGAGAGGTTTCGGATCCCGTCGAGCTTGGCGGAAAGTGCTATGTCGTGAAGCGCGGAAAGACGGAGCCGGCTGGGGTGCGCCCGCTTCAGGAAGTATGGGAGGAGCTTCGCGAAGAGCTGCTGGAAAAGCGCCGCGAAGAGCTCTTCGCCACCTGGACCGGGCATCTGCGCGACGCGGCCGACATACGCGAATTCGCGCCGTTCGACTGATTTTTCTCCGCGACGAGGGAGCGACAAGGTGAGCCTTTTCCACGCGTCCGGCCTGATCGGCGCGGCCTGCATGGCCAACTTGAACGACAAGTTCCACGCGGTCGCCGACGCGTTGCGCGCAATCGCGGACGCGGCGACCGCCGCAGTGCCGGCGACCGGATTCCCGCCGGCCGACACGGGGCTCCTGCCCCCGGCGCCCTGGGCGGTGCTGGCCGCATTCGCGTTTGCATTCGGCGCCTGCATCGGCTCGTTCCTCAACGTGTGCATCTACCGGACCCCGCTCGGGCTGTCGGTCGTGCGCCCGCGCTCGCACTGCATGGCCTGCAACTCGGAGATACCCTGGTACCACAACATACCGATCGCGAGCTATTTCGTGCTTGGCGGCAGGTGCGCGAAGTGCGGCGCGCGCTTTTCGTTCCGGTACGCCGCCGTCGAGATGCTCGTCGGGCTGCTGTTTCTGGCGGTGTTCTGCGCCTGGCCGGCGGCCGGGGCGGCGCCGCCGTTCGGCATCGCGCCGATACACCTTCCCGTCGCGCCGGACGGACACGTGCTGTCCCTGCGGCCGCTCTGGCTTGTGCCGCTGCGCTGGTTCGCGCTTTCCGGTCTCGTCGCCGGCGCATTCATCGATCTTGACCACTTCATCCTTCCTGACACCGTGACGATAGGAGGCATGATCGCCGGACTGGCGCTTTCTGCGCTTGTGCCGGAAACCCAGGCCCGCATCGGACTTGTCACGCTTCCGGGGGGGATGATTGCGCCGTGGACGCTCGTTCCGACGACGCGTTTCGCGGCGATCGCGCAATCGGCGCTTGGACTTTGCGCGGGCTACGCGCTGCTGGAGACGATCCGCCGCGTCGGTACTTTCGCGATGCAAAGGCTAGGGCGCATAGGGCCGGACGACGAGGCAATGGGCTTTGGGGACGTGAAGCTGCTGGCGGCGATCGGAGCGTTCTTCGGATGGCAATGCGCGGTGTTTTCGCTGGTGGCCGGGGCGTTCTCCGGAGTCGCGGCCGCTCTGCCAATGCTGGCTCTCGCAAAAAGGAACGGCCACGCTTCAGCCGAGGCCGCCCCCCACTCCCCCGCCCCGCCACGTATCCCATTCGGGCCTTTTCTCGCCACGGGCGCCGCGATCTGGATGTTCTGGGGGCGCAGGCTGGTCGCGGCCTGGCTGTGGACGGCGCCGCCCTGGGCACAGATTCCGGGAATTTGACCCATTCGCCAGACCATGCCCGAATCGACTCCGCCAATGGCGCTGCACCGCGCCGACGCGCCCGATCTGCGGCGGCGCGCCGTCGCGCGCCGACGCGCCGTCGCCCCGCGCGGCCGCACATGGCGCTCCGTCGCATCGCTCGTCCTAGCGCTCGCGGCGCTTGCGCTCTGGCTCTTCGTCCGCCACGCTGCCAACGGCCTGCCGGAATTCTGCACCAGGCGACTGGAAGAAGCGCTGTCCGGGCCGGACTTCACGGTTTCGGTCACGGGACTTTCGCTGGACGTCCCGTCGTTTCGGCTGCGCGCGGGAACGGTGAAGCTCTGGCACAAGGGCAGTCCAGGCGACGCGCTTCTCTCGGCCCGCGGCATCGAACTGCAGCTCAAGCCTCATTCCGCCACTCCAAGCCCGGACTGGATCGAAAGCGTCGAAATCGAAGCCATCGCAGTCGCCACGGACTCGTTGCTCGATGCGCTTTCCATGGAGCCGCCCCCGGACGAAACGCCCCCGCCCACACCGCCGGATTTCGCGCCGATCCGCATTTCGTGCCGCAGGCTCGACTTCGGGGCGCTCTGCGCCCGCGACTTGGCCGGGTACGTCTCGCGGCATGGCGGCCGCATCGCGCTGGAGGATGCGGCGGCGGCGTTCCACGACCGCGCCGAAAACGCGCAGGTCATGCACGGCCGCCTCGCTATCGTCCCACGCCCGCTCGCGATCGAGGCGTCCGGCGGCGGGCGCCTCGACTGCGCGAAGCTGTCGCCTCTCCTGCGGCAGCTGGATGTGCCGGGCCTGGCCGCGGAGCTGGAGCGATTCGAGTTCCCGGTCGCGTGCCCGCTGCTGGAGGCGGTCTACCGCTACGATCCGGACGCAGGGACAAGGCGGCTGCGAATCGGCGTGTCCGCGGGCGCCTCGCGCTACCGGGGAGTTCCGCTTTCGGAATTCTCGGGAACCGTGGTCGTATACGGCGACAGCTCCTGGAACACGGTTGACATCCGCGACCTGATCGTCAAAAGGCCGGAGGGAAACGCGACCGGAACGCTGCAAATCGACGTGGACGGCGCCGTCATGCGCTTCTCCGCCACTTCGTCCATCGACCCGATCCGCCTTGCCGCCATGATCGGACTCTGCCCCGCGGACGCGAAATACGACGTCTCGTTCGAGCCGCCGGTGGAAATCAGCACCGACGGAGCGCTCGGCCTCTGGGACGAACCGGAAAAGCGGACCGACATCGCGCTCCGCGCGGGCGCAGGCGCTGCCGTGGTGCGCGGATTCAGGTTCTCAAGTCCAACGGTCCTAGGGCGCCATCGCGGGACGACGCTCGATCTGTCGCGCGTCGAGGCCGGCGCCATGGGAGGATCCCTCAGGGCGGAGGCCTCGATTTCCCCGCCGAACGTGTCGCTTTCCTTCGAACTTTCGGACGCACCGCAGGCGCGCTGGGCGGAACTGACTGGACACGAGGCCGACGCCGCAGCCGGCGGAACTCTGGACCTGAAGGCGACGTTCGACGGGCCGATGTCGGAAGTCGGGCGCCAGATTCCGGCCGCCGGCATCGGATCGTTACTCGCAAAGGTCAGCAACGCGAAGATTTTCCGCATCCCGCTCTTCGCCGGTCTCACGGATCTGCTTGGCGAACACGTGCCGGGCATCGACTTTCTGGTCGAGCAGACCGACGCCGAAATGCAGGCCTCGTTCGCCGACGGCCTGATGATCGTGCGGAAATTCACTGCGTCCGGCGCCGCGTTCGGAATCGAAGGGTCAGGAAGCGTCCGCGCCGACGGCACGGAGCTGGATACAGTCCTTCAGATGCGACTGCTCAACGAGCGCTCGTGGGTTGGGCGCCAGATTGGCCAGCTGCTGTCGCCGTTCTGGCGGATATTCGCGCTGCGCGGCTCGGGATCGCTGCACAAGCCTCACTGGACGATATCGCCTTTTTCCCGGCCCGCAGTGCGCTGAAGCGCGTCAAGCAGCCGTGCGAAGTCCTCCGGTGGCGGCGCCTCGAACCGAAGCGTCTCGCCCGTGACCGGATGCGGCAGTTCGAGGCGCCAAGCGTGGAGCATCTGGCGGTCGGGGCGCCATGGCAGGCGCGCCGAGGAATCCGCCGCGGCGCCGCCGTAGTCGCGGTCCCCGGCCACAGGACACCCGATCGACGAAAGATGAACCCGTATCTGGTGCGTCCGCCCCGTATGTATCCGAACCTTCAGCAGCGCCGCCTCGCCAAAATCCTCCACGACTTCCCAGTCCGTGCGCGCCGGCTTGCCTCCCGTCTCCACGACCGCCATCTTCTTGCGGTCGGTCGCGCTGCGCCCGATCGCGGCTTCCAGCGTCCCCGACGCGGGTTCGGGCACCCCGCAGCAGATGGCAAGGTACGTCTTGCGCACCGCGCCCGCCTTGAAGCCCTCCTGAAGCGCCGCCAGCGCCGCGTCGGTCTTGGCGACGACGATCAGCCCGGTGGTGTCGCGGTCAAGACGATGGACTATGCCGGGGCGGCGCTCGCCGCCGACGTCGAGTATGCCCGGACAATGGAAAAGCACGGCGTTGACAAGAGTGCCGTCGGGATGTCCCGCCGCGGGATGCACGACGAGCCCCGCCTGCTTGTCGATTACGAGGATCGCGTCGTCCTCGTGGACTATCGAAAGCGGTATGTCCTGCGGCTCCAACGGCGCGTCGGCGGGAGGCGGCCTCACCAGACGATAGGTGGCGCCAGGCGCCGGCCCCCGCCTGGAGGCCGAGCGCGTCACCGCTGTCTCGGCCGCGCCGGGGACCGATACTGTCACTGCGCCCGCCCGCAGAAGGCGCTGCACCGCCCCGCGCGAAAGCCCGGTGCTCGCCGCCAGCCAGGCGTCGAGCCGCACCGTCGAGTCGCCGCCTTCCGGCGCAACCGCCTCGACGACTTCCCCGCGCAGGAGTTCAGGATCATCCATCGCGGGCCTCCACCGGATCCGGATAGAGAAACTCCTCTCCGCGTCCGTTTCGCAGAAGCGTCGCGCCGGCGCGACGCTCCACGACGCTGTCCGGCGCGAGTTCGATCTTTCCGCCGCCGCCTGGCGGATCGAGGCAGAAATTCGGCAGCGCCGGCCCGGAAAGCCGCGCGCGCAGTTCGCGCATGAGCGCCGGTCCGGTGGCAAGAGGGGTGCGCAGATGTTCCGTCCCCGGCGCGAGATCCGCCTGAAAGAGATAGTACGGGCGCACACGCGCGTGATAGAGCGCGCGGAAAAGCCCTTCAAGCGAATCCGCGTCGTCGTTGACGCCGCGCAGGAGCACGGTCTGGCTGCACACCGGAATTCCTGCGTCCACAAGCCTGCGCACCGCTTCGAGCGTCTCCGGCGAAAGCTCGCGCGCGTGATTGAAGTGGGCCATAACGTACACCGCGGTCGTCGCGGCGGCGCCGCCTCCGCCGGATCGACTCCGCGCGGGCGCGGCGAGTATCCGCACAAGCGCGGCGGTGAAGCGCTGCGGCAGAGTGGCGAGCAGCCGCGTGCACACGCGCACTACGCGCACCGACGGCACCGCCGCAAGTGCGTCCAGGATTTCCCGGACGCGGCCGTCGGGCAGGCAAAGCACGTCGCCACCGGAGACAAGCACGTCGCTCACCTCGGGATTGTCGCGGAGCCAGCGCGTGGCGGCGGCAAGTTCGTCCGGGGAGACGGCGGCGTCGGGCGAACCGGACAGCCGCTTGCGAAAGCAATGGCGACAATAGCAGGCGCAGATGGAATCAGCCAGAAGCACCGCCCTGTCGGGATAGCGCCGAATCAGACGCGGGGCGACAAGAGCCGGCTCCTCCCCGAGCGGATCGCGGCTGGCCCATGGCGCCGACACCAGTTCTCCGGGGGATGGAACGCACTGCGCGAAGATGGGATCGGAAAAATCCGGCCTGCGCACAAGCGACGCATAGTGCGGGGTGACCGCCATCGGAAAGCGACGCTCCGCCTCGCGCATCCCGTCGGTGATTTCCATTTGCGGAAAGCGCTCGGCGCGCAGCGCGTCGAGCGAGCGCCACGCACGGCGCAGCTGCCAACGCCAGTCCGTCCGCGCCGCAGCGGCGCCGCGGGGGCGCGCCACTTTTTCGTCTGTCAAATTCGTCATCGCGGCCAACGATACCACAATCCAGCCTTTTTCGCCGAAAAGAAGCAGGATTGCCCTGAGCCTGCGCGAGACTGCTCTTGCGCGGCTCTGCGAGTGGAGCTATGATTCCGGGGCATGGAACCTTCCAACTCGTCTTTGGCGTCCGGATGCCAGGGGCCGGAACTCTTCCGCGACCGCGAAACGCGGACGACGGGCTTCGGGGTCCGCCGCAATTTCTACGTTTCGGGGCGCATTTCCGCCAAGGTCGCCGACATCGCCGGGGTGTTCGAGCTGAACTATGTCGGCGCGCAGGATTTCAAGGACCAGCGGTTCTGGGAGTCGAACGAGCAGTGTTCGTTCTCCCGCTGCATGGTGACGCATGTCCTGATCGACGGGCGACCCTACCGGCTCCCTTTCGAAAAGACGGAGCACTATCCGTTCGGCTACCGCAGCGAATGCACGATCGACGGGGTGAGGCTGCGCCACGAGCTGGTGCTTGACCGGAACGTCCTGTTCCGCCGCGTGACGGTGCTCGAAAACCCGCAGGGCAGAGAGGTTCGCTGCCGCCTCGTGCAGATGAATCCCGGAATGCGGCACGGCGCGAAGTGGCAGATCGAGGATCGCCATGAGGGCTCGCCACGCCTCTCCGCCGAGGCGCGGTTCGACGGCGGCGCCGTCGTTCGGATGGAGATCGGCTCCAGCCGGCCGGTCTTCTTTCCGGACAATTCCCTCGTCGATCCGCGCGCATTCCCGCGCTCCCCGGACCACACGCAGGATTTCCGCTTCGACCTTTGCGAATTGCCAATTGATGACAATTGTAAATTGCCATTTGTGAACAATTGCGAATTGTCAATTGCGGACAATTGCGAATTGCCAATTGTGAACAATCCCACTCACCTCTTCTGGTGGGTCTTCGACCCGGCCGAAGACGAGGAGCTCACTTCGGCGCGAGTGGATCGCGTGTTCGCGGACTACAAAGCGCGGCGCTCCGGCGACGTGCGCTTCGAGACGGGCGATGCGTTTGCGGACTGGCATCTCGGGTTCGTGCCGGCGCTCGCCGCCGCGCTGGAGGTGGACGGCATCGGCGCCTTCCGGGCCTCGCCGACCTACTGGGTGTGGGGCTGGGACGCGCTTGTCCACTCCGGGGCGCTCGCAGTCGCGGGCCGCGCCGCCGAAGTCCGCCGGATGCTCGCCTTCTTCCGCGACGCCGCCGGACCCAGTGGCGCCATCCAGCACGCCTACGCGACGGATTTCTCCTGCCAGGAAGCGAATCTCTCGATGCCGGACGAAGTCTGCTTCGACGCGGTCAATTCCTCGTTCTGGCTGATCCTTCTCGCCGACTACGTCGCCGCTACGGGCGACATGGCGTTCAAGGCGCAGTGCATGGACTTCGCGCGCTCGCTCGTCGAGCGCAACCGCGCCTCGCTCCGCGCGGGCGACCTGCTTCCGCGCGGGCAGGGCTGGATCCCGGACAACCGCTATCCGCTCGGACAGGAGAAGGACGACTTCTGCCTCTCCAACTGCTCCGTCTGGTGGCAGGGGCTTTGCGCCTGGCGCGAACTCTCCGGGGAGGACCCCGGCGTGGACACGGCGGCGCGCGAGATCGTCGAAAAGTTCTGGGACGGCGCCGCCGGATACTGGTGCGACTCGTGGGACTCCGCCGCGCGGCGGCCGCGCCCCTTCCGCCCGCTGCACGGCTTCTACCACGTCTCGCGCTTCGCCCGCGATTTTCACAGGCACATGCCGGACGCGGCGTCGGCCGGGGCCATCGCCGACTTCATGGAGCGCCATTTCCTCGTCGGCGAGAGACTGGCGATGTATGCCGTCGATTCGTCCGTCCGCCGCGCCGACGGCAACCAATACGGCGCCTACTATCCCGTGCAGGACCGTTCGTTCTGGTGCATGGAGAACATGGCCGGGCGCGTCGGGGCGCTTGCGCTTTTCCGGCGCGTCGTCGGATCGCACGGGGCCGTGCTGACGTATCCCGAAGGGCAGACCGTCGATGTCCTGAACGCCGATCCGTCGGACTGTTCCGACGAACTCGGAAACAAGCAGTTCTTCGCCGCGAAGGGCTGGCTTTCCGACGCCCTGGAGCTGTGGCTCGGACTGCGCGTCGATCCGGACGGACTCCGCCTCCATCCGATGAACGACGGCATCCCGTTCGCGGTGCACGGCCTTTCGCCGCGCGGCGCGACGCTCGACGTGGAGATGACGGGATCCGGCTCGGCGGCGCGGTTCTCGCTCAACGGCGAACCGCTGGCGGACGGCTTCGTCCCGTGGGCGAAACTGCGCGACGGGCGCAACCTTCTTGCAATCATAATCGGAGAAACAAAATGACCATGTCAGAAACAAAGACCGACATTCACTACGGGCCGGAAGAAATGCAGGTCGGCGATCTTTTCCTGCCGGCGGCGATGTCCGCCGACACGCCCGTCGCGCTGAACATCCACGGCGGCGGCTGGTCGGCGATGTCCCGCCATGACGCCGCCGGCATTTCGCAGTTCCTCGTGGAGAACGGCTGCGCGGTCTTTTCGATCGACTACCGTCTCGCCGGCAAGGAGCATCCCTGGCCGGCGTGCGGCGACGACAGCCTGAAGGCCGCCGAGTTCCTTCTGGGCGGCGGGCTGGCCGCGCACGGCGTGGCACCGTCGAAAATCTGGACCATCGGCGCGTCGTCCGGCGGACATCTTGCGTTGTGGACCGGGTTCAACCTCCCGGCAGGGTGCGTGGCCGGCGCGATTTCCGTTTCCGGAATCGCGGACCCGCTTCCCGACGCCGAGGCGCACCCCGCGCGCTACGCGACGCTCTTCGGCGGGCGGGAGCCCACGCAAGCGGACTTCGACTCGATGAGCATCATGCGATTCGCGCGTCCGGGCGGCCCGCGCGTCCTGCTGACCCACGCCACGGAGGACACCGTCGTTCCGTTCGCAAGCGCCGCGAACTTCCATCGCGCCTCCCGGGCCGCGGGCGGCGACGTCACGCTCCGGCAGTACTCGACGAACGACGAGCCGAACTGGGGCGGGCACTGCATCTGGCGGCAGGGCCTTCCCATCCGCGCGCGGCTGCTCGTTCTCGTCGAGGACGCCATCGCCCGCTTCATGGGAATCGCGAAAAACGCCTGATTCCCACTGAGGTCCGCATGCCGCGTGTTCCCGCGGAAGCCGGGCGAGAACAGAGCGGCCTGGGTGGCGCGCGCGTAACTGCCTGTGAACTGCCCATCGTCGCTTGCGCCCGCGCGCGGCGTCTGCTATCCTTTCCCCCGACGCCGCGCATGGCTCCATCCCTCCGGGGCCGCGCGCCGCGCGGCCCGCCCAGGCCGTGATCGCGCGCCATCCACGGATGCGGTGCAATCGGCTTGGTCGATTTGGTCGGTTTGGTCGATTTAGTCGACGACCGACCAAATCGACGACCGACAAAGCCAATCGACATCGACGACCGACCAAATCGACGAGCGACAAAGCCAATCGTCGATATTTCGCGCGGCTGTGGCATCGGACGCCGCCGCTCAGCGGCTATGCCACAAGCCGCCATTTTCCAGAAACTTTGTGTTCTTTGCGTTCTTTGTGGCTAAAACAACTTGACCATTCGACATCCCATCCACAGATATTCGGCATCAGACTTATCAACCTTTCAACTTTTCAACCTTTCAACTGGGCAAAGCCCCGGACACATCGGCCCGCGTGATTGCGGCCTTTGCGTTCTGACAAAGGTTGGTCACACCCAACGGCCCATCGTCGCTTGCGCCCGCGCGCGGCGTCTGCTATCCTTTCCCCCGACGCCGCGCATGGCTCCATCCCTCCGGTAGGGGCCGCGCGCCGCGCGGCCCGCAACCTTTCAACTTTTCAACCTTTCAACCTTTCAACTTTTCAACCGGATACACCCCCAACCAAATCGTTGCAAAGCGGTCGTTCGTGTCCATGCCTGAATTGTCCCGATTTTTCAATATCGTCGTAAAGATGCTGTTTGCCGACACCAGACAGCACAACAAGCCTCATGTCCATGTGTTTTATTCCGAACACGAGGCTTCCGTGGGAATCGACGGGGAATTGCTGGCCGGGTCGCTTCCAATGAAGCAGATGCGCATTCTTTCCGCGTGGCTGGCGATCCACGAAGAGGAATTGTATGCGGCGTGGAACAAGGCCGTTCGAAATGAACTTCCAGGAAAGATTGAACCTCTTTCCTAGACAAGGAGACACATGTGATTGTTAAAGATGGCATCTGCTACCCGGACAATCCAGCGGCCGAACCACTCCTTTCGGTCGCAGGGTGTTCTGTCGTGGGAAACTCGACGCTTCGTGTACGTTTCAATTCAGGCGATGTCCGGATCGTTGACATTTCTCCGCTTTTCGAATTCCCGGCTCTTAAACCTCTTGGAAATCCGGAAATTTTGCGGGCGTTTTCCATTGACCACGGCATATTGAACTGGCTGGACGGAGAATTGGACATCGCGCCAGAATGGCTTTTCGACCATGGCGTCCCGCCTGGAATCGTGCCGAACATGGCCCCCCTCGTATCTTGCGTCGCCGAACCCGGCACGGAATACAACGCCCGCCCGCCCGCGCCAAGCCCGGCCCCGTAGGGTTTTCCAGGGGCCCCCATTTGACACCCACCGCCCTTTCTGCCATGCTTTCCCCGTCCCCGCGCATGGCTCCATCCCTCCGGTAGGGGCCGCGCGCCGCGCAGCCCGCAACCTTTCAACCTTTCAACTTTTCAACTTTTCAACTTTTCAACCGGATACACCCCCAACCAAATCGCCGCAAAGCGGTCGTCGAGTGAAACCTGAGAAATTTCTACGAAAGACGACACCTTGCAGAGACGGCGCGTAGCGCGCTTGCCTCTCCTCGTGTTTCTTTCAGGGCAAATTCTCAGGGCCTCTCTCGGGATGCGAAGAGAGGCCTTCTTTTTGACTTCTTCCTTCGTGTCCGACCCGAGCGGCGGAAACACGAAGGAAGGAACTCGAAATGATCCCACATGCCTCTTTTCTGCATACAATTGCGATTCTCGTTTTTACACTGACCGCCCAATTAGTGGTGGCTGCTCCGCAAACAATTGCCATGCCGCTTGGCGATGATGGCTTGACATTGGAAATGGTAAAAACACCTGAAGGCCTCTGGTTCGGGAAGTTTGAAGTGACTCAGGCCCAGTGGCGGCAAATCTCTGGCTCGCTGGTCACAGGCGGTCGCGAAGTGGACGAAGGCGCGGACAAACCTGTTCTGGGCGCGACGCCCAATGAGATAGACATTTTTCTGCGGAAACTAAACCTAACGGAGGTGGCAAAGCGCTCCGGTCTTGTGTTTCGTCTCCCCACGGAAGATGAGTGGACTGCGGCCTGCATGGCAGGCGGTAGCGGCAAGTGGCCGCTCGGCACGGACGGCCGCGAAGGCTCCCTAGATTCCATGGCGTGGTATTGCTCGCGGCAGAGGAGGGACAATTATACCGCCGATCCCGTGCAGTCAGTCGGGCTTAAGGCTCCAAACGCATACGGACTTTACGACATGCTCGGCAACGCGGAGGAGATGACATCCACCACGAAACTCGTTGAAAAACCATTCTTGGGCAAGGTCCTTTGCAACGTCTGGTGCGGGGGCGGCGTGAACTTCCGTCCGCAGCCGGAACCGATTCTCGACGCATTTGTCGGACAGATCGATGACGGAGGCCAAAACTTCCGCGATGGTGCCCGCGCAAGGCGCGCCGAAGATGGCCCAATCGGCTTTGGTGGATTCCGTCTCTGCGCAACTGGCGAGGCAAAAGGTGGCGAACCGGCAAATCTGCCAAATCAGAATCAATCCAAGCCGGCACAGGCACAGGGAAACAAACCGCCAGCACCAGCGGCTGGGGCCAGTGCCACGCTAGAAGCGAAACCGTCAGTGCAACCAGTCAAACCGGGAGCATCCTCGCATTCATCCCTCTCTATTTCCCGAGGCGGCGTAACGACATCCTTCTCCGCCACGGTGACAGGAGGCGGCAAAGTAAGTTCAACGCAATCCTCTACCGTAAATGGCATCACAACGACAGTGAGAACCGTGACGACCGCCAATGGCTCGGAAACGTTGACTGAATATTCTGCGGCAACGCCAGAAGCACAGGGGCATTTGGCATACAACCTTCATCATGGCAAGGAAGGTTTTCCAAAGGACATTGCATTGGCAACTTTCTGGTATGAGAAGGCTGCAGAAGGTGGAGAAGCCATTGCCATGAACAATCTGGGATTGATCCTTCAAGATACGGGAGAGCCAGAGAATGTAAAAAGAGGCTATGAACTGATAGCACAGGCGGCGGAACTTTGTCCAAACGATTCGGCAATCTGTTTCAATCTCGGCAAATGCTATTACGACGGCAAAGGCGTTACGCAGGATTATGCGAAGGCCGTGGAATGGTACCGCAAGGCGGCGGAACAGGACCATGCTACGGCGCAATACAATCTCGGTGTCAGCTATGCCCACGGCTATGGCGTTGCGCAAGACTATGCACAGGCCGTGGAATGGTACCGCAAGGCGGCGGAACAAGGCCATGCTACAGCGCAAAACAATCTCGGTTTCAGCTATGACCACGGCCAAGGCGTTGCGCAGGATTATGCGAAGGCCGTGGAATGGTACCGCAAGGCGGCGGAACAGGGCAATGCCGCGGCGCAAAACAATCTCGGTTTCAGCTATGGCCACGGCCATGGCGTTACGCAGGATTATGCACAAGCCGTGGAATGGTACCGCAAGGCGGCGGAACAGGGCGATGCCGCGGCGCAAAATAATCTAGGCGGATGCTACTATTATGGTCGCGGGGTTGAAATCGATTTTGTCGAAGCAATAAAATGGTACAAGAAAGCTTCGGAAAATGGTGATGAAGTCGCTCAGAAACAACTTGCGCTTTGTTACCAACAAGGGACTGGAGTTGAACAGAATTACGCAACCGCCGTATATTGGTATCAAAAGGCCGCAGCGCAAGGAAATGTTGTCGCACAATCAAATTTAGGCCTTTTATATTACATTGGAATGGGCGTCGCACAGGATTATGCCGAGGCTGTTAGGTGGTTTCGATTGGCGGCTGAGCAAGGAGATGCGGTACCACAATACAATTTGGCTGTCTGTTATGAGAAAGGACTAGGAGTCGAAAAAAATTCCAAAGAGGCGGCAAAATTGTATGAACGTGCCGCAAAACAAGGGAATGTTGATGCCCAAAATGCGATCGGCGAGGCTTATTTCAAAGGCAATGGTGTTGAGCAAGACAACGAAATCGCCGCAAATTGGTTTAAAAAGGCAGCCACCGGCGGACATTTGACAGGAATGTCTAATTTGGCATATTGCTATTCTCAAGGCATTGGAGTAGAAAAAAATGCCAAGAAGGCTGCCGTCTGGTATGAGAAGGCGGCCCAACAGGGAGATCCCTCAAGCATTAATCATCTAGGAATGTGCTATCTTTGCGGTGAAGGCGTTGAACAGGACAATGAAATAGCTGTCAAATGGTTCCGCAAGGCCGCCGATAAAGGTTATGGATGGGCGCAATAT
The DNA here is from genome assembly GCA_946624575.1 of uncultured Verrucomicrobiota bacterium. GTDB lineage: Bacteria > Verrucomicrobiota > Kiritimatiellia > RFP12 > UBA3636 > UBA3636. The sequence continues at coordinate 50,927 of CAMOSH010000004.1, forward strand.
AATCTTGGATGTTGCTACCGAGATGGAAAGGGCGTGGAGAAGAACCCCAAGAAAGCGCTAATGTGGTTCCGCAAGGCTGCCGAACAGGGGCACGAACAAGCCAAGGCGGAAATCAGGAAACTTGAGGCGACAGAGTGATTGAACTCCCCCTGATCGACAGACCCGCACGAGGACTGGACCGACGTGACGGACGAAGCCGACCTGGACGCGGCGGAGTGGCGGTTGCCGTTTCGGCGGCGTTCCGCCGCCTCACTCCGCCTCGTGCGGGGCGGCCATGCCTCGCGGTCGCCCGTCGCCTGCGGCTTGGGCTTTGCGCTCGGCATTTTCTTCAAGGTCAAGGTGGAGATGCGGTAAATGTTGCCAATGTGGAAGTGTTGCCAATCGTCAATGCCAATGCCCAATTGGAAACTGGCAACATTTCCACAATGGCACATTTTCGCCGGATGAGAGAGGCGCTCCACGGACCTGCTGGCGGTCTGGAGACCGCCACCCCTCTGCGGCTCGCCGGGACGGCTCGCCCCACCCGGATCGCGCGCCCTACCTGCGGGCAAGATGGCTTCGCGGGTCAAGAAGGAACGGGACGAGGCCTATGGTTTCGATGCCCGTTTCGTCCGTCCACGATTTGTCAAATCCGTATGTCACGACGATTTTCCGGAAAAAGTCGCCCGTCCTGCGCAGGGACTCGGTTTCCTGTCTGCGTTTTTCCGCGTCCGGGATGGCGTATGCGGACTGGATATAGACCTTTTCATGGTCCTTCCTTCCAGAGCGAGGCAAACGAGTTGGCAATGCGGGTCGGATTCGTGAGGGACCCCACCGCCGAGCAGAGCATGTCCGCCACTCGCGACAGCGCGGCCGTGTCGCGGATTTTCCATCGTTCCACCATGTCCTTGAGGTAGGTCTTTTCAAAAAGGACCGACAGAAGGCGCCTCTTTTCCGTTTCGTCGCGTTCCAGAACCACCTGGGGAAGCCCTCCGAACGTCTCGTAGTCGTGCAAGGCGTCTGATTTTTCCCCGCCATGTGCGGGCAAAAACTCCGCGAAAGAAAGTGGCCGCATCCTCAATTCCCACCCTCGGCCGCGGAACTGCGTCGCGATGTCGGACGAAAGCATTTTCGAATTGCTCCCCGTCACATAGACGTCGGTGTTCGGCAGCGCCGCCAGGGAGTTCAGGACATCATGGAAAGAAAGATATGCCGACTCCCGGTCTTCTGGTGCGATGCGATCCGGATCGACACCTTCCTTCAGGACTTTTCGGCAAAGCTGAACTTCGTCGATAAACACGTAATGCATCTGTTTTCCGGAACGGATGCGCCTTGCGAAATAGTCAGGTTTCAAAACGAAATGGAGTCTAGTACAACCCGGTTTCCATGTCAAATCCTATTTTGAAATCTGGTGGAATTCCACTAAATCGGAAAGTCCGCAACGAACAATTGAACCTAAACCGAGTACGCGAACAAGGTCTGGGAGTGCTACGTCGCGGGGATCAGTCCGACGAACGCGGCGGCGCGGTTCGAAGTGACGATTGAAATTGGCGCGGACGGGAAGCCCGTGGTGCGCTGGAACCCGCCGCTTGCGCCGGAAGAGAATGTGGAAGTGTTGCCAGTTGTCAATTCCAGTTGCCAATGACGGGGCGGAACGGATCAGCCGCCAAAGAGAATCGATGGATCGAGAAGAAAAGGAATAATGCCGACGTGGACGATTCCGTCGCCATCGGCAAGCGGTGGCCGGAATCCTGACGTAACGACGAGCTTCCGGAAGAAATCCCCGCTGGCGCGGAGCGGAGCCGTTTCCTGCCGCCGTTTTTCCTCGTCGGGGATCGCAAATGCGCTCTGGACGTATGCGCGGCGCGGACCGTCGTTGACGATGAAATCGATTTCCAGCTGCCGTTTGGTCCGTTTGCCGTTGGCGGAGGTCGTTTCTTCGACGAAACCCACGTCAACGGAATGTCCTCGTGCGGTCAATTCGTTGTAAATGACATTTTCCATCAAGTGCGTTTCCTCGACTTGACGGAAGTTCAGGCGGGCGTTTCGGAGTCCGACGTCCTCGGCGTAATACTTCGACGGATATTCAAGGTATCTCCTTCCCTTGACGTCGTATCTGTCGGCCCGGTTAACGAGAAAGGCGTCTTCGAGAATGTCGATGTATTTCTTGACGGTCGGCTGGCTAACGGGCGTCATGCCGGAAGAATTCGCCGTGTTCGCGATTCTCGTCGGATTCGTCAAGGAGCCCACGGCAGAAAACAAGGTGTCGGTCACGGTTTCCAGGAGTTGATCGTGCCGAAGGGCATGTCGCTCGACGATGTCCTTGAAATAGACCTTTTTGAACAGTTGGGAAAGATAGTCGCGCTTCCTTTCCGGATTTTCGGCAAGAACGGCCCCCGGCATTCCTCCGTAAACGAGATATTGCTCCCACGCTTCGGCTTTCTCCAAGCGCGACACCGCAAGACATTCGGAAAATGTCAGTGGATGGAGCCTGATTTCCTCGCCGCGGTCGCGGAAATTCGTGGCGATGTCTGACGAAAGCATCTTTGAGTTCGATCCGGTGACATATATGTCCGTTTCGGGAATTTTCAGGAGCCCGTTCAGCACGTCGTAGAACGTGATGTATGCGCTTTCTCGGTCATCTGGCGCGATTTTGGACAAGTCCACACCATCGGGAAGGGTTTTCCGGATCATTTGGATTTCATCGATGAAAACGTATTTCCATCCGTGTCTGCGCCCGCGCAAACGGCGCCGGAGCCAATCGCCCAGCAGAATGGGGTTTCGAAGATCGCTCATGTCGTCATCGTCAAGGGCGACCATGACGATGTCCGCCGGTTTGACGCCTTCCTCGATCAGCCTTTCACGGAACAGGCGGAACAGAAGGTGGCTTTTCCCGCATCGGCGGATGCCGGTGACGATTTTCACGAAACCGTCGTGACGGCTTGACAACAGCCGATTTAGATACATGTCACGTGGTATGTTCATTGAATCCCTACTTTGAAGTTGGGTGTGTTTTCACGCAAATCAAAAACGGCGACATTCTTGACGATCTTCTGATCGATGTCAACATGAAAAATCGGTGACATGGACCGAAACGGACGAAAGCGATCTCGAAGCGGCGGGGTGGCGGTTGCCGTTTCGGCGGCGTTCCGCCGCCTCACTCCGCCTCGTGCGGGGCGGCCATGCCTCGCGGTCGCCCGTCGCCTGCGGCTTGGGCTTTGCGCTCGGCATTTTCTTCAAGGTCAAGGTGGAAATGCGGTAAATGTTGCCAATGTGGAAGTGTTGCCAGTTGCCAATTCCAGTTGCCAATTGGGTGGCGCCTCTGCGCTGATCTA
>CAMOSH010000005.1 GCA_946624575.1 uncultured Verrucomicrobiota bacterium
GGCGAAAGCTCGGCCTGGGTTTCGAGCCGACCCGTGACAAGATTCTCGAGTGGTTTGACGGTTACCGCTTTTCTCCCCAATGCGAAGAGCGTGTCGTGAATCCGGTCTCGCTCGGCAAACTCTTTTCCCCTGGGGGAGGGGAGTTCAAGAGCTACTGGGAGACGACCGGCGGCTCGTCGCTGGTATTCAACCGCATCAAGGCCGTCGGCAAGTTGCCGGAGGATTTGGAGCACGTCCCGGCCGATTCGATGACGCTCGACGTCTGCGACGCGGAGACGCTGCCCATCGAGGCCCTTCTCTACCAGAGCGGCTACCTTACCATCAAGGAGGTCGTCCCGCCGCCCAGGCAGACGCCCGAAGAGGAGGAACGCAACCCGAAGCTGGCGACATACGTCCTCGGGCCGCCGAACCTCGAAATCCGGGCGTCCCTGAAGCGCGGCTACATTTCCCGCGTCCTCGGCATGAAGGAGGGCCCGTTCGACACGCTCGTGGACAGGGCGAAGCGGCAGATTGCCTCCGGCGACATCCGGGAAGTGGTGGAGACGATGCTCTTCTCGCTTTACGCGCAGGTGCCGCCGGACTGGCGGATCGCGAACGAGGCGGAGGCGAAGCGCTACTTCCAGCTCTTCTTCGCGATGCTCGGGGCCGACCCCGCGCCGGAGTTCCCCTCTGCGCGCGGCTACGCCGACGCCGTTGTCCAGCGTCCGGATGCCGTCTACGTCTTCGAGTTCAAGTACAACAAGTCCTCCAAGGCGGCGATGCGGCAGATCCGCGAGCGCGGCTACGCCGACAAGTGGAAGGGCGGCAAGCGCCCCGTGACTCTGATCGGAATCAACTTCAATTCCAAGAAGCGCAACATCGACATCCCCGCCATCGAGGCGCTGTCGCGAAGGACGCGCAGGGCCGGATCGTCCACATGAACCGCTACAACCTGGAGCTCTGCGGATGGCGGTCGCTCCATCCCATAGCCTGCAAAAACCCTCCCCCCTCAACGCAAAAAGTCCAGTAAACTTGCGGGGTTGAGGCGTTGAAGAAAGGCGATTTTGGAAAAGGTCTATGTTGAAACGGGGTCGAAATCGTGGATTTTACGCGATATGCTGTCCCATGGAAGCGTTCAGGATCTTCTCAAACCCCGGAAAATACGGGGCCTTTGGCGGAGATTCATTCGGTTTTGGCGGGGATGCTGTCCCATAGAATCGCAGCAGTTCCACGGCGTCGTAGTGCAGCCACACCGCCCATCGTATCAGTCCGACAAGGCGCGAATAACTTCCCTTCCACTTCGACAGGTGCTTGAGGTAGCGAAGGCTGATGCTTCCAGTCGTTGTAGGCCCGGTCTTCCACGACGATGTCCCCGGAACCGAGGTTTCGGCAAAGGTTCGCGGCCTGCGTGATGTCGTGGTGCTTGGCCTTGTCGACGACGACGCACCGCGGCAGCATGCACGGCACGTCCGTCAGCATGTGCATCTTCACCGCCGCCTTCTTCCTCCGGTGCTTTGCCCAGTCGATGCAGTTGTGGACGAGACGGATCGTGGAGGAGTCGAGCGCGTAGATGCGCCGGAAGCGGCGCAGTTTCCCGCGTGGCGCCCCGGTGCCGAATGACGGATCATGCCGTTGCAGCATGCCGAAGACACTCCAGTACAGCGTCTCGGCCAGTTCCGGGTTTCGTGTCCTGTTGGCATGTGAGAACGTGTTGCGCTTCGGCGGGACGACCGTCTACACGATCTTCGACAGCCAGGCCGTCGCGGCGCTGCGCGCGGAGCGCGCCGTAGAAGGAAGCGATGCGGTCCGTCCCTACCGTAGCCGATGCCGGGCGATGACTTCGTCCTGCCAGCGCGGGGAGAGCGTGTAGAAGCGCGCGGAGAAGCCGCAGACCTTGACCATGAGGCTCTGGTGCCGCTCGGGGTGCGCCTTTGCGTCCAGGAGTTCCTCGACGCTTTGGCAGTTGGGTTGCAGCAGGTGCGCCCGCGTCTTGGCGAAGACGCGGAACACGGCCGCGAATAGCGCCGGGGTCATGCCGTCTTTCTCGAACGAAAGATTGGCGTTGGAGGCGTAGAGCCGCTCGTGCGGGACGGCGGCAAGGGAGCCGATGACCGCCGTCGCCCCTTCCTTGCACCGGTATTCGCTCGGCGCGAAGCCCTGCGCGAGGCGATCGCCGTCGCGGCGCCCGTCGGGCGTGGCCTTGGTCTTTTCGCCCCAGAGCAGGAATTCGCGGTAGATCCACGCCGCCAGCACGAAGGGCGATTCCTGGTCGTTCTTGAGTCCGTCGAGGTTGTCGGCGACGGTCTCGAAGAGCCAGCGCATGAGGCCGCTCGATTCCGGGGTGCCGTCGCCCCAGTACGGGGCCGCGAGCGCCGCCATGCGCAGCGCCTCGCCGCGCTTGCCCGCCCAGTTGGAACGCACGGCGTCCAGAAATTCGGGGAGCGTCGCCGTTTTGTCGCGGAAGCAGACCTTGTCGATGGCGCAGAGCGAATCGACGATGTTGGCGCCGAAGGCGAGCGTCATCACGCGCGGGTGGAAGCGCGTGCCGCCGTCGGTGGTGTCGCGGCGGCGTTCGAGGCATCCTTCGAGGCACGCCGAATAGGCGGGGTGCGGAAAGATGCTCGCCGCCGAGCGCCCGTAGCGGATGTAGTCGCTCGCGGTGTCGCGGAAGAAGCGCATGAAGTTCGCCATGAAAATGCGCTTCACCTCGTCGAATGACTTCGCGCCGTCGATGGGGTCGTGGCGCAGGCCCGCGCGGCGGTCGGCCTCCGGGTCGCGGTGGATCGTGGCCTCCAGGACGCGCAGGGGCGACATGTAGTTCGCGGCGTCCACGTCCGTGACGGAATCGACGTTGCCGTCCCAGCATCCGCAGCAAACGTAGTCGCGCGCCTTTTCGGGCGGAATGCCGTGGCCGACGAAGTTCGGGACGGCGATGTCGTCGTTGAACATCGCGAAGACGCAGTGCCCGGCAAGGACCATCCCGCCGATGCGCTCAAGGTATTCCTGCGGCGAATCGGCGCAAAAGCGGACATGGAGCTTCGGGAAGACGCAGTCGAGCGCGATGTGGGCGTCGAGGAACATCCGCGTGAGTTCGTTCCAGACGGGACGGCCCTCGGCGTCGCAGCCGCCGAGCGTCACGGGAATTTCGGCCTCCTGGTCGGAGTAGGCGTCGATGGTGAGGTGCGTGTCGAGGTGTTCGTCGGCGTGGATGAGCCAGCGCGCAACGAGGTCGCGCGCCTCGTCCTCCGCGAGGACGCCGGAGGCGAGGTCGCGGCGGTAGAGGTCGATGAGCCAGGCGTCGGGGCGGCCCAGGGTGAACGAGGCGAGGCCGTCCACGTAGGACGGGATTTCGCGCATGAACCAGAGGAGGTTCAGCCCCTCGAAGAAGGTGCGGGGCGGCTCCCACGGGCAGCGCCGCGCGCTTTCGGCGATGCGCGCGAGCCACGCGCGCCCACGGGAGGGTAGCGCATCCGCTCGACCTGCTTCCGCCAGCCGCCTCTCCGCCTCCTCGGCGAACTTGAGCTGGAGCGCGTGGATCGTGTCGAGGCCTTCGAGGGCGGTTTCAAGCCACTTGCGGCCGAGCGGGTCGTCGGCCGGACACGCCGCCAGCGCCGCAGCCGTTTCCTCTCGCACGCCTTTGAAGCCCTTGGAGAAGATGGTGCGGAAGGCGGGGAGGTGGTGCATGTCGTCCACGAACGGGCCGCAGCAGAGCGAATAGCGCTGGCGGTGGCGCTCACTGGCCCGTCGGAACGCCTCGTCGGGGACGAGGCCCTTCTCGCGATAGAAGCGGTTGCAGAGGGCGTTCACCTCGCGGGCGGGCATGATGCCCATGACCCAGCCGCCGTTCACGCCGGACTCGAAGTAGAAGGGCGACTCGGAGAAGAGGAAGGGCTTGAAATGGCGCCGCATGGCGCGGTAGGAGGCGCGGCGGAGGTCGAGCGCGTCGAAGTCCGGGTGCGCGGCGGCGTAGGCGCGCACCTCCTCGCGGATGGCCGCGTCACTCGCGTCGAACGCCGGGTCCTTGCACTTGCCGTGGCATTCGTCCGGGTGGAACGCCCGCAGCTGCGCCCTGAGGGCGGAATAGGTTTCGGGATGGAAAGACGGGTTGTTCATATTGTTTCAGCATCATCCTTGCCAAACACGGAGGCGACGGCGCGGAGTCGCGCGTCGCCATCGGCGGTGTCGGGAAAAGACAGGCGCTGCCAGTCGTCGAGTTCACGGTAGAGGCAATCAAAAACCGCATGGCCCATGCCGATGCCATGGACAATCGCCTTGTCGGGAGAGGGACAGACGTTATAGGCCGAATAGCCGGAATGCGGCGGGCAGACAATGTCGCAGAATCCCACCACGAAGCGTATCGGGCACGTTATCAGCCGCGCGAAGTTGGCTCCGTCAAAATAAGGCGCCCAGCGTTCCGCGCCACTCCTGTTTTCCGGCGCCTGGTTCTCGACAATTGACGGCCATCCGCTTTGGCGCGCCTCCGTTCTGGATCCCAGCAAATCCGCCATGGCGGGAACAAAAACGCAGCTGCTTGTGAAATGACGGTTCAAGGCGGTCAGGATGAGCCCGAAGCCTCCGCCCTGCGACGCGCCTGTATAGCAGAAGGAGGAATGGTCACATTCGGGACGCGCTGCAAGCCAATTTATCGCCCGGTTGATTCCAAGAATCGAGGAGTAGTAGAAATAATCCTCGCGACTCCTGTGGATTCCTGCCAGGCTGTATCGCGACACACCGTTCGGCTTGCAGTATTTTTCGATTTGCTCATTGAAAAGCCGCTGACGTTCCGCATCTGCTTCCGGCGTGTTTCCTTCGTGCTGGCGATACGAGTGGACGTTCATTGTGAGGGTGATTCTGTCTGGCTCGACTGGCGTTTCGCAAGCGCCTATGCCCGATCCAGGAACGCTGACGCGGACAGGGAGCGGGACCTTCGCCTTGGGAATTGAAAGCCATCCGTAAACGCGACGCCCTCCATACGATGCGAAGCTGACCCGCCAGTAGTTGCACGGGCCATTGGAACGCTCCGGCACAAGCTCGACTTGCGCATCAACTGGTACAGTTTCGTCAAGCCTACTGACGGCATCTTTCCAAAAATCGGCGAAGTCACCAGGGCAAGGGGTTGCTGGGCGAATCTCCTCCGGCGAAAAGGCGATGCCAAATCGAAATGCATTGTCCGAATTTCCGGGATTTGAGGCAACGGCGATTTCGGGAGAGCGATATTCGACCGTGAGCCGCGCAAAGCCCGGAGTCGTGCGGGACACCGCTACCAGAAAGGGATTCTCTTTTGAGAGATCGACATCGCGCTCCTCGAATATGCGCTCGCCGAAATTGTCGAGGCGCAGATGCAAAAAACCTTCGCTGGCTTTGGTACCGTTTGCCAAGGCGGCCGACACCTCCAGCGTTGCGGTTTCGCCGGTGCGATAGACGCACCCATCGCGATCTGGAACGACCTTTATCGAAATGGTTTTCATCTTACGTTAGCGTGGCGAAATCCAGACGCCAGACACGGCGATGCCATGCGGTCGCGCAGCCGTGTCCGGGAAGAGCCATTGGCCGATGCCGAAATGAATGTCTATCGCCTTGCGGATGTCGAACTTTTCGCCGTTTGGCGGTTCGCGCCCTGTGGCATGCAGATAGGGGACGAACTCGCCGGAAGGAATCGGAATATCGCGCCACTCCTCAGTAAGAGGCACGATGGTCGTCCAGGCAAAGCCGCGAACATCGACAACAACCATTTCCATCTTCGTCGTGGCGGGTTCAAGCGCCCGTGCCCGCACCATGACAGAACCGGGAAGCGGCTCACTAGGGAACAGCCGCGCGAACGCGGCATCATCACATCCAGACGCGAATTCAGCGAACGTCGTGGCGCTATCAAGATTTCCGAGACGCATTGCAACGGCGCGGTCGCCGCGCCCGTCGTCCTCCGCCGAAATTTTCGCACCGGAGACGTATGTGTTCGCCGCCTGTGCAGGATCGAAGAAATTCCAGCCTGATGCCGCAGTCGGCGGTGAAGCCTCACGAGGCGAAATCCTCGTATGGCCGGCAAATGACGGCGACGGCATGACGAATGCTGGGATTCCCGACGCCTCAACCGCATTGCGCTGCGCATCACCGAAATTGTCGCCCTGCGTCAGCACGAAGTCCCCGGCTGGTAGAACGAGACTTCCCGCAACTGCCTTGCCTACTGACGTTCCATCCGTCTGCCATGCCGAGAAGTCTGCACCGAGGTCGTCCAGCCCAATGCGGATTGCGATCAAGTCGGGCAGAATCTCCGTCTTGACGTTGCTTCCGCCGGCATACGGGTCGGCCACGTCGACGACCGATGGCGCAAGTTGCAGACGCCAGACGCCATCGGCGCACTTGTCAAGGAAATGGCAGCCGTTGCCGTCGCTTTCGAAAACCGGCGAAGAGCCGCATCCCCAGATGCGGGTCAGGCGTTCCGGCGCCGGAGGCTGCGTGCCCGTGTCGGCGGTATGCAGATAGTCGCGCTCCGTGACCATCTCGGAGAGATTCTCCGCCGGGACGATGCGGAACGGCGGAAATGCCATTTCACCGCATGCTGGGGGAAACGCCTCGCCGCGCGGCAGTCGACGGAACACTTCTGCGGCGATGGCAAGAGAAATCGCCTTTGCCGGGGTGTGGAAGAGATTGAGGTGGTGCGTGCGGCAAACGCGGTTGCGCGGGGCAATGTCCGTGGCGATGTAGTGGAACTGGAATGCCATGTCCATCCCTTCGGCGCAGAACTGGCGGGCCATCGCCGGAAACATGTAGGCTCCGGGAACGTCCGCCGCGTCGAACTCGTAGATCATCTTCTTCAGGTCGCGAAGTTCCGGGACATCGCGGATTGACGAGCGCCGCACCATGGCGAGGCGGTTCCCCTTGCGGGCCGCGCCGGAATCGAGGCCCGTAGGGTATGACGAGCCGGACACGCCGTCAATTCTGGCCGCCGCGCTCGCCTTCTCGCGTTTCAGCCAGCAATTCCAGTAAAGCGGTTTGCGCGTCCCCGCTTCACGCGCGGCGTCGGCGAGGCGATTCACAAGTTCCGTCACCTTGTCGTCAGAAAGTCCGGCTGGATACTTTGGCTCGTTCAAAAGCTCGAATGCGGCAATCGCCGGATCGTCCGCGTAGCGCCGCCCGGTGAAAGGGTTGACATGACGGATGAGTTCGCTGACAAAGCGGCACTCGGCATCGATCACGGATGAATTGGAGGTGAGGTCGCTTCGGTTTCGGCCAGAGGCGAAGCCGCCGATGTCGCACGGCGTCGGCCAGCCCGAAATCAGGGTGACGACCGTCTTGATGCCGTTGGAGGCGCAGAGGGCGATGAGTTCGTCCATCAGAGCGAGATGGTCGTTCGCCACAAGCCCGCCGTCGGGCGTCGAAATCTCGCGGTCAAAGTAGTGGACGCGGATTCCGTTTAGCCCAAGCCGCACGAACTGCGACACATCCCTGCGCATGGCGGCGCGGATGTCGATCCCCTCGCTCCGCATCTGGTCGTATGTCTGCGCGAACGGCGCAAGGTAGTTGACGCCGAAGAGTCGCCCCGAACCATCACCGCCCACGCGCCGAAGGATCCGCGCATTACGGATGGCGTATGCCACGTTCGTCCCGGTCGGGTTGCAGCCGAAGGCCAGCCGCAAAAGCCCTTTCGTCCCGATTCCCACCTTGCCGGTCTTCGCATCGACTTCTCCCTTGAGGTCGATTTGGTATTCCGTCCAGCGGTCGGTCGGCGTCGGCAGCCGGAACCACTCCTCGCCTCCAGGACCGATGAACCCAACGCGATGGTAGGCGGCCCCTGGCCGCTCCGCCGTCAGCTTCGCCTCGAACGAGAGGATGTCTGCGTCCTCCAGATCCTCGGCGGGGAGGTCGAGTTCGTATTGCGGATAGCACCACCGGTCGGCGGGACGCTTCCAGCGGAACGCGAATCGGCAGGAGCCATCCGCCTCGTCGGCGGCGACGTCGAACATGTCCGCCGAGTCGTTCCGGCGCCAGCGTCCGGTGCAGGCAATGCCAAGCGGCGTCGCACGGCAGTTCGCAAGCAAGGCGTGGCGCGACTTGAGGCGCATCGCGGCGGGCGTCGTTCGGCATCCGTTGAACGAGCCGGAGACCACGATGTCGGCGGGGACAGCCTCCGGCAGGTCCGCCGACGCGCAGACGGTCTCGACACGCGCACACCCCATCGGTGGCAGGACGATGCTTTCCGGCAGCCCATCCATCCGGCATCCGGCGACGTGAAGCGTCCCCGTCTTGGCCGTATCCGAAAGGTTCCACACGTTGATTTTCAGCCGTCCCGCCGCCTTCGTGAGCGCGGCGACCGACTTCAGGTCGCACCAGACAAAGTCCTCCCGAGACAGGATTGGCGCGATGACGACGGAAAGGTCCACATCCGGCGCCACAGTGTGGACGTGTGAGCCGACGGAGCGGGCGCGTCTCGCGGGGACGAGACCGCGCAGCCCATCCGCATATCCGGGCATCCGCGTCGTTCGGATTTCGCGGCCGTCCAGCGCGAACGTCCGAGCAAGATCCGGTCCGTCGGCAAGCATTCCGGATTCTGTGTCCAGCGGCGAAACCGCCCAGTGCAGGACGGTCTGAAAGCCGTCGCCCTGCCGGAACACGAAGGCGCGGACGCCCTCGCCAACATCAAGTTCGCCTTCAAGCGTGGCGTTTCCGACGCGCCGGATCATCTCCGCCATCGCGTCGCACACGGGCTTGGGCGATCCGTCGCGCCGCAGAGCGCCCCAGTCTTTCGCGCCGCCGTTTTCGTTATATGCCCCGAAAATGAAGAAGAAATTCCGCGCCACGCCCTCCATCTGCATGAGGACCTGCGACTTTACCCAGAACTCCGCCTGCAATCGCTCCTGCCACGGCGAATGGGCCTTCAATCCCGCGCGGGGGCCGTCCAGTTCAGCATCGCCCTCCTGGACGAGGCCGCTTTCAGTCACCCAAATCGGCGCGTCGGCCATGCCCCAGCGCGCCAGGGCGTCGCGAAGGTCGGCGAAGATCGCCGGGTATTCGCGCAGTGGGGTGTACACGTGCAGATTGAGCGCATCGACGTATGCGGCGAGGTCGCTCGCAAACAGCGCGTCATCGTAGGCCGTGCGCCGCCCGAAAACGAGCGACGGGTTCAGCACGGCGGCCCTCGTTCCCGCCGCGTGGAAGCCGAGCGCCGCAGCCTTGAACGCAGCAGCCATCTCCCAGGCCGGTTCGGGAGTCTGGGGGTAAAGCGGCTCGTTCCAATATTCCCACCCCGCAAATTCGTCGCGGAAGGCGTCTGCCGCCGCGCGGCAGAAGCGGAAGCACGCCGCGAGATCGCGGGGCAACGCTTCGCCGTCGCCGCGCGCCCAGCCGGGGGTGTCGTGGAAGACGTCCAGCATGTCCAGCCCCAGCGCCCGGAGCTTTTGCGCGTTGTCGAGGTAGTGTCCCCACGCCGGCGCCTTGTCCGCCGACGGCTGGACGCCCGCCTAGCTTAGGCGCTCGCGCATCGCGGAAAATCCCACACCGGCGGCAAGTTGCGCGACGTTGTCCTGGTCGTTGCGGGAAACCCACGACAGCGCCGAATCGACGCCGTAGAAGGAGGAGGAGGGCGTTTCGGCGCCCGGGGCGAACCCTGACGCCGAAACGAGGAGCGCCAGCGCAAGGCCGAGGCGTGGATGAAGCCGCTTCATGGAATCGTGATGGCTAGGCGGCAACCGTATTCAAAGTCCGATGTACTGCTGCCGCCCCAGTTGGATTGGACGCCGAAGCGGAAGGCTGACCGGGCGCGGGCCCACGATCCCGAATGCCAGCTTGCGCCCCTCGTCACGCGCCGTGTTCCGTAGGCGCCGGTGTCCGGCCCGCGCGGATCGACCGCCTCGGCGGAGGCCGGGCAGTCGTACCAGTCGAGGCACCATTCCCAGACGTTGCCGACCATGTCGTAAAGCCCGTAGTTATTTGGCGCCTTCAGCCCGACCGGCTGGGGGCGCGTCAGGTTCGCGAGCTGCGAGTTTCCGTTGAACTGGTATAGCATCCATCCGATGTTCCCGATAATGGGCCATGGGTTGGACACCTGCGAGCCGCCGATGGCGACGGAGGCGCCGTCATAGAGCTGCGCGGCTTCGCCCGCGCGGCAGGCGAACTCCCACTGCGCATCTGTCGGCAAGTCGAACTTCAGGCCGCCCGTCCTGTCGCGGAATTTCTGGAGATAGCCTTTAACGGCATCCCCCGTGGTCGGCCAGTTGATGTTCTCCGACGTGGTGCCGCGAATGGCGTCGTAGGACATCGAGTGTACGGGATGGACTTCTCTGTCGATTCCGCTCCAGCTGAAATCCCCCGACGGGCTGATGTAGGACGTCCCTTCGCTCGTGAACCGCTTCGCCTGCGCCTGGGTGATGGGATAGACGCCGATCCAGTAGTCGTTCGTGAGCGTCACATAGTGCGCCGTCTCGCTCGAGCCGTAGGTGACGCCCGTGCCGCTCATAACCTCGACGTCCTTCACCGATCCGATCGCCGTCGCATCGGCGGCAGACATGCCCATCCGCCATTTGACGCCCGCCGCGGGGATGTGGCGCATGACGATGGTGTTCGTCTTGTAAACGCGGGCGCCAAAGCCCCCGGGGAAGGCGTTGGTGCTGGCGAAGTAGTGGACGAATTCGCCGTCACCGAGGTAGCCGTCGCCGTCTTGATAGAGATCGACGACCATGTAAGGCGGCGGGGCACAGAGCGGCCACGCCTTGACCTCGACCGTCATGTCTCCGGCGGCGATGCGGTGGTCAGGCCACGATTTCGTGGGTTGCCAGCAGATGGTGCGGGTGCCGGACGCGACCTTCTTGTTCACGTCGCCCGTCATGTTTGTGAAGTTCGACTCTCCAATGGAGACGCCGTTCGTAAGGACATCGACTGTGACGATGCAGTCCTGATCGACCGTGTAGCCAATGGTGACGAGACGAGAGGCGTCCTGCCGGACGCTGACGCCCGAAATGGCGGGTGACGAGGCCTGAGACGCGGTGGCGAGGCCGAAGAGAAGAGTTGCGATTGCAGAGTTTTTCATTGTTGGGTTCCTATGGTTGATGCTACTTGAAGAGGATGATTGTCGCCGGTTTATGCGAGGAGAACTCCGTCAAGAGGACGATGCCGGACATGTCGCCGGTTCCCGAATCGAACGCCGGTTCGCCCGCGACCTGCGGGACTGTCGCGACGATGGCCGTCGCGGTTGCCGGTGGCGTCGCGCCGGGGTAGGACGCGCGTCCCTCCTGATTCCAGAAAACGCCGGACGCCGCGTCCGGCGAGTCTGCCGACGCATAAGGAACGACCGCCGTGAGCGCCGCCGTGGCGGCGATGAGCGTGGTGCATTTCATTTTTTTGAGCCTGTGCCGTAGCGTTGATGCGCTTTCGCCGGCGCGCCCGACGCGGGCGCCACCGCGAAAACATTGCCATCAATTATACGCTTACGCCACCGCGCTTTGAATCTCAAAAAACGACAAAAACATATCGTTTTGTGAAATTTTCGCCGTTTATGAGCGGAGTCGCGAGGGCGGGAGACCGGTGAGGCGCTTGACGAAGCGCGAGAAGTTGAACTCGGTGGAGAATTCCAGCTCGTAGGCGACATCCTTCACGGTTCGGCCCGGATCGGCGAGCATGGCAAGGGCGCGGTCCAGCAGCGCCTGCTCAAGCCACTCGTGCGGCGTCATGCCGAGAAGCGCGGAAAACGCCCGCGCGAACTGTGTGCCACGGACACCCATGCGCTCTGCGAGATCCCGGACGCCCGTCCTCGCGTCGAGCGTGTCGGCAACGGTGCGCAGGGCGTCGGCATAGGGTGCGAGGCGCAGCAGGTCGAGCGCCGGACGCTCCGGCCAGAAGGAACGAATCGCCTCCAGCGCGACCGACTCCGCCGCGGCGTAGCGGCGAACGGGATCCGTGTCGGCGAAGACGGACTTGACCTTCTCGGCAAGTGTGCCGCCGGGATCATCAATGACGAAACGACCTCGAAGGCCAGACAGGGCATCCACGCCCGGAAACAGCTCGTAGCGGAAATGGATTCCCATGTGGTGGTTGGCGGCAGCATAGCGGATGCGCATCGGCGTCCTGGCCGCCGTGAAAGCCAGGACGCCAGCCGACAACGCAGACCGCTTGCCCTCGACCTCGATCCAGGACGGGTCGCGCTCGTCGTCGGCGAGGAAGAGAGAAAGCAGGTGGAACGGCAGGTTCCAGCGCTTGTCGTATTTCGCCGTTTCCTCCAGCAGATGAACGAGCTTGAACGTAGGCCGCGCGATGATCTGCCTGTAGTTCTGGAAAAGCGGCTGGCTCATGGCTCGTTGCCAGTGTCGTCAGACCTCCTCCGCCAGGAGGCAGTTGCCACCCTTGAAGACGAGGACGAGGCGGTGGAGGGAGACGGAGCCTCCGGCTCCGTCGGTTGAAAGGTTGAAAGGTTGAAAAGTTGAAAGGTTGGCGGTTGGACTTTCGACGGGCTTCAGCCGCCATTTGGCGACGAGCGCCGGGTCGGCGGAATACCGGTCCAGCTGCTCGGCGGCCTCGGCCTTGAGGGCGGCGAGGTCGGCTGGCGTCGGCTCGGTGTCGCCCGGCTTGAGGTATTTGAGTTCGATGATCGCCGCGTGGGCGATGTCAGGCCACTCAAGGAGGCGGGGTTCGAGCGCGATGTCGTAGAAGCCGCCGCCGGCTTCGCCTTCATGGTGAACGAAATATGGCCCCGCCGCGCGAGCCTCATTGATATTGATGTTTCTGTCAATGGTGATCATTTGGAGTTTTTGTCAATGACACAAATGTCAATTGAGCATCAATGACACAAATGCCAATGTCAATCGGTCATGGCGGATTTCGGCGTAGTCCGATACGCCGTAGAGGATGGGGCGGGGTTCTTCCATGGCGTCTCCCTTGTCGTTCACCGCCGCCAATCATAGCAGACGAAAGTCAAAAGTCAAAAGCCGAAAGTTGAAAACGGAACGCCCGCTTGAAAACCACCATGGCACATGGTATTCTTCGCGCCAACGCCTCGCCTGTTGGCGGGGTATCACCCCAGCCAATTGGGAAAGTTCTATTCAAGAAAAAAAGTCTGTGGGGTTTCCTGAACCGCAGGAAATGCTCGAAACCCCTGTATTTTCAATGGTTTTGAAATTTAGGGGATAGTTTATCCCCCAGTTTTGGGGGATAAGCCTGCCACAAAGGTGCTCGCATGCCGCATTCATCCGCGCAAATTGGGTGCAAGACGTTTTTCATCCGCGCCGCCGAGACGGCGCCCGCGATTCTCTACATCGGCTTCGCCCAACGTAGCGGCATGGGTTCCGTGCGGCTCGCCGGCATCCGCCGCTACGCCGCCACGCGGGGGTGGCGCGTCGAGGTCCTCGGCAACGATGTCTGCTCGCCGGAACCGCTTCGCGACGCCCTTGCGCGGTTCCGTCCCATCGGCTGCGTGGCGGAGTGCTGGTGTCCGGAAACGGCGTTGCGTCCAGCCCTCTTCGGGCGCATTCCAGTCGTCTATTTCGAGCCGCCGAACCGTCCGGGATGGCGGAACGCGCGCGGGGTCGTCTGCGCCGAGGCCGCCGTTGCGCAAATGGCCTTCAAGGAACTCTCCGACGGCCGGCCGGAAGCGTTTGCCGCGCTGTCCTTCTTCAAGGACGAGCGATGGTCGCAGGAAAGGATCGAGTCCTTCCGCGATTGCTGTCGCAATGCCGGCTTCGACTGTCCGGTTTCGTATTTCAAGGTTGGAAGCTACGAGGAGCTTCCGTCCTGCGTCGGCGAACTGGTCCCGTGGGCGCGATCACTCCCGTCGCATTGCGCCGTCTTTGCCGTCAACGACTTCTGCGCGCTCGGCGCGGCGAGGGCCCTGGCCGGTGCCGGGCGCACCTATCCGCGCTCCGTGACGCTCGTCGGCGTGGACGGCGTGGAGATCGATGACAGGGACAAGGCCCTTGCGGCCACGATTTCCACGGTCCGGCTCGACTTCGAGCTCGCCGGCTTTCTCGCGGCGAAAATGGTCGCAGAAACCGCCGAACAAGGCGGTCCGGCGAAACGCACCGCGTTCTTCCCCCCGCTGATGGTGGACCGCCGCAAATCGACGCGGGGCTTCGGGCGCCGCGAACCGCACATTCTCGAGGCCATCGAGATGATCCGGCGCGAGGCGTGCGACGGCCTCACTGTCGCGCAGCTTGCCTCCCGTTTCCCGGGCACCCGCCGCCTCTTCGAGTTGCGATTCCGCGAGGCCGCCGGCCATTCCGTGCTCGACGAAATCCTCAACGTCCGCCTGGCACGCGCGATGGAACTGCTTTCCGGCACGGACATGCCGGTTTCGGCGATCGCGCACTTCAGCGGGTTTTCCGGCGAATGGGAATTCTGGCACTTTTTCCGGAAACGGACCGGGGTGTCGCCGCGAACGTTCCGCAGCGATCGAAGACAGCCTACCGGCCGCTAATTAAATTTCGCAAAATCCAATATTTCGAACACGCTGATGCGGTATCGTGGATGCGTCCGTTGCGGAGTATGGGGAATCTCCGTCGCCCGCCGCCGGACAGGAGACAGCCGCAATGCAGCTTAGCACAGTCCATTTCCCCATAGTTCTCGGCCTGCTTCTTTCCGCGTCGGCACTGCCGGCACGGGCGCAGGAGGTGCAGAGCCCGATGCCGACGCTCCGTCCCCTGTCCGGGCTGGAATGGCGGCTGCCGAAGAAGTATGCGACGCTCGAAGGAGACCGACTGGTCGTCGACATCCCGGCGGAGGCCGGTCCGTCGGATGCCTGCGCGACGGCCCGGCTGCCGGCGGCGATGCTTGCGGACGCGGGCGGCTTCGCGATGGCGGTCGAGGCGGAGGGGCGCGGCATTTCCAAGCCCGCCAAGCGGCACCTCGGCCTCAAGTTCCAGCTCCATTGGCGCGATGAAGCCACCGGACGCGAGGGCTACCCCAACTGCGCGAACGAGACGGGGAACTTTGCCCGCAAGACGCTCCTCAACGAAGTGGACTTCTCCGGAGCGCATCCCGACAATGTGACGCTCATGCTCGGACTCCAGGGCGTGACCGGCCGCGTCGAGTTTGATCTCTCCACCCTCCGCGCCGCCCCCACCCAGGGGCTTTTCCGCCGCATAAACGAAGGCTGGGTGGTGCGGTATCCGGACGACAAATGTTCACAAATGACAAGTGTTCACAAATCTCAATTGAACACAAATCACAATTTGAATTTGCAATTTGTGAACCATGAAGATTTGTCATTTGTGGACAATCAGCCCCGCAGGGGCTGCATGCTCCCCGGCCGCGCGACGACGGAGGACGACATCGAGACGCTCCACCGCTGGGGCGCGACGATGGCGCGCTTCCAGATGTCGCGCCGCAGTGAAAACACAAACCTCGTCGAATACGCCGCCTGGGTCGATTCGCGCCTCGACAACCTTGAGGATGTCCTTCGCTGGGCCGCCGCGCGCGGCATGAAGATCTGCGTCGATCTCCACGCCACCCCTGGCGGGTGCGACGCCTCTGGCGGGCAGGCCCTCTTCTGCGACGAGCGCTACGCGCGCGCCTTTGTCGATACCTGGCGCCGCATCGCCGCCCGCTGCATGGCACTGGCCGCTGTGGCGACGGCGCCCCCGCCGTCGCGCGACGACGAGGCGTCGTCGCCACAACTAGCAGGCCATCCAGCCATCTACGGCTACGACCTCATGAACGAGCCGCTCCAGAACGGCCGCGCGAAGTTCGACTACTGGACAATCCAGCGCCTCGCGGCGGAGGCCGTGCGCGAGATCGATCCCGTGACGCCGATCATCGTCGAGGCCAACCACTGGGCGCTCCCGGACGCCTTCTCCTACCTTTCGCCGCTTGCGATGGACAACGTCATCTACCAGGTCCACTTCTACGACCCGCACGACTTCACCCACCAGGGCGTCGGCGGGCGGCCCATCGGCCCGAAGTGGCCGGACCCGGAGAAGAACTGGACGCGCGACCGGCTCCGCGAGATTCTCCGCCCGGTGCGCGCGTTCGAGGCGCGCCACCATGCGAAAATCTACGTCGGCGAGTTCAGCGCCGCCGCCGGGGCGGAAGGCGCGGAGAACTACCTGCGCGACTGCATGGCCCTCTTTGGCGAATACGGCTGGGACTGGACCTACCACGCCTTCCGCGAGTGGAACTGGTGGAGCGTGGAGCACGAAGGCCCCGACCCGAAGCACATGGCCCCCGCCACGGACGACACCCCGCGCAAGCGCGCGCTTTTGGAGGGATTCTCCAATTGAAATTTGCGATTTGTGAACAATTGTGATCATTGAGGATTTGTGAACATTCCATCAACCCTAAAACTCTAAAGGAGTAAACCATGAATAAACGCATCGCCAGTCATTCGTCGTTCCCACGACGCGAGGCCGTCCTTCGCGGCATCGCCGCGGTCGTCCTTGCGGGAGCGGCTTGCACCGCGACCGCCTCCGCCGACACCATCGACGCATCGGCCTTCGCCGGACATTTCGACATCATGTTCCCCGGCTACGCCGGAGCGGCGCCGGTCGAGAACTTCCCGGTCCTCGTCCGCCTTTCCGCCGAGCGCAACGGCTTCGACTACGCCGCATGCCAGGCCCTTGGCGCCGACCTGCGCTTCGCCGACGCGGCCGGCAACATCCTCCCCTGCGAAGTCGATACGTGGACCCCCGGCGGCGAATCGCTCGTCTGGGTCAAGGTGCCGTCGCTCTCCCGCTCCACGCGCATCACCGCCTACTACGGCTGCGCCAACCCGCCCGCCAACACGCCGTCGGCCGTGTGGTCCAACGGCTTCGTCGGCGTCTGGCACCTCGGCGGAAGCGCGCTTCCGCTCAAGGAATCCTCCGGCGTCGGCACGGACTTCGATACGTCGAAGGACAACGGCGAGACCCTCGGCGCGCCCGGCGCCGTCGGCGGCGCGGTGGATTTCGCGACGGGGGGACGCACCGGCCGCCTGAGCGCAGCCGACGATCCCGACCTCGACGGATTCAGCAGCTTCTCCGTCGAACTCTGGTCGAAACAGGCGGCGGGGGCGGATTACCAGCCATACATGCTCACGAAAACCGCGACTGGCGAGTTCGCCTACACCCTCTACCAGAACAGGGGAACGTCGACGACGAACAGCGTCTTCTACGTATTCTCTGACGCGACGAACAACGGACGGAAAAATATCGCCGGAGACAGCCGGAACCTCGTCGTCCCCGCGATGGGCGTCTGGAACCACCAGGCTTTCGTCCGCGACCTCGCGAAGGAAAAATCCTTCAGCTATCTCGACGGCACGCCCGTGCCGGAGGGGGGCAAGACGCTGACCGCCGAAGAAATGGTGGCGGTCTGCGACAGCTCTTCCCCGCTCTACCTCGGGAACGCGACCGGAAACAACCCCTCGGCAGCCTTCCCCGGCCAGATCGACGAGCTGCGCATCTCGAACGTGGCGCGGTCCGCCGACTGGGTGAAGGCGACGCACGACTGCGTCGCGGACGCGGACTTCGCCGCCTACGAGGTGGGCAACGACTGGACGAAGTATGCGCGCAAGTTCACCGTCTCGTTCCCCGGCGCGCCGGACGGGACGCTCACGGACTTCCCGGTTCTCGTGAAGGTGGAGGAGAACAGCCCCGCCGGCTTCTCCTACGCCGAATGCCTTAAGCCCGAAGGACGCGACCTGCGCTTCGCCGACGCCGCCGGAAACCTCCTCGCCTGCGAGGTCGACACGTGGAACACGAACGGCGTGTCGGCCGTCTGGGTCAAGATTCCGGCGCTCACCGCCTCGACGAAGATCACCGCCTACTACGGCTGGAGGTTCGCGCCGCCGGTCGATCCGGCGGACGTCTGGGACGACGGCTACGTCGGCGTCTGGCACCTCGGCGAAAGCAAGCTCCCGCTGCGCGAGTCGTCCGGCGTCAGCACGGCGTTCAACGAAACGGCGGACGGCAACGAGACGCTCGGCGCCACCGGCGCCGTGGGCGGCGCGGTGGATTTCGCGGCGGGGACGACAAGCAGCCGTCTCCTGGCCCCCGACGACGACGATCTCGACGAATTCGACGACTTCACCGTCGAAATGTGGACGAAGCAGGAAAGCGCGATGCCTTCGAGTGCCAATGGCGGCTACCAGCCATACCTGCTCACGAAAGTCGCGTCCGGGGAGTACGCCTACATCTTCTACCAGAACACGGTCACGGCGAACGGCGTTTTCCGGGTTGGCAACGGCTCGGGCAATGCGAACATCAGCGGTTCGGCCATGATCCCCGCGATGAACGAATGGAACCACCAGGTCGTCGTCCGCGACACGACGGCCCAGAAGGCCTACTGCTACGTGAGCGGCTTGCCGACGCCCGAAGGCGGAATCGCGCTGCCCGACGGATACGGCGTGACGATTCCCGACAGCTCCTCCCCGCTCTATCTCGGCAACGCGCAGACGACAGCCAACAACAAGGCCTTCCCCGGCCAGATCGACGAGCTGCGCATCTCGAAGGTCGCTCGGTCGGCGGCGTGGGTGAAGGCGACGCACGACACGGTCGCCGCGCCCTCCTTCGCGCGCTATTCCGCGACCCGCGGCAACAACGACGCGACGATTATCTCCCTCCGGTAGCCGAGGAAAGCCGGCACGTGCGGCGTTCGCATCTAGTATAATCCTTAAAATCGCAGTTGGCCCAAACAGACATTCTCACACAGAGGCACGGAGGCACAGAGATTGAGAGTTTTATGGATGCACATGGCTTCCATTCGCAATACACCTTTTGGGTGAAGCCCCGCATGCGATTTCAAAGGCATCAAAAGCCCTTCTCCAATGTTCTCCGTGCCTCTGTGCCTCTGTGTGACACATTAACCGCGACATTTAGGATAATCCTTCTCCATGTAGTATAATCTTTCTTCATGCAAACACCCGCCCTAGACATCTCCCTGGGCCGGCAGCTCTTCGTGGATGACGCGCTCGTCGAATCGACGGCGGGGGTCGTGCGCCACTGGAACAGGCCGGTCAAGCGGGACGCCCCTGTCGTCTGGCCTGGCCTCCCCGGCGCCGTTCCCGCAATCACCGACCTCGCCACCCCGGACGACCCGGTCAACCTCGTCTGCGCCACCGACGGCGGACTCTGGTGGGATCCGACGCGCCGCGCGTTCCGCCTCTGGTACAACGTGGACTGGCTGGGCGACATCTGCTACGCGGAGTCGACGGACGGCCTTTCATGGGAGTTTCCCGACATCGGCGTCGTCCACGGCACAAACCGCGTTTTCGCAAGCGACGTCATCGACAGCTGGAGCGTCATGCCGAACTACGCGGCCCCCGACCCCTACACCGACTGGAAGCTCCACGTCTCCTCTCCCTACGTCCCGCCCGCGTGGCCGCCGACGACGGACGACAGGCTCTGGGAATCGGGGGACGGGCTGCACTTCCGCCCACTCGGCCTCGCGGGCCGCTCCGGCGATCGCTCGACCTCCTACTACGACCCCTTCCGCGGCGAATGGGTCTTCTCGCTGCGCTCGGCGTCGCTGCCCCGCACTCGCCATCGCTTCGCCTCGCGAGAGTTCGGGGGCGACGCCTGCCGCTGGGCGTGGCCGGGGGACGCGGCCGCGCCGGAGTCGCTCCGCGGCGCCCCGGAACCGGAGCCGTGGCTCGACGCCGACTACGGTCCGGGCCGCCAGCTCTACAGCTTCAACGCCGTCGCCTACGAGTCCGTCATGCTCGGCGCGATGGAGATTCTCGTCAACACCGAACACGACAACGGCGACTGCGCCAAGGTCGGCCTTCCCAAAAACACTGGCCTGCACTTCTGCTTCTCGCGCGACGGCCGCACCTTCACGCCGCGCGCGGAGCCGGACATCGCGCCGGAAGGATGGGGGAGCGGCGCGTGGGACACGGGCTACCTCTCGGCCACCGGCGGCGTCTGCGTCGTGAAGGACGAGCGGCTCTGGTTCTACTACTCCGGACTGCGCGGCGACAGGCGGCGGCTGGCGAGCGGGACAACGTGGTTCCGCAACGGCATGTATTCCAACGGCGCAATCGGCCTCGCGACCCTGCGGCGCGACGGCTTCGCGGGAATGGTCGCCGACGGGCGCGGCGAGATCGTGACGAAGCCGCTCGTCTTCGACGGCGGCCACCTCTTCGTCAACGCGGAGTGCCGGTTCGGATCCGTCTCGGCCGAAATCCTCGGCGAGGACGGCAGGCCGGTTCCCGGCTTCACGGCCTGCGACTGCGCGTCGTTCCGCCAGGCCGATTCCACGAAAACGGAACTGCGCTTCGCCGGCGGGAGCCTCGCCGCCCTTTCCGGCCATCCGGTGCGCATCCGCTTCATCCTCGAATGCGCGACGCTCTACGCCTTCTGGGTCTCGCGCTCGCTGCGCGGGGAGTCGCGCGGTTACGTCGCGGCCGGCGGACCCGCCTATCCCGGCCTCCGCGACCTGTAGTCGCCCCATCTATTCGGGCACACTTTTTGTAAAAATGCAGAAAGCGTGCCCAAAATTCAACCCGATGATTCGGGCACGGTTTTTGGAAATCAGCCGAAAAGATCCTACGCAAATGAACACGGAAACAACAGACGGGCTTTTCTCCGATTCGACGATGGAGCCGTTCGACGACGGCTGGAGCTTCACGCCGCCGGGCGCCTCCGCCGCGCGGCCCGTCACGCTCCCCCACGCCTGGAACGCGGAGGGCTGGAGCTACGAGGCGCCCAGGCCGGCCGAGCCGGCCGGGACGGGCGTCTACCGCAAGACGCTGCGCGGCGTCGGCAAGGGCGACGTCCTCAAGTTCGAAGGGGTCGCGCTCTCCTGCCGCGTCCTGATCGACGGGATGGAGGTCGCGTCGAACCTCGGCGCGCACCGCGCCTTCGAGGTCCCGCTCGATTCGGCGAAGGAGGAATCCGAACTCGTGGTCGAGGTGACCGACAAGCCCTCCACGCCGCTTCTGCCGGAGGGCTGCGACGCGGTTTTCGCGGCCTCGCCGCGATACCGGCGCTGGCCCGCCGCGTTCGGCTCCTCCATGAAGGCCGGCGGCATCTGGCGGCACGTCCATCTTGTCCACCGGCGGACGACCGTCATGGAAACGCCCGCCGTCACGCCCGTCGGCACCCGCTTCGAAGGCACGCTCTCCTTCCGCGGCAGCCCGGAGGGCCATTCGGTGCGGCTCACGCTTTCCGACGGCGCGGAAACCGTCGTGAAGACCGTTCCCGCAACCGTCGGCGCCTTCGCGATCGCGCCGGAGCGCCCCGTCTTCTCGTGGCCGCTTCGCCCGCACCTCTACACGCTCGTCTCGGAACTCCTCGCGCTGGACGGCGCCGTTCTCCAGACGATCCGCCAGCCGCTGTGGCTCATGACCTTCGAGACGCGCGACAGCGAGTTCCGCATGAACGGCAGGCCCTACTTCCTGCGCGGCCAGAACGGATTCCCGCACTGCAACGTCCCCTACGACCGCGACTACATCCGCCAGTATGTTTCCGCCTGCCGCGCGCAGGGCGTCGAAATCAGCCGCTTCCACACCGAGCCGCCGTCGCACGAATGGCTCGACGAGTGCGACCGCCAGGGGATCATGGTGATCCTCGAAATGCCGCTCCACGGCTCTGTCGGCTGCTATTCCTTCGGCAGCGAGCAGTTCCAGAAGACGGAACTCGCCGAAATCCTCTCGGTCGTCCGGGAATGCCGCCGCCACCCCTGCGTCCAGATCTGGAGCATGGGCAACGAGCTCATCGTCGCCTGCGAGCGCGACCGCGGCCTCGGCAAGCCGCTGTTCGACGTGCTGGAGGGCTGGATCGCCGAAGTGCGGAAACTCTCCGCCCAGCCGGTGATCGCCAACTCGAACGGCGACGCCGCCAACCTCGTCCACAAGACCGTCGGCGACATCGACGACATCCACCAATACGGCGGGTGGTACACGGAAACGCTCTACGACCTCAGACATTTCGCCGACTGCACCCTCAAGAACGACATGCTGTTCCAGCCCGCGATCAGCACGGAGAGCATCGCGGCCTACACGAACGACGACGGCGAACCCTTCGTGCGGGGGAACGACGTCCGCCAGCGGAAAGTCGTGGACATGCGCATCGGCCGGATAGCCGACCTCTCCGCGCAGGTGCAGGACTACCAGGCGTTCATGCTCAAGGAATACGCCGAGGCCCTGTGGCGGCGCCGCCGGCCGGACAGCAATTTCGCCGGCTACATCCCCTTCGGGCAATACACATGGTTCCGCCATCCGTTCCAGAAGGGACCCGGAGGCCTGGAGCCGAAGCGCATCTGGGACGCCTTCCGCGAGGTGCTGGGGCCGGTGCATGTCCAGCTGGAATGTTTCGACCGCCACGTTTACGCGGGCGCGTCGATTCGCGGAACCCTGCGCCTCTACCACGAAAACGTGCATCTGCCGGAAACCTGCGAGTTCGCGGTCCGCGTGGAAAGCGCCGGCGAAGTTCTCTTCTCCGCCCCGGTCGCGGTGCGCTACCACGAATCGGCGGAGATGGCCGTCGAGCTTGGGCCCTTCCCGAAAGGGGTGCGGTGGCTGGAGCTCGCCGCGCTCGCGGAGGGGCGGGTCGTCGCGCGGAACCATCTCGACCTGCGCGGCTACGCGGTCGGGGAGGCGGAGCCCGCGCGGAATGTCGCGGTCTTCGACCCCGAAGGGCGGCTGCGCGGCATCGGGACGGAACTCGGCGACCCGGCGGAAATCGCCGGATTCGACCCGGTGAGGACGACGTTCCTCGTCGGCCCCCATGCCCTGGGCCGCCAGACGCAGTCCGCGCGGGACGCGGTCCGCGACTGGATCGGGCGCGGCGGGTTCGCAATCGTCCTGGAGCAGAACCCGGGACCGTGGACGGGCAATGTCTTCGGAACGGGCATCGGGTTCGTCCGCGCGTGCCAGCCGCAGTGGTCGCGCTGGGCGATGAACCTCGTGAAGCACACCGACCGCGCCGACATCTGCGAGCCGTCCGACCCGCTGTTCGCGGGGCTGGCGGAAGAGGACATGCGCTGGTGGAACGGGGACACCTTCCTCGCCCACGACTACCTCGCGCTCGACACGCTGCGGGAGGGCGACCGGATCCTTTCGCGCATCGGCAACGGACTCGACGCCGGCGAACTCATGCCGGTGCAATACGAATACCGGGATTCGGGCTACAGCCTGACCGCCGTCGAACGCCGCGTCGGGCGCGGCGCGATCCTCTGCACTTCGCTGCTCGTCGGGACGAAACGCGGGCTCGAACCCGTCGCCGACATCCTGCTCGGGAACCTGATTCGCCGCGGACGGTCGCGTCCCGGCGCGTGGCGCGCCTTGTGCTAGACCGAAGTTCCAGCGCTAAGGCGCACCTCCCCAGAAGCGGGTGGCCCTTTATTTGAGCGGTGCGGGCGCATTTCCGCCCGTCCAATTCTCGTTCCGGTTTCTGGGAACACCGCCCCATACTGGAGATTTCGCCGACAACAACCGAAACACCTCCGCCTGATACGCGGTCGGCTCCGTGTCCATCGAGACCGGGATTCCGCCCGCTTCGACCGTGGTGCGGCACTGCGAGGCGAGCGCCGACATAACCCCGCGCCAGTCCCGCAGGGCGAATCCGCCCGCCGAAAGCCCGGTCCATTTCTTGCATTTCGCCTCGTCCGTGGGGCCGGCCTTGGCGACTGGATCCCGCGCTGCGCGGGCGCGGCGAGGTGGCGCGTGCCGTGCGAGCGGACGATGTGCGCGCCCCAGCGCCCGTCGCGCGAGATGCCGGCGAGGAAGGCGTTGAGGAACGCCTCCTCGACGAAGTCCGCGTAGCGGGGATCGCCCGTGAGGAGCAGCAGCTCGCGGTTGAGGCGGATCCAGTGGACGACGTCGCAGAGCTCCGTCATGCCGTTCACGCGCGCGGCGGCGTGGAGGAAGTGGTCGAAGTAGCTCTTCCCGGACGAGGCGCCCGTGCCACGAGAGCACGGCGTCGAGGGCGCGCCGGTCGCCCGTGGCGCGGTGGTATTCGACGAGCCCTTCGAGGCAGCTCAGGATTTCGTAGGCCTTGGCCCAGAAGGTCGGGAGCGGATACCACGCGTGGATCGGCTCCGCGCGGAAGGCGTCGCTGATCAGCGTCGCGGGCGAGGGGGAAACGTCCGGGGCGGGGTCCATCGCGCGGACGATGTCGCGGGCGAGCGAAAGGTAGCGGTCCGTCCCCGTGAGGCGGTACAGTTCCAGCAGCGGGCGCAGGATGCTCATGGACGAAACGCCGTGCCACGCGCCGGTCTTGTCGAGCGTCAGGCCGAGGCGGCCGAGCTGCGCGATCAGATGGTCGGCCATCCGCACGGCGGCGGCAAGGCATTCGCTGTCGCCGGTCGCCTTGTGCAGCTCGATCAGCGCCCAGAGCGTGTACTTGCGGCCCCAGACGTTGAAGCACCAGTGCGTGCGGGCGTCGGGATTCTCCGGGTGGTTCCGGAGGAAATCCTCGCGCGAGTAGGTGGAGAGGTAGCCGTTGGGCTTCTGGAATTCGGCGATGAACTCGTGCGCCCTGGCGAGGACCCAGCTACGCAGTTCGGGGTCGCGCGTGTAGGCGACGGCGCCGGCGAAGCAGAGCATCGTCTTTCCCCAGTATTCGTTCTGCCAGCCGGGACTGTCGGGGTTCGTGTTGTCCCAGTGCGTGCGGAAGGAGTTCACGCACTCGTCGTACATCGGGCCGCGCGCCCAGTCCGAATCGGCGCGGGCGAGGAGGCAGGCGTCCGCCGCCGCGCCCGCGCGGCCGCGAAGGCGCACGTCGCCGGGGGCGGCGGGGGTGAGGGAATCGGCGTTCATGGTTTCGTCTTTGCTGCGGGCCGTGTTCGCGCCTACCGCCAGCGGAGGCCGTTGAAGGGATGGACCGGGCCGCCGTCGTCGTCCTCGACGGGATACGGGCCGCGGCCGATGTCGGCGGGGACGTAGTTGGTCGGCCAGCCGCCCTCGGGCTTCACGCCGAAGACGTCGCGCACGGCCTCGTACATTCCGAAGCCGAATTCGCCGTTCGGCTCGGCGTAGGAGCCTTCGCCCCACTCGTTGAGCGGTCCGAGGCAGACGCGCTTCGCGCCCGTCTCCTCGGCGTAGCGGCGCGCCTCCCGGCAGAGGCGCCGGAACGCCTCGACCGAGCGGTGGTGGACTTCGATCGGTCCGTCGTTCCACGGGAAGTCCCAGTAGCCGGTGGTGAGATTCGGCAGGAAGGCCGCGGGGCTCGCGTCGCGCATGGCGCGCCAGTAGCCGGGGCTCGCCGCCACGATGTCGTCGTATTCGCGGACCCAGGGGATGTTGCCGTCCGGCCCCGCCGGCACCTCGATGTAGTGGTAGGTCGTCGTCTCGTCGAAGCCGTAGTCCGCCATCCGCTTCACATCGACCGAAAAGCCCAGGCACTGCCCCTGGAAGTAGATGCCCTTGTAGCCGGCGTCGCGCGCCATCTGCCGGGCCAGGTCGAGCATGCGCTTGCATCCGCCGGGGCCGTTGTCGCGCTCCAGCCGGTCGCCGCTCCACACGCTGAAGTACGGCATGCCGTCCACATACTTGTAGGACGGGTGCCGGAAGTCCTTGTCAAGGCACTTCTGGATGATGTTCGTCCAGTGCGTTTCGTCGCATTCCGGAGGCGGGATGTGGTTGCACCACATGTTCGCGAATTTCAAATGCTTCGCGAACTTCGAGCCCGCGAGCGCCTTCTCGAACTTGGCGTCCCGGCCGTACCAGTCGACGAGGAAGAACGAGATGCCGTTCTCGACCGCCCACTTGATCTGCCAGTCGAGGACTTCCGGCTCGTAGTTGTCGTACCAGCCGAGCGCCGGACGCCGTTCTGGCGCCATGCGCCAGACCTTGAGCCAGTGGTGCGCGCGCGCCCAGTCGGGGAAGTAGAAGGCGCCGACTTCGCACGGCTCCGTCCGGATGGGCTTCGGCTCCGGGATGTAGGCGAGGTCCTGCGGAAGGCCGAGCGAGGGCTCGATTTTCACAGGTACTTCGGCGACCGCCTCCGGGGCGTTGCCGCCGGAGAAGACGAGGCGGGCGGTGAACGCGCACGGCGCGTCGGCGACAACCGTCACGCGGTGCAGGACGGAGTCGCCGCCGCGGAGGTCGCAAAGGCGGCCCGCGGCGTCGGCATCGGCGAGGCGCACGCCGTCCGGAAGTCCCTCGACGCGCACCGTCACGCCGGTCGCGGCGAGGGTTCCCGCGTTGAAGACCCCCACCTCGATGTCCACAGGGCGACCCGCACGATCGAGTTTCATCGGCGCCTTCGTGTGCGAGAGGATGAGCTCGGGCGGAATGCCGGGATTGCCGGTGACGATGCGAAGGTCGCGGATGGGGATTTCCTCCTGGGTCTTGTCGTTCAGGACGCGGAAGGAGGCGATGTCTCCGTCCCACTTTTCGGCGATGTCGGGGGCGGGGTAGTTGGCGTTCCAGCGGACGGGCGCCGCGCCGTCGAAGAAATACCGGCGCTCCCTGCCGTCGCCAATGAGGTGGAGATGGCGGAAGGCGAGGTTCGTCTGGCCGCCGGCCGTGACCCATTCGATGTTCGCCCACACCGTGCGCGACTGCGGTGGCACGGTGAAGACCGCGCCCCCGCGCCCGGGAACGGCGGTGCCGAGAACGGGAGGGCCGCTTTCCGCCGCGAAGGCGATCCCGGAAACGGCCAGCAACGTTGCACAGAGAATGGCTTTCATGGGGAGAAAGGATACCACAACGACCTCCCGCAAGCGACCTCGACGGTTTCATCCGCTCACAAACCGGCCTAGTCCGGTTTGCCGTGGGAAGGCTGCCGCGCGACGAATCCGTTGTCGGAGGCGTCGCGGACGCGGGCGCCGAGGTCGCGGAAGAGGCGGATCAGGTCGCGCAGGCCGCCCCAGATGAACCAGACCGTGCAGACCATCCCCAGGACCATCGGGATGCAGAGCGTCATCACGTAGTAGTAGCCGCCCCACCACGCCGCCGGGAACGGCCGGGCCATGTTCCAGAACATCACGCCGATCGTCGCGATGCCGATCCGCCACACGAACATGTAGAGGAACGTGGCCCACGCGATGATCCGGTCCCCGCGCGTGTACTCTTCGTCGATGCCGACGAGGCGCGTGAGCAGTCGCGCCGCGAGCGAAGGACGGCGCGAATTGTTCACAAATCTCAATTGTTCACCATTGTCCACAAATGACAAATCGCAATTATCCGGTTCGGAGGCACCCTTTGTCATTTGCGATTTGTGAACATTTGCGGATTTGCGGAATTGTGAACAATCCTCCTTGTCGACGGCTTCGCCACGGTGCAGCATGCGGTCCAGATCGAAGGGCCCCACGCCGAAGAAGCGCCGGGCGATCCACGAGCCGAGGCAGTAGGCGGCGATGGAGAGGACCATCGAGAGACCGTAGATTTCGGTCGAGTTGATGAAGAGCTTTTCGCGAAAGAGTTCCAGCGCCTGCTCAAGCGAGCTCTCGCCGGAGTTGAAGCCGAACGACCAGTCCACCCACGGGTTCAGCGGGCGGGAGAGGTCCGCGAAGAAGCGGAACACGCCCTCCGTCCAGCCGTGGAGCGAGAGCCACGGGACGACGTGCGACGCCCAGACGCGCTGCGTGATCAGCCCGACGAGCGAGAAGCCGGAACCGAACGCGATGGAACACCACGCGCCGGCCGTGTTGCCGAAGCGGGTGTAGAGTCCGAAGACCATCACGGTGCCGCCGCCGCCGAGCCACACGGCGCACAGGATCTGCGTGAAAAGGTTGATGTAGTCGAGCTGGCTGAAGAAGACCGCGACGACGAAGAAGAAGACCGCGACGGCGACCGACGCCCAGCGGAGCATCGCGATGTGCCGGCGGCTGTCCGGCGGCGTCTTCCGGAAGGGCAGCACCACGTCCTGCACCCAGGTCGCGGCGGCGTTGAAGATGCGGGAGTCGTCCGTCGAGACGAGGAGCATGAGCATCAGCAGCCCGAAGAGGCCGATGACGCCCGCGGGCAGGAGCTGGTGCAGGACGACCGGCATCATCATCTGCCCGTAGAGCGTGCGGACCTTCTGCGCCTGCTTGGCGTTGGCGCCCTGAACGGCGGCCAACGCCGGGGAGGGCGCGGGAATCTCGGCGTCCGGGTCCGTCCTGTGGCGTTCGACGGCGCTGGCGATGGCGTCGGCTTCCGCGCGCAGCGCGTCCGGGACGTTGTCGTTGATGACGTCGCGCGCGGCGTCGATGTAGGGCGTGTCGTTGTTCTTCAGCTGCGAGAGGGGTTCGTCCTGGAGGCGCGCCGGCAGGGCGTCGAGCGCGGCGGCGATCCGTTCGCGGGCCGCGGGGTCGGGAACCGCTTCGGCTGCCACCTTTTCGAGGAGCGCCACGCGCGTCGCGTGCGACGAGAAGCCGCCGTGCTCGCCGGGCAGGACGTAGCGCCCGTGGTTCATCACCGTGATGACGAGCAGCGTCACGAGGCCGATCATCGTGTAGGCGTAGCCGTTGCGCCACGAGCCGAGGACGCCCGCCATCTTCTGCTCGTGCGGGGTGCGTCCGGCGCTCGAGGTGTCGTTGCCGAACCACGAGGCGCGCTGCAGGACCGTGGACATCAGCCATACGCCGAGGGCGAAGAGGTTGAAGTCGCGGAGCTTGTCGATGTCGAACGGATTGAGGAAGCTCTCGCCGGGGACGCGGTTCATCATCACCGGCTCCATCGTTTCATGCCAGTCGAACGAGAAGAAGATCCAGACGGCGACGATGGCGAAGATCGGATAGGAGAGCATTCCCTGCACGGTGTCGGTGACGAGGAGCGAAATCCGCCCGGCCGGCCAGAGGGCGACCAGGGCGAAGGCGATGCACGCGCCCACGATGAGCGCGAAAGTGGGGACCGCGCGGCCGAGAATCGAGACCGTGTGCGGAAGCCCGAGGAAATAGACGAAGAAGTTGGCGGCGATGGCCGGGCCGATCGCGTTGGCCACCATCTCCGTGAAGTTGCGCAGCACGGCCGCGAAGATGCGGAAGGTCCGGTTGTAGCGCATTTCGAGGAACTGCCCGAACGAGAGCGCCCGCGTCGCGCGCCAGCGGTAGACGCAGTAGCCCGAGAGCGAGAGGAACATCCCGAGCAGCGTCGGAAGGATGCCCCAGAAGGACATCGCCGAGCCGGCCCGGTAGGTCGCCTCGCAGTTGGCGACGATCGTGATGACGCTCATGCTCGCGGCCACGTCGCCGACGCTGATGACGTAGCGGCCCGCGACGCGCCCGGCCGCGAGGAAGTCCACCGCGTCGCGCGCGTAGCGCTTCGCATACACGGCAAGCCCCAGCACGGCGGCGAAGGGGACGAACATGAGGATCCAGTCGATGAGGTGCATGGCGCAATCCATTCTACCCGACGCCCCGCCGCTGGAGTGCGTTTCTTGCCGCGTTTTCGCAGAAACCGGCCTAGGCCAGTTCCGTCGCGCCAGAGGCGCCGGCTCTGCCTACGCCTCGAACAAGTCGTCCAGCGTCACTTCGGACTGGACGTTACCCGCATACTTGTTTTTCGCGAGACCGTATGTCGTCACGTATGTGACATGAATCGCCTTGCGCGTCCCGGTTTCCCGCTTGAATGCCGACACCTTGCGACGCATGGACGCATCGTCGTCCGCGTCAAGCGCGTATGCGTCCGGCGCGAATTTCATCTCGCAGAGATTCACGATCCCATCGCTGCGGTCAATCAGCAAATCGATTTGCGCGCCTTGTTCCGCCTCATCGATAGGGCGACCGCACCGCCAGGCGTAGTTCAGGGAATGGACGCCACCGATTTGGAGCGCGCGCTTGATTTGCTCGACGTGCTCCAGACAAACCAGTTCAAACGACAGACCCTCCCATGTGTTCAAGAGCGGGGAGTTCACGGACGATGACCAGAACTTCGGGTCGTCGTCTGTGTTTTCGCGCGCGAATCGGAGATGGAACAGCGTAAAGTTGTCAATGAGCTGGTAAAGCGAGTCCCGTATCCGTTTCGCGCCCATGCGGTATCGCCTGACGAACCCGCACTGAGCGAGTTCCTCAAGATATTTTGTCAGAGTCCCGGAGTTCGAAATTCCAGTCGCCGCCGAAATCTCGCCACGAGTCAGTCCCGCCCTTCGAGAGCAAAGCGCCCCAACGATTTCGACATACGGCGCGTCTTTCGCGAACAGGGACGAAAATAACTCCCCGAACTCCGATTCGAGCTTATCCTCGTTCGCGAAAAAGATTGCGTCCATGTTTTGCGCGACGCTCAGGCCGCGCTGGAGGTGGTTCCAGTAGAATGGGACTCCGCCTAGGGCCATGTAGTATTGCACCAGTTGGTAGCGCGTCGCCTCCATCCCCATGGATTCAGCCAGTTCCTCGCATTCGGACAGGGTGAACGGGTGGAGCGGGATGCGGACCGTCACGCGGTTGTGAAGCCCGCCGCGGCTGTGGATCACCTTGTTCAGCATCCACGAAGTGGCAGATCCGCAGACGATGAGCAAAATGTCCCGCCGGGCCGACGCCCAGGCGTTCCAGAAATTCTCCAGTGCCGGGATGAAGTTCGCGTTTGGCTTGTCCATCCACGGCATTTCGTCCAGAAACAAGATTTTTTTGGGGGCGGCCGACAACTGCACGACCGTCTTCAGTTCGTCGAATGCCTGAAACCACGTCTTCAACGAAGGGCATTTGGTATGCCCGCTCTCGACCAGTGAGCGGCGGAAACGTTCGAGTTGGATTTTCGTGCCGGAGTTTGCGACTCCGGAATGCTGGAACGCAAACCGAGAATTGAACGTCTCTCGGACAAGAAACGTCTTTCCAACGCGACGTCGCCCGTAAACGGCGACGAACTCCGAACTGCCGCTTTCTGCGGCCATCTGCAATCGCTCAATTTCCTTTTTGCGCCCTATCATCGAAAGACTCCTTTGTAAACGGATGGCTTTATACTAGCATTTGGAGCAGATAAAGTCAATAGTCTCAGCTAAAATATGTGAATCTTTGACTATATCTCTGATTTTTCCGGCGATATAGTCAAAAGTCCCTGCGTTCGTGACGAAGGCACGGCCCCTTGCGTTTGCCTCGGCATGAAAGTGCCAAAAACTGCAATCCTCGAATGAGACCGTGCTTTTCAGGAGATGCCGCACATCCGCAGCAGCGCGCGATGCACGGCGAGGTCGTGCTCGCAGAGGTCGTCCGGCTCACGCTCCTCGCCGCGGACGATGCGGGCGAACTGCCGGAGCTGCCCGGCGTAGCGGTTGAGGAGGCCGTTTTGGAACTGCGGCTCGAAGCGGAGCGTCTGGCGGCCTTCGGGAATCCCCCCGGCGGCCTCGCAGAGGTTGAGGTCGAGAACGAGGCCCTTTCCGTCGAAGCGCTCGAACGGGGCGATCTCGGCGCTGCCGTTCGTGCCGGAGACGCGGAGGCGGCGCCCGAAGGCGCCGGCGCGGCAGCGGTCGCAGGAGCGGACGATGCCGATGGCGCCCGCCTCCCATTCGAGGACGCCGAGGCAGTTGTCGCGCGAGCCGGGGGCGGAGCCGGGGGCGTCGCGCAGGACCGGCGGACGCGCCGACGACGGCTCGCCCAGCATGGAAACGAAGAAATCGACGAGATGGCAGCCGAGGTTGTAGAGGATGCCGCCCCGGAAGGACGAGAGGTAGCGCCGGTAGTCGTCGTCGCCGTAGCCGTGGTCCATGTCCGCCTCGATTCCCCACACGTCGCCGAAGACGCCGCGGCGCACGGCGTCCGCGAGCCACTGGATCGCCGGGTTGGCGCGGAACATGTAGCCCATCTGGACGTGGAGGCCGCGCGCACGGGCCTCCGTCCGAAACCGCGCGAACGGCTCGTAGGTCTCGCCGCCGGGCTTGTCGAGGTGCATCGGCAGCCCGTGCGCCAGGACGCGCTCCGCCGTCGCCACGAGGTCGCCGTTGGTGACTTCGACGAAGGCGGCGTCGATGGTCTTGTCCGCCCAGACCTGCTCCTCGGCGAGGAGCGGCACGCCTTCGAGGACGGAATCGGGGCGGCGGAGCGGGTAGCGCGGCGACGCGCCGTCGCGGTCGTCGACGAGGCCGACGAGCTCGAACTCGTCCGGGAGCGCCCGGATGGTCGTCAGCTTGTCGACGGCGTGTTCGTGGGAAATGCCGAACTGGACGACGCGGATTCTTTTCATTGCCGCGCCTCCAGCCATTCGTCCATGCGACGGCCTTCGCCTTCGTAGCCCTGCCACTCGTAGCCGCGGGGGACTTTCGCGAGTTCGGTTTCCAGCCCTTTCGCCAGCGGCATCAGGTCGCCCTGCGAGAGGCCCGTCGCCGCCAGGATCTTCGAATTGTCGACGATGCGCTCGAAGAGGCGGTCCGTCCGCAGCTGCCACGTCAGACCGAGGTCCCACGGGTCGGGGCAGCGGATGCGCATGAAATCCTCCTCCGGCGCCCAGACGACCCGGAGTCCGCGCAGCGAGGCGTAGAGTTCCGCGATGTCGCCCCACGCGTGGTGTTCGGCCGTCGCGAGCGTGTAGGTCTCGCCGGCGGCGCGGTCGTCGAGGACGAGGCGGGCGATGAACCGGGCGTTGTCGCCGGCCCACGTGAGCGTCCCCTGCACGTCGCGCGCCGTCTCGGGCAGGACGACCGCCTTGCCCCGGTCGGCGCGCCCCACGACGGTCGGCGCCTCGAGCGTGACGAGCTGGTAGCGGTAGGTGGAATAGGTGATCGAGGGGCGGACGATTGTCCAGTTGCGGTGGCCGAGGGAGCGAAGGATGCGCTCGCCGCGCGCCTTGTAGATGCTGTAGTCGTCGGAGTTGCGCAGGATCGGGTCGTCGGCGGTGTCGACGAGGAGCCGCGAATCCTCGCGCACGGGGACGTCCTTGCCGTCGTAGACGCGGTAGCTGGAGAGATAGACGTAGTGTCCGCAGGCGGCGGCCATGCGGGGCAGTTTGGGCGCGAGTTCCGCCGTCGGGTAGATCAGGAAGTCCACGATGGCGTCGTAGTGGCGGGCGAGGAGCGGGGCGAGGAAGGCCCCGTCCTTGGCGTTGCCTTGGATGCGGCGGACGCCGGGCGGATCGAGCGAGGGGTCGGGGGCGTCGAGCGACACGGCGTCGACGGCGTGTCCCATCCGGGCGAGTTCCGGGACGACATAGCGCCCCATGGCGCCGGAGGCGCCGAGAACGAGGACGGTTTTCATGGCGTCGCGGATTCCATGGCGGGCCGTCCGCCGTCAGCGCACTGTCAGCACGAAGCCGATGGGCGGCGGAACGCCGAGCGTCCCGGAATCTGAAAGGACCCGCGCCGTCGTGTTCACGACTTCGTTCACGGCCTCGAACGCGCCCGTTCCGGAATTGCCGAAGAATGTGCCGTCGCACTTGTTGTAGAAGCCGACTTCGCCGTTCTTCATCGCCGGCAGCAGGTCCAGGACTCGCGTGTTCTCCTGCGACATCACGCGCCACGCCTTCACGTATCGGCATACGCCCTTCGCGAAAAAGTTCACTGTGCCGGCCGAGTTGAGGGCGAACACGGCCATCGGGCACGGCGCCGTGAATGTCGTCTTCGCTGATTCCGGCACCGTCACGATGCGGCTGCCGCCGATCTCCAGGCCGGCGGAATACGCATTGACGACGCGCGAAAGGTAGGCTCCGTCCACGGCCTGTTCCGGATGGTTTGAATTGGCGTTCCAGTTGGCGTAGTCAAAGCGGTAGCCGAGGCCGCCCTCCAGGTGCCACACCGCGAACGAGGCGCTGCTCGGGCCTTGCCGGGCGCCGAAAACCACCTGGTTGCCGAGCGTCGTGTCGAACTGGAAGTCGGCCATCACGTTAGCCGTCTGCGTCGGCACGAAGTCCGTCAGCACGTATTGCTCCCCGGTGGCGCGGATGCCCTCGAACTGGCGGTCGTAGGTCGCGGAGCCGCTGCGGGCGACGAGGAAGAACCGGTAGAAATGCTCCGTGTCGCGCTCGATTTGCCACGGGAACGAGAGCGTCATCGAAGTCGTCGCGGCGGGAACGTTCGTCACGAGGACGGTGTTCTCCGCAGGCCAGTCGGCGATGGCGCCGCCGTGGTCGGCGGAGTCGTGCGTCGCCACGAGGGCGCAGTCGGCAAGGCCGGCAGTGAAGGTCAGGTCGGCCGTAGGCTGGCGGTGGTTGCGGTAGAATTTGGTGATCGTCATCGTGCGGTCTGTGCCGTAGGGGTTAAACACGGCACTGGCATCGACCGAGGTGCCGCACGAGCTATGCGCCTTGTCCGCGCCGCCAATGAGTGTTCCCGTGACGAGCGACTCGAACGTCCCGTTGACGCGGTTGTAGAAGCTGACGACGCCGTTCTTGCGGCAGGGGACGAGGTCGGCGGCCAGGGTCGTCGTCCTGCTGTCGGTGTCGCTCCACGCCTTGAAGGAGTGGATGGTGGCCTGTGCCTGGCTGCCGACGCCGCCAGCCGTGCTCATGCCGAAGAGCGCCATAACGCAACCGGGCTGGACTGTCTCAGGACTACCTGACAGATTGCAGTTGTTTTCTTTTGGCAATAGGGTCCCGTCAATTTTCAACCCGTGGTAGTCGGCTTCGGCAAGGTAGCGTCTCCCGGCTGCGGGATCGACGTAACTGTTCTTGACCTGTGCGCCGTAATCGATTCGCCAGCCATGGCCCGCGCTGCCGGACGGAACGATGGTCAGAAGGCAGAAGGAGTTCTGCCCCGCGGCCGATCGGACGCCGAAGATCGCCTGGTTGGCGAACGCGTCGAGCGTGAGGTCGCAGCGGACGGCGGCCGTCGAGGACGGCGTGAAGCCCGTCTTCACGGATTGGGTGCCGTCGGCGGTCGCGCCTTCCAGTTCGACGACGGAATCGTCGGGCGCGATGCGGAAGACGCGAACGAAGGGAAGGCCCGAGCGCAACGTCGCGACCGGGGCGTCGCAGGAGGTGGCTCCCGCAGGGACGTCGGCGAGCCAGTCGAGATGCGTCCAGTTGCCCATCGCCGTTCCGCAGTCGTCCGCGCCCCAGGCGAGGAAGAGCCGCGTCGGCGAGGCGCTCTCCGGGAACGAAAGGCTCAGCGAGGAGAGAAGCCCGTCCGTCTGGGCGCTTCCCGCCACGACGATGTCGTCCGCGGCCCGCACCGCGGGCGCCGCGAGCAGGGCGAACGCGAGCGCCGCGCCCAGCGCGACCGACTGGAAGGCCCCAACGGGGCGGAATGGCGCCGCAAAGCGGGCGCCGTCTGTCTTGAATCCGGTGTTCATCATGGGTCTTGGTCTCCTGAAAGGGGGATTGGAAACGAGGGTCGAACGCGCCGGGCCCAGCGGGGGCCGGCGACGGGCATACTACCATGCTGGCGGCGGAAAAACCGTTCGGAAGCCCGCTTCAATGGAGAAACCGGCCTAGGCCAGTTTTGTCAGGAGCGGGCGAAGGGGGACGCATGTCGGATGCGCTGCGTGGTATTCTTGCTCCCGAACCCCGCCACAAGGAGCCATGCCATGCAAGCCCATCGCCTTTTCGCCAGCCTTTCGCTTTCGCTTCTCGCCATCGCCGTGCCGCTGCGCGCGGCGGACGTCGAGACGATCGTCCTTGAGAACGGCGCCGTCCGCGCCGAGATCGTCCCGGCCTGGGCCGGTCGGCTGATGTCCTTCGGGCGGCCGGGCGGCGGCAACGTCCTCTGGACGCAGCCCGAGGCGGCGGACTTCGGCTGCCATCCGAGCGGCAAGCCACGCTGGAAGAACGTCGGCGGCGAAAAGACCTGGGTGGGGTCGGATCCCGCCGCCTGGCGCGCGTTCGAGGGCGTCGAGTCCGGTCCGGTCTGGCCGCCGCCCGCCTGGTTCGACGCCCTGCCGATGCAGGTCGTCGCCGCGGATGCGACGAACGTCGTTCTGCGCACGGCGGCCCATCGCGGTGGCGACTGGGTCGTCGCCCTGGAGCGCGCCTTCTCGCTGGAGGCGGACGCGCTGGTCGTCCGCTCGCGCCTTCTCACGGAGGACGCCGGCGCGCGCGGACCGGACACGCTTCCGGACGACGACCGCCGCCTGTGGTCCATCGCGCAGATTCCGCGCCCGTCGTCCGTCATGATCCGGCTTTGCGGCGACGGGCGGCACGCGAAGTTCGGCGAAATCTCCGCGCCGGAACCGGACGAACCGGCCGGCTGGTCGCGCATCGACGTTCCCGGCTCGGCCGCGGCCCGCAAGATTTCCGCCGACGGCGACGCGCTCGCGGTCCGGCTCGCGGACGGGAGCGGCTGGTTCCTGATGGAGCAGACGGCGCCGGAGCGGAGCCTTTCGGGCTTCGCCGAGCCCGGGCGCGCCATGGTCTACGCCTCGCCGGACGACTTCAAGCCGTCCGTCTATGCGGAGCTGGAGTTCGCCGCCTACGGCCCGGACGCGGAGCACGCCGTGCGCTTCTCCCTCCCGAAGGAGCTGCCATAGCGGCCTCAATCCGACGAACGCGGGGCCGGGTTCGTCGGCGGGACGGGCTACGCGCCGCCCAACGAGGAGGCTCGGGCGACGAGCTCGGCGGAGAAGAGGACCTGGCGGGGCGGGAGCGTGTCGCGGCCGAGGCGCAGGGCCATGAGGCGCGCGGCCTCCTCGCCGATGAAGCGCGAGGGCTGCCGAATCGAGGAGATGCCGAGGGACCGGGAGTGCGAAATGTCGTCGAGCCCGATGTACCGGACGCGCCGCCGGGAGAGCGCCTCCCAGACCGGCATAAAGTCGATCGCCATGTCGTCGTGGACGAAGACGATGCCGTCGGGACGGGCGCGGATGACCGAACGGACGAAGGGCCTGTCCGCCGGGTCGCCGCGGAAGAGCAGGCCGGCGTCCGCCGGAAGGCCGTTCTCCTCCAGCGCGTTGCGGAAGCCGGAAAAGCGCGCGTCGACCGTCCAGACCTGCTTGGCGTGGCTCACGTAGACGAGGCGCCGGCAGCCCCGCGAAAGAAGGTGCGCCGCCTGGCGGTAGCCGGCCTGGACGTTGTCGATGCCGACGAAGTCGAAGTCGCTGCGCAACGGGAACGGGACGATGTCGCGGTCGATCAGGACCACCGCGATGCCGGCCTCGCGCAGCGTTTCCGCGATCTCGCGGTTGCGCCGGCCGCCGTCGGCCGGGGAGTCCTGCGGCACGAAGAAGACGCCCCGGACGCCCGAGGCGCGGCAACGCTCCACATAGTCCGCGAGCGGGGCGTCGCGGGCGAGGTCCTCGAACTCGCGCCGGGCGCCCCAGATCAGGTTCAGGTTGTAGGAACGCGCGCGGTCGGCGATCGAACCGCAGACGGCGGAGAAGAACTCCCGGACGTCCATGTCGGCGATGAGCGTGGCGACGAACATCCGGCCCGGCGCCGGGCCGGACGCGGGGTTCACGAAGGCGCCGGCGCCCCGGCGGCGCACCACGAGGCCGTCGCTCTCGAGGATGTCGAGCGCCTTGGCGGCGGTCGCGCGGGAGACGCCCCACCGCCGCAGGAGCGCCCGCTCCGACGGCAGCTTCCCGCCAGCGTAGGCTCCCGAGAGGATCTTCTCGCGGAGGTCGTCGGCCATGAGGCGGTACGGGGGCTTTCCGCTGGGTTTCTCGGTGGATGTCTTCATGGGGCGGATTCTACCAGAAACCTCTTCTGCGGCGCAATGCCGGCCGTCCGCCCCGTCGAGCGAGTTGCGCAAATGGTAAAAATCCAGTTGCGAAAACGAAAATCCGGGGCAGGGAGCAGGGACAGACCTCGTAACGTCCCGGACCGGCGAGGAGCGTGTACGCGGAGCAGGGACAGACCTCGTAACGTCTGCGGAGTCTGCGGAAGCGCGACAGGGGGGTGGCGGTCTCCAGACCGCCGTTTGCGCCGAAGGCGGACTGGAATCCTCACGCGGAGTTCGCGGAGTCTGCGGAAGCGCGGCAGGGAGCAGGGACAGACCTCGTAACGTCCTTCTCGGTTCGTAGTGCCGCGCCGAAGCCCGGCTTACCGCGGAGCGGGCGTTCCGGAGACAAGCAGCTTGTATTCGACCGAGTCGAGAAGCGCCTGCCATGCCGCTTCGATGATGTTTTCGGAAACACCAACGGTGCCCCAGCGCATTGAACCGTCGGTCGATTCAATGAGAACCCGCGTGACCGCCTTCGTGGCCTCCTTTGAGTCGAGGATGCGGACGCGGAAGTCCGTCAGAACGACCTTGGCGATTTCCGGATAGAACTTCGTAAGCGCGGTTCGAAGAGCCTTGTCGAGAGCGTCAACTGGGCCGCCCCCCTCTCCGGCCGCAAGCTCCGAATGGTCGCCGACGCGCAGCTTGACCGTCGCTTCGGAGCGGCAGTCGCGGTCGCCGCCGCGTTTTTCGACGAATACGCGGAACCCCTCGAGCTCGAAGAACGGCTTGTGTGCGCCCAGCGCCTTGCGCGCGAGAATGCGGAAGGACGCATCCGCAGACTCAAAGGAGAAACCCTCCGCCTCCCGGCTCTTGAGCTCGTCCACGACGCGACGCACCTCTTCGCGCGAAAGATCTCCGCCGTCGGCCCCGGCCGATCCGTCAATGGCGGCGCCGGTCTGCTTGAGGCGATACAGGACGTTGGCGGCCCCGCTCAGCTCCGAAAGCACGACATGCCTTTCGTTGCCGACGGCCTCGGGCCGGATGTGCTCGAATGTGGCCGGATTGCGGCGCACGCCCGCCACATGAGCGCCCGCCTTGTGGCTGAAGGCGGATTCGCCGACAAAAGGCGCGCGTGGATCCGGCCGCTGGTTGACGAGGTCGTCAACAGAGAGGGAAAGAGCCCGCAGCCCGGCAAGCTTTTCCGGTTCGACGACGCGACGCCCAAGCTTGAGCTGCAGCGCCGGAATGATGGTGGTGAGATTCGCGTTTCCGGCCCGTTCCCCATATCCGTTCATGCAGCCCTGTATCATCTGCGCCCCGGCCCGGAATGCAGCCAGCGAAACCGCGATGGCCATTCCGCAGTCATTGTGCGCGTGGATGCCAAGCACGGGCATGGGGACGCCCGGAGCGGCGGCTCGGCGCATGGAGGAGGAAACCGCCGACACTATGTCGTGGACCTCCTCAGGCATCGTGCCGCCGTTCGTGTCGCAGAGCGTTATCGAGTCCGCGCCAGCCTCTCGCGCCCTTTCCAAAACGGACAGTGCGTAGCCTGGATCGTCCTTGTAGCCGTCGAAGAAATGTTCGGCGTCGAAGTGAACGGCCAGACCGTGCTCTTTGAGATATGCGACGGTTTCTGAAACCATGTCGAGATTTTCGGAATCCGTCGTTCGCAGGACTTCGCGCACGTGCAGACGCCATGACTTGCCGTATATCGCGGCGGCACCGGTGCCGGCTCCAAGGAGGGCCTGGACGAGCGGATCGTCGGCGCAGCGCCCACCCGCGCGACGGGTCGAGCCGAAGGCGACGATGCGAACTCTCGAAAACTTCTCCTTCGCGGCGTCCTCGAAAAACTGGCGGTCGCGCTCGTTCGAACCGGCGAAGCCCCCTTCAAGCCACGGAACGCCGAACTCGTCGAGCAGATGGGCGAAACGCAATTTTCCCGCCCGAGAAAAGGCGATCCCAAGCGCCTGCGCGCCGTCGCGCAAAGTGGCGTCGTAAATCACAGGTGGGAGGGCGGTGTCGGAGTCGGAGAAATGCTCGTTCATTTTATGGCGCCGCCACCCGTCATGGTTCAGCGGCAGGCGGCTGCGCAAACAATACCCCCCCGCCGCCCGCCAGTCAACAGCATGGCCTCACCCCGCATTGCGGCTCCGGACTTGACGACGGTCCCAGCCGCCGCAACAAATGCCGCAACCGCATGGGAAAAGCCGACGTCAAGACAACGAATGCTTCCAAGAATGACTGAAATCTGTTCAATGACATTCCCAACTCCTTCTCAGCTTGCGGACTCCGCACACGATTACACAAAGAAAAGGGACGGAAGGGACTGAAGGACGAGCGGGACTGGCGAGACGGGCGGAAAAGGCGCAAGTCGCGCCAGTCCCGCCAGTCCCGCATGTCCCGCCTGTCGCGCTCGTCCCGCCGGTCCTAGCATGGGCGTCGGCGCGGCGGGACGTCGCACACCCCATTTCCGCGGGCAGGATGCCCGCGCTCCCAGGAGGGCCGCGCGGCGCGCAATACCGCTACCGCCAGCGGAGGCCGTTGAAGGGAGGGACCGTCGATTCAACCCCGGACGCCCGCCCTGCTCGTTACGGCAATTGCGAAAGGCTCGTTTGCGCCGCCACAAGTGGCGATGCGGCGCCAGGCGCGGGGCGAGAGGCCTGCGTCGCGGCGGAAGAGGTTGGAGAGGTGTTGCGCATGGCAGAAGCCGCACTGGCGGGCGATCTCGCCAAGCGTCATGCAGGACACTGGAGAGCGGCACGCTTTGGTTTTCGCACATCAGATGGTCGTCGCCGACGCCAAGAACGGCGAACTCCTCCGGCACGGCGACGCCGTGGGCGCGGCAGGCGGACAGCGCTATGGCGGCGTCGGAGTCGTCGTAGCAGAAAAGGGCGAGCGGACGCGGCGCGGTGCGGAATTTCTCCGCAAACCAGCGCAAAACGGCGCGCGGATCGTCCCAGCGCTTCGTATCGAGGTCTTCCGACAGCACCCAGCG
Source organism: uncultured Verrucomicrobiota bacterium (assembly GCA_946624575.1). Lineage (GTDB taxonomy): Bacteria > Verrucomicrobiota > Kiritimatiellia > RFP12 > UBA3636 > UBA3636. Next base: position 40,246 of record CAMOSH010000005.1, read on the forward strand.
GAAGATGTCGGGGATGCGGCCTCCCGGCCGCGTCACGCGGCTGAAAGCCGCATCCCCCGGCGGTGGAGCCGCGGGGATGCCCGTCCACGTTTCGCGGAAGCCCATGAAGCGGTCCGCGTGGACCGGCGTCCACTTGGTGGAGAACCAGGCGGCGTGGCGGTGGTTGCGCTCGATGAAATGCTCGGCGGCGAGGCGACCGATGGCGCGGTTGTCGCCGCAGACGCGGGGGAGTTTGATTTCGGGATGCTCGGCGGTGAGATCCACGACGGGGATGCCTCGGCGGCGGAGTCGGCGAACGAGTTCGAGAAGCTCCGGTTCGTCGCGCAGCGTGACAAGGGCGCCGTCGCCGCGCCACCCAAACGCAGACCGGGCCGACCGCCAAAAATCGGAACGCCCGATTGAAAACCACAATGGCACATGGTATTCTTCGCGCCAACGCCTCGCCCATTGGCGGGGTATCACCCCAGTCAATTGGGAAAGTTCTAGTAAGAACTGCGTCAATTGCTCCTTCTGAATCGATGGACAGGGACAATCTTCAGGTTCGACGGCTTGGCTAGACGACCTTGAATGCCGAACCCCATAATTTCCTCGCACTAGAGCGGTTTCATAAAAAGTGTAGCCTTTTCTGGTATGGACGCGCCCACGGCGCGTCCGCCATTTCGGACGTTTCGTGGAAACGTCCCTGCTGGAAACGGTTACGAAATAGTTGAAACCGCTCTAGCTCTCAACGCGGCCGTCGTCGGAGAAATAGCTGCCGGGCGCTGGGCGTCGCGCAGCGCAACGAAGACGGCCTGCGCGGCAGACTTCGTCATCATTGGGCACCTCTGTCACCGAATGCATCCGAGAATGATGCCGGCGATGCAGAGGACGGCGCCGACGGACTGGTGCAGGTCGATGCGCTCATGCAGGACAAGCAGTCCGTACGGGAAGAAGCCGAAGATGCACGAGGCGACCACGACCGGATACCCCATGGATCCGGCGCCGAGGCGCTCGAGCCTGTCAAGTCCGGGGAAGGCAAGATACCTGCTCGTGAGGAAAGAGATCGAGCCCAAGACCGAGGCATAGGCGGCAAGCGCCCGGAGTTCGCCGGGAATAGTGCAGGGGATGGATTCGGATTCGTCGTCGGCGCGCAGGCGCCAGACGCCGTCAAGGGAAAGAAGCGAGTCGTTCATGAATTGCATTTCGCCGCATTTGCCTATTCTTCCAATGTCACGCCCTCTGGCGCGGAGACTTGCACGTCGGCCTTTCCGTCGCACTTTCGTTCGACATGCACCCGAATGGCATCGCCGGTGGGGAGGGCCATCGCGCCTTCGGCCCAGTCGAGGTCGCCAAGGAAGGGCCGCACGTCCACGCGACGGCATCCTACGTCGAGTGGTCGGATGCCGAGAACATGGCGGATGCACCACGCTGCCGGGCCGCAACTCCAGCCATGGCAGAGCGAATGCCGGAACCCGGGGTAGCAGAACTCGCCGAAGTCCCCGTGGATGTCGCGTCTGCCCGACACCGGAAGTTCGTCGATACGGAAGGCGTTCTTCGTCCAGTCCATGTCGAAGTTCTCCCAGAAACTCGTGGCGCCCATGTCGAGCATCCCGCCCCAGTAGTCCCGGATGCATTGAAGCGCGAATTGCTTCTCGCCGGCCTCGCACATCGCTTCTAGCATGTAGTAGCCGTAGAAGGTTGACATTCCCCTCACGCCGTCCTTTCCGAGAACGTGCGCAAACATCTCCGCCGGATCGCGAAGCCCGGCAAGGGCAAGCATGGCGGCTGCCTGCTTCGATCCGTGCGGCTCCAGAGCGCCTCGAAGGGCCGCAAGGCGCGCCGCCGCGGCCCCGCACCGCGCGGCCAGGACATCGTCGCCGAGGGCCTTCGCAAGGAATTCCCCGTCACGCCATGCGAGCAGCGCGAGCGCCTGCATCCCGGCGTGGACGGCGGGGCGGTTGTGCTCGGTGGGCCAGTCCAGGAACGGGCGGCGGATGCCATCGAGGATACCATCCGGCGTCATGAACGTCTCGAGATGGCAAAACATGGTGGCAAGGTAGTCGCGGTGTTTCCCCAAATAGGCAAGGTCGCCGGTGAAGCGGAACCATTCGGCGAGGTTCCGCACCCACCAGAGCGTGTAGGGCGTCATGTTGTTCATCCACTCGTCCGGCGGCGTGGTCGCGGCCATGAGGTCGAGCGATTCCGGCAGGATGGGCTGTGCGCCGAATACGGAGAGGATCGCCATCGTCTCGGGGTGCATGTCGCCCATCCAGACGAGACGGTCGCGCTTGATGCCGTCCCAGAGGAAGTCTTGGCAGCAGAGGTGAACCGTGTGAACGGCGGTTTCGAAGATCCGGTTCAGACGCTCGTCCGAGGAGCGGAATGCCCCCAGGCGCGCCATGGGGCGCATGAGCGAGACGGCGCGGACGAATTCAAGCGAAACCGATCCCGGCGTCACGAGGTCGATGCGGATGAACCGGAAGCCGGTGTTGCCGACTTCGCGGGTTCCGAATACCGGGACGCCGACGATGTCGTCCCGCATCGCATGGTCGTTTGTCGAACCACGCTCGCCGATGTCGGACATCGCCTCGGACACGGACTCGCCGAACCGGAGCCGGAGGCGCATCCCGCGCGGACCCGCGCCAAGCCCAAGCTGGACGCCGCCGTGGAGTTCGCGGCCGAAGTCAAGCAGGATGCTCGGCACCTCGCCGTCGTTCGAGAGAACGCACCCATGCGGCTTCCAGAACCCGCTTTCAGGCACCTGCCCGCGCACAGGCGCCAGCAGGGCCTCGGCGTCCCTGACCGCGAACCGTTCGCCGTATGAGAGAACCGGCTTCGGGGTCGTCCACACAATGCGGACCGGGTTGACATACGTGCGGGTGCGCGGATCCGGGACTTCGTGCGCCGCGGCTTGCTCGTTGTGCATTAGAACTTTCCCAATTGGCTGGGGTGATACCCCGCCAAGGCGGGGAGTTGGCGCGAAGAATACCATGAGCCATGGTGGTTTTCAATCAGGCGTTCCGATTTTTGGCGGTCGGCCCGGTCTGCGTTTGGGTGTCGCGGACGCCGCGATGTCCAGACCGAGCGCCGCGAGCATTAGATCGGAAAAGCCGCCATTTAGGCTGCTTTTCGCGTATTTCTCATATAGCCCGACGGCGTTGGGAAAGTTCTAATAGAATCTTTGTAGAAATTTGCATAAGTTCCGCATCCCTTTTTTACCGATGAGCAATTCAACCGTCAATTTTGTCAAACGCCGCAAGCCGATTGCCGCCAACATCGGCGTCGTGAGCGTGGGGCTCGACACCTACTGGGCGCAGTGCCCCGGCCTCCTTGACGACATGAAGCGCAAGGAGGATGCCTTCGTGGCTAAGCTTGAAGGGCGGCCATCCCCGGCCACCGTGGCTTCCGCCGCCGAAAGTGGAGCCGCGCGGTCACTGGCCGTGCGGTCTTTCGGCATGGCGGACAACCCGCAGCACACCGCCGCGCTGGTTCCGGCCATGAAGGCGGCTGATGAGGATTTCTTCCTCGGCGAGGCTTTACAAGGCGGCCTCCAGCTCAACACCGTCATCTCCACGCGCAACTGGCGGACTCTGGCCTCCTTCCATTCTTCACTTTTCATTCTTCCCGTATCCGCCCTTCTTTCGCCGGAGAACCTCGCGGCGCTCGATGCCTTTGCCGCGCAGGGGGCGAAGTTCCTTGTCTATGGCTCGCTAGACGGCGCACCGGCCGCGTTGCTTGAGCGCCTTGGCCTTGCCCTTGCGGAGCCGCTGGAAGGCGAGTTCACGGTCGAAATCGCGGACGGCGCGCCATGCGACACCTTCGCTTCCGGCGCCCTTGCCACCCGCATCCGCGTGAACCCCACCTTCGATGGCGGCGGCCTCGCCGAGGTGGCTGGATCAGAGAGTGGAGCCGCAAGCGCTTCTGTCGTGTCCGAGAGTGGAGCCGCACGGGCACTGGCCGTGAGGGTTCTCGTGGTTGCCCGCCAGGGCGCCTCTCGCCGCGTTCTCGCTTCGCGTTGCGGCGCCTTCGCCTGGGTGCGCTCAATCACGCCTTGCGATGCCATAAACACTGCGAATGCCCGTCACTTCGACTACGCGCCACCTACGCAGGTGTTTCCCGTCGAGCGCCTCATGCGCCATGTCCTAGGCGCGGCCTTCGGCTGGAGCCTCCTCACCGATGCCCAATCCATCGCGGCGCTTCTCCCGCGCACGAACATCTCGCGCCACGACAACGCCTTCTTCTTCACCGTCTATGCGCCGGATACCACCGCCTCGATGCGCGTCCGCACGCCGTATGGCGCGCCGCTCCTCACTGAGCGCGAGACGCTGCTTGCAAACGGCGAGGCCATTTGGCATCCCGACAAGTCCTGGCGCCGCGAATGCCGTCTCTTCGCCGACGGGCAGCAATCGGGCCCCATCTCCGTCAAGACCTCTTTCGCGGCCTATCCTGGCTTCGCTGGCCGACTGCAAGTGAAGGGCCTTGATGGCGCGACCCTCCGCTTCTTCCCGCCCCTGGGCTTTGCAGCGGGCGCTCCCGCGTCCGCCCTCCCCGAACTCGTCCATTCCGACTGGAACCTCCTCGCCGAGCCAATCGCGCCCGAATGGGAGGAAACCCCAGACGGCCCCCTGCGCAGTCTGGCGCAACGTCACCGGCCCAGTATTCATTGCCTGGTAGTTTCTATGTGGAACCGTAGGTGAAGGGGGACCTTTGCGTGGAGTGCGCTGTCATTCATCGGCAGCGTCGCGGTGGGTGCGGCGCCAAGTGGTCATGGTTGTGCCAGTGGCCTGTTTGAAAAGCGTGGTGAGATGGCTGTCGTGGAGAAAGCCCGTCTCATCCACTATTTCCCCGATTGTTAGAGCCGTCGTCTCCAGAAGCGACTTTACCCGCTCTATTTTCTCGCGCAAGATCAGTTCGCGAACAGTCGTGCCGAGGTGGCGCCTTATGTTAATTTCCAAATAGCGCCGCGAACAGTTTGCCGCCTCGACGGCATCCGAAACCTCAAAGTGGCGTCGCCCTGCCTCGGCGTGGATGGCCTTCAGCGCCCGTGCCAGAACGGGGTCGCGCATCGCATCGTAGCCAGTCGATCCGCGTGTGACGACGGTCAGTGGCTCCATTACGACGCCTTGCTGCGGAATTGTCTGTCCATGTAGCAGGGCGTCCAGCATTTCGGCGGCCTTCCATCCCCGCCGGTAGCCGCCGGTGCGGATGCTGGAGAGCGCGGGGTGCGTCGATTCACAGAGAAGGGGGTCGTTGTCCACGCCAAGCACGGCAATGTCCTCAGGGACGCGGAGGCCGGCGGCGGCACAGGCGTCGAGGACGAGCCGCGCGCGGCCGTCCATGGCGGCCAGTATGGCCGTCGGCTTCGGGAGACCGAGTAGGAAGCGAATCAAGTGCGGCCGCTCGGCCGCCCAGTCGCATCGTCTGCGCACCGTAAGCTTCCCGTAAACGGCGCAGTCGAAACCCGCCGCCGCGAGCGCGCCACGGAATCCATCCCGTCGTTCGATGTTCCATCCCATGTCGCGTGTTTCGCCGACGTAGGCGAAGGACCTGTAGCCGCGCTCAAGGTAGTAGCGCGCCGCAAGGGCGCCGACGCCGGCGGAATCCATCTTGACGAACGGGACGCCCGCCAGCGGATGGTCCGCCACAGGCGGCTCCGCCCAACTCTCGGAGAGGATGACCGGGATGCCCAGCGCCAGTATGTCGAAGACCTCGTTCAAAGCCGTGTTCTGGACGATCGCGCCGTCTGCGTCGAGTCGCTTCAAATCGAAGTTCTGGTCTTCGCGCCGGCCTTCCGCGAAGAGAAAATGCCACGGCCCGTTTCGCCGCTCATAGTCGATGATTCCCCGACAGACCGTCCGCACGCTCTTGAGCTGGAGGTTCGAGAAAACAAGCGCCACCACGGGGATTTTTCCTTGCCCATGCATGAGAAGATACTAGCGAAATCCCCTTGCAAAGTCAAATCTTGTCATGCGCGAATCCGATAAAAATAATGCGCAAAACATAGTGGCTGGCGAAATGGCGGAAGCGTATAATTGATGCCGTCAATTCCTGACAACCTAACCAACAATTCCTGACAACCTAACCAAACCTCAAGGAGTAATAACAACATGAACACAAGCAGACCCATCAGCAAATCAAGGCCTTCGGGAGCCATTCCACTCCTTGCGAGCATAGCGGTCGCCGCAGAAGCGGCTCTTCCGTTTGCCGCCCATGCCGCGACAGGCGTCACCGTTGACAGCGTGACGCAGCGCTGGCCCTGGAACAACAAGCTCGACATCACCTACACGGTGACGGGCGGGCAGGACGTGGCGTCCGGCCAATACTGCAAGATTGTCTTCACGACGGTCATCGACGGCACGACCTACACAATCGACGGCACGACCGACGTTCCAGCGAGCGCAGCCAGCGGAACGCATACGATCACCTGGGATGCGCCGGAGGGCGTCCGCCGCACGGACTGCACGATGTCCGCCGCCGTCTATGCCACCGATGTCCCGAGCGGCGACGACTACATGGTCATCGACCTCAATACCGGCGTCGTGACCTGGGAGGGGATGCTCGCGTCCCAGGCAGACTCGAACGCCCGCTACAACACGGACACCTACAAGACGACCAAAATGGTCCTGCGCAAGGTGCCCAAGACCGCCGACAGCGCCTCGCTCCCCAACGGACCCTTCACGAGCGGCTACCCGACGGGCGACGCAGACCACCCCACGCAGGCGAACATCACCAGTACTCCGAAAAACTGGACAACAGACCGCGACTACTACATCGGCGTCTTCCCTGTCACGCAGGGTCAGATCAGCACCGTGTACGGTGGCTGGAATCCCTCGCAAAGGAAGGATGACATCGCGGGGAATGTCACGGCGCACCGCCCTGCGGAAACGATTTCATGGACGCAACTCCGCAGCGCCAATCTAAAATCGACAGACAAGATTGCGTCCATCGCCGCCGTCGATGGCAATTCCTCGTTCTTCCAGCGGCTGATGCTCAAGACGGGCAACAAGTTCGCCTTTGATCTGCCGACGGAGGTGATGTTCGAAATCGCAGAGCGCGCCGGCGCGACGACCTACTACTATTGGGGCAACACGATGGACACCTCCTACGTCGTCTGCTCTGAAAACAGCGGCGGCAGCACGGTCGCCGTCGGCTCGCGCCTCCCGAACGCCTGGGGCCTCTACGATACCTGCGGCAATGTGAACGAGTGGATGCTTGACGAGCGCGGGGCCGATGAACTGGCGAACCACGTGGACGCCTTTAAGCCGGCGTATCAAGGCAACAGCAACCGATTCATGCATGGCGGCGGCCACTACAATGAAGCCTCGTCGTCCGGCAGTTTCTACGCCTCCAACCGAGGCAACTACAGCGCTGTAGGCTATTCGGGAAGCGGCACAGGCTTCCGCGTCTCGTATGTCCGGCAGTAGCCGAGGAGGCCGACATGAAAACCTCTTTTTCGCTTCTCTCCCTCGCGGCGCTGGCGGCGCTTCTCGTGCCATGCGCCCATGGCGACCCGCTGGCGGTCTCTACCGACCTCGTCTATGCGCTCGACACGATCGCCTCGCCGCCCCGTGCCGTCAAGACGGCGACCGACCTCGCCCAAACGGCGTCCTACTTCGCGGGCGAGACTGTGACGGCCACCGCTCCCGACGGAACGGTCTTGACACTCGTCTCGGACGCTACGTCTGATGGGACCCTGGCGCTGTCCGCCCTGAACGCCGGCGGCGTCTGGACGCTTGCGAACTCGAACCAGGGGACCGCGACGTTCTCCGTGCGCCACTCGTTCTTCGGCACGCTTGGGGACGGCACGGCGGCGTCTCCGGCAAAACTGGTCGATGGAGACGAACTCGTCGATTATGCGGCGGGCGACGGCTATGTCTTCTCGCTCGCGGATGGCGACAGCTCGCTCTTCGCGGCGCTGGCGATTCCCGCCGGATACCGCATTGAGGAAACTGACGGCGGAGCATGGCGGCTTGTCACCTCCGCGAACGGTCTCCAGTATCTCGCGGCGGAAGTCCCCTATCCCTTCGATAGCCGTCAGCCCGGCCCCGACCGCAGGACAAGGGAGTCAAAAACGCTGCCAGTCGCCTACAGCGGCGACAACTGGCGCTTCGGATACTCCGCCGCGGCGACGCTGACCCTGACCCCGCCCTCCGGCGCGGCGACGGTGATGAACCTCTCCGGCACCGGCGCCTTGCCGTTCAAATTCACACCGGGCGAATGGACGGTGACGCTCGCGATGGCCGACGGCTCGACGCAGTCGGCGGTCCTGAATATCAACGGCGATGCGTTCACGATGATCATGCGGTAGGATTTGCTTGAACTGCGGAAGTTCGGCCAACTTTTGACAGGATTAACAGGAGTCGAAGAGATGGACTTTCCAACACGGGAAAACTGTATGTGGCGTTCTTTTTTGTCGGGAGTTTTCATGTGTGCGTTGATGGCTTGCGGCGTTGAGGAGGACTGCTCCGTCCCCGTTCGTCCGGGAAACTCGGGAAAGGGCGTCCCGTTCTGGAACGGCCGCGCCACCTTCTTCCGCTACGCCCCATCCTTCGCCTTCGCAAAGGTGGAGGGCGCCGAGCGATACAGGTTCACGCTCGTTCGTGGAAGCAACCGCGAAATACACGAAACGCACGAAAAGTCCCCCGAGGCCCCGCTCTCGTCAATCTGGAACGACCTCGCTCCAGGGCCGTGGGAGGTCGTCTGCGAGGGCCTTGACGCCGACGGAACGCCCCTGGGCGAGGCGGGACGCCGCGCCTTCGTGAAGACGGCCCCCTTCCGCGGCCAGTGCGCCCCCGCCGCGCGCCCCTACCGCCTTGCCGCGCTGATGATCTACGACTACATGACGTCGCTCCCGGCGATGACACGGCTCGTGGAGACGGGCCTCCCCGACCAGGAATACCAGCATAACGCCTACCCCTCAAAGACCCATGCCGCGCACATCGCGGCCATGCTCGACTGGGCCGCCTTCGACCACGCAAACCGCGAGAAGGCGATGCGCTTCGCGGTTGCCTCCGGCGACTACCTCCTCTCGCAGCTGGAGCCGCCGGACGCGCCGCTCGCCTTCTGGCCGCCGACCTACGGGCGTGAGCCGCTGGCTTTCGACCCCGCCGCGAACGGCGGTGAAAACCGTCCCTCGATGGTGGGCAACGACCCCGAAGGCGCCGCCAAGTACCGGGGCCAGGTGATGACCCTCTACCCGGCATCGGCAGGTATCGCCTTCGTCCGCCTCGCCGCCGCGACAGGGGAAAGGAAGTATCTCGACGCGGCCATCGGCATCGGCGAGACCTACCTCAAAACGCGCCGCGCCGACGGCACCTGGCCGCTCAAATACTGGCTCGCGACGGGCGAGGTGCAGTGCCCCAACCCGCTCGTCCCGACGGAGCCGCTGGCCTTCTTCGAGGCGCTGGCCGACGCCACTGGCGAGACGAAGTGGCGCGCGGCGGCCGACGACTGCTTCGCCTGGCTGGAACGCGGCCCGCTCACGGACTGGAACTGGGACGGGCAGTTCGAGGACATCGAGCCGCGCCCGCCCTACCAGGACCTTACGAAAGACAATGCAATCGACACTCTGTTCCAGCTCCTGAAACGCAAAGGAGACGACCCTGCCACGCGGGTTAGGGCGCGCGAACTCCTGCGCTGGAGCGAGGACCAGTTCGTCTTCTGGGAGGCGCCATGCGCGCCGGAGGAAATACTGCCGCGCCCCGACGGCGGGCAGTGGCGCCCCGGACGCTTCCACTACCCATCCGTCTTCGAGCAATACAGCTGCTACACCGCCATCGACGCCTCTGCGGCGAAGATGATAGCCGCCTATCTGGCGATGTTCCGCGCCGAGGGTGACCCGCTCGACCTCGCCAAGGCGCGGGCGCTTGCCGACGCCATAACACAGATCCAGGAGCCCTCGGGGCGCGTTCCGACCTTCTGGTCGCCCAAGGACGACCCCGTCTCCACACCCCTCTACGACTGGCTCAACTGTATGGCCGCCTCGGCCAAGGTCCTTGCCGACCTCGACGCCGCCATCCCCCCGCCACCCGTCACCTCGACCTTCGGCGGCAACCTCAACGTTCCCTCGGCTAAGACATTGGTCTGCGCCCGCTCCGCCGGCACGAACTGGCAGATTGTGGGCACGGAAATGGAGGGCGATCCGCTTGCACCTGGTCTTGCCCCCGGCGCACCCGCGCCGGGCCCTTCTCTCTTCCGCCTTTCCCTGCACCCCGAAGTGAATCTGCCTCCCATCTGCTGCACGCTTCGCGTCGCCAACGTCCCCGGCGGCGTTCGCGCCGAATACGCCTTTACCCCGACCGGGGACGTTTCCCTCAACATGCTCGCCGTCGAGTCGCAGTTCCAGTTCGCAGACTACGCCGGAGGACACATTGAGGCGGACGGTACCCGCATAGTGCTGCCAGATGGGCGTAACCCCGTAAAAATCTTCTCCGGCGCGGTGACGAACCTCGTCGTCGCCGCCGGCACACCCGACGGCCCGCGACTGTCACTGGCCTTTGACGCGCCGACATCCGTCTTCATACAGAATGGCCGTCCGTGGAATCAGGAGCATTTTGCCCTGCGCATCTTCCCGGACGGCGAGTCGCCTTTCCTGAAGGGGCGGGAATACCGCGTGGCGATGACCATCAGGGGCGCGGGTGCCTTCGACCCCGATGGCGGCAAGCCGCTCACGCTCGCCGACAACCCCGACTGGGTTCCGCTCGCCACAAGCCCCTGGATTGCGCCTGGGTCGGCGCTCGACTTCTCCACCGTCGTTCCGCACCATAGTCCAGCGGGCAAGTTCGGGCGCGTCATGGCACGCGGCGGCCACTTCGAGTTCGAGAATCTGCCGGGTGTCACGCAGCGCTTCTACGGCGTAAACATCTGCGGCGACGCCAACGTGCCGCCGCTTGGCACCGCCGACCGCTTCGCCGCAAACCTGGCGCGCGCCGGCTACAACGCCATCCGCATCCACCACCACGAGACCGACCTTGTGGCGGGGACGGTAGACCCTTCGGCGACAACGCTAAATCCAGAGCGGATGCGGCGTTTCGACGCCCTTGTCGCAGCCTGCATCGAACACGGCCTCTACCTTACGACTGACCTGTTCGTCTCGCGGCAGGGCATTGCCTGGCGCAGTGTCGGTGAAGACCGCGACGGCACGGTGGACATGGTCTCCTTCAAGCACCTAGTTCCAGTCCACGAGGGTGTATGGTCGAACTACACTGCCTTCGTCCGCAATTTTCTAAGTCACCGTAACGAATTCACTGGCCGTCCGCTTGCCGAGGAGCCGGCCCTCGTCGGTCTCTCGCTCGTGAACGAGGGGCCGCTTGACAGCAAACCGCCTTCTTGGTACGCACACTGGCCGCAGTGGCGCGAAGAATGGTCTCGCTGGATTACGGCGCGGAGAAATGGCGATCCTGGGCGATGGGAAGGCGTTCCCGAAAATCTGGAAGAGATTCCCGACATCTATGACTCCGCCGCGACGGCGGCCTTCCTCGACTTTCTTCAGGAAGTCGAGAGCCGCTTTGCGGCCCGCGTCCGGGCCGTCCTCCGCGACGAGTTAGGATGCCGAGTTCCGCTAACGAACATGAATTGCGGCTATCGCAACGCCTTCATGGCCGTCTGGCATGATGCCTACGACTACATCGACACCCACTTCTACATCGACCACCCTGTCTTTCTCGGTCGGGCGTGGCGACCACCGCAGCAGTGCCCGAACGCCAATCCGTTCAAGTCGCCGACGCGCGGCGGACTCCCCGTTGCAACGCTCCGCTTTTTCGACCGGCCCTTCACCGTCTCGGAATGGAACTACTGCGGCCCGGGGAAGTTCCGTGGCTTGGGCGGCATCACGACTGGGGCCGAGGCGGCACTCCAGGATTGGTCAGGACTGTGGCGCTTCGCCTGGACGCACGGCTCGCTGGGGGTCACGCATCCTGAAGAGAAGGGCGTCGGCAGTTTCGACATCGCGAACGACCCCCTTCAGCGGGCCGGCGACCTCGCCTGCGCATGCCTTTTCCTGCGCGGGGATCTGGCACCTCTCCGCGAGAAGTTCGCCGTCGGTATCCCGCGAAGCGTCTTCGCGGCGCCAGACCCGCTTCTCAACAAGAGCGCCGCCGACAAGAGCTTCGCCGCCGAGGGGTGGACCGTGCGGCTGGGAACGGAACTCACGGATGGCCCGTCCGCGCCCGGTTTTGCACCTGGCGCTCCCGAACCGGGTTCCTCCCCCGTGTCCATCGACGAGGCGACGGGGCGTTTCACCATCTCCACGCCGCGCACGGCTGGCGGTTTCGCCGAAGGCGGCGCCATCAACGCTGGCGCAATGCGGGCCGTCTTGTCAGGCGCGCCGGCGACCATCTGGGCCAGTTCGCTTGACGGCGAGCCGCTTTCCACTTCCAGGCACATTCTGGTCGCACACCTCACCGACGTGCAGCCCCGCGGCGCGATTTACGCTGACTGGGAGCGCACAATACTCCTCGAATGGGGCGCTCCGCAACCACTCGTCATGCGAGTCGGCCGCGCCGAAGTTTCGCTGGCGCTTGCTCCTTGCGCCGGGAAAGGGCCTGATTCCGGAACTGCGTCATTAACTTCCGGTGGCGGCGCGGCGCGCCTTCTGCCGCAACCTCAGGTCTTCACCCTCGCCCCCGACGGCACACGCCGGTGCGAGGTCCCCTCCGCCTTCGACCCCGTCACAGGCCGCCTATCCTTCACCGCCATTGTTGCGCGTGACCCAGCCTCCGCCACCTACCTTTACGAAATCTCTCGCCCCGACGCGCCATGATGCCCTACCCGCGCACACGCACCTACCATCGGCCACGACAAAAAACTGTCGGTAAATACTAAAAGACGGCAAATGGGAATCAGGCCTCCTCCGCCAAGAGGCAGTCGCCGCCGCGGAACACGAGGACGAGGCGGTGGAGGGAGACGGAGCCTCCGGCTCCGTCGGTTGAAAGGT